>DAIQQC010000143.1:1341-2660 GCA_036787005.1 Dehalococcoidales bacterium | reverse complement strand
GGTGCCGATGCCGGCAGCGTTGTACACGCCGCCGATTTCCGCCGCAGCTACGCCGGTGATGGAAGCGCCGACGAAACCTATCTCGTTCGATAACGCGTAGAAGGTCTCATCCAGCTCGATAACCGCGCGGTTAACGGTAAGAGTGGCGTTGGTTTCAAGTGGTCTCGGATAGCTGGGATCTACGGCAGTATTGTTCCAGCCGCCGTAAGTGGTGCTGTAGATGTGTAGCGTCATGTCGCTGTTGACAGTCTCGGTGACGACCATCAGGTCTTCTTCAGAAGCGAATGTCGGTGCATATTTGATGGCCACGATGTCATCAGCTGCGAAAGCAACTCCCGGCGTCGGTCCCGTAGTAATCGCCGGTAGCGCGGTCCAGTTGAAGCCGCCTATCGTCCAGCTCACCAGATACTCGGTAGCTGGTGCGGTGCTGCCGCCTACTGCGACTAACCGGGCGCCGAGACTGGACAGGGGCGAGATGTCTATCGTGTTGATAGCCGCGCCCGCGGTCAAGGTGCTGAGAGGTCCGGTGAAAGTCGCGCCGCCGTTAGTAGACAGGTAAACCGCATCGGTAGCGAGGTTATCGACGACCGCCACGATAAGCGGATCGTCGGGGGCAACGGCGATATAGGTCGGTGCCGTCATAGCGGCAAGAGCGCCCGGCATGGCTGCCCAGGTGGCGCCGCCGTCCGCTGACTTATACAGGGAATAGGTCGCGCCGACCAATCCGATGGTATAGATAACATCGCCGGACTTGGCGACGCCAATAAACCCGTTGCCAGCGGCGGACAGCGTATTGTCGGGCGCAACATTGGAGGGCAACGCGAATGAGTTACTGAACGCGTAGTTGCCGGCTCCCGCCGGGGCAGACACGATAATTAGCGATGAAACCATCATCACTACCAGCGCCACGCCCCAGAACTTTCTGAATATTTTTTTCATCGACTTTTATTTATCTCCTTGTTTTTTATATGGTTACCTCCGCAAACTTGCAAGGTTCTTTCGGCCTTTTGCGGAGATACGGGTTACTTAAACGCAGCTGACGGAGCGCCCTGGCTCCTGTTTCCCTCGCGGGTTAAGGCCATAGCATCACCTCCTTCACAGATACCTGTTCCAAGGTACTACCCATAATATAGCACTATTCTAACTTTTGTCAACTCTTCCCACATGCATTTAACATAAATATTTACCGGAGAGCCGTCCGCAATATATAACGTTCGTGCCGGCCACCTGGTTAGCGGGGGACACCACCAATTTATAACATTTCAAAGAAAATGATAAGATTACATAGGTCGTGGGACTTACGGACTCCCGCTTTAGTA
>DAIQQC010000143.1:0-1241 GCA_036787005.1 Dehalococcoidales bacterium | reverse complement strand
TTTACTTCAGCCGCTCCTCCAGGTCCGCCGGGTCTAACGTTTCCTGGCCGGCGTTAGACATGTCCCGCAGCGTTACCGTCCCCGCCTTGACCTCGTCCTCCCCGATGATCACCGCGTAGGGGACGTTCAGCGCGTTGGCCTGCCTTAGCTGAGCCTTCAGGCTTTTATCGCCCGCGCCGGCTATCGCTCTGATCCCCGTCCGTCTCAGCCGCGCCGCCAGCTTTACCGCTTCCTCCCTGGCTCTTTCCCCCATGAAAGCGATCAGCACGCGCAGCCCCGGGTTTTCCGGAGCGATAAAGCCCTGCTTCTTGAGGTTAATGATTATCCTCTCGATGCCCGTGGCGAACCCGATGCCCGGCGTGGGCTTTCCCCCCAGCTCTTCGATGAGGTCGTCGTATCGACCCCCTCCCCCGATGGTGCTCTGGCCGCCCTCTTCCTGTGGCTGGATCTCGAAGACGGTGCGCGTATAATAGTCCAGCCCCCGCACCAGCCGGTGATTGAGGGTGAAGGGTATATCTACCAGGCCGAGGTATTTCCTCAGCCGCTCAAAATGCTCCTGGCAGGCCGGGCAGAGGAAATCGGCGCCGGCCGGTGCCGCCTCGGCGACCGGCTGGCAGGTCGGTTGCTTGCAGTCGAGCAGGCGTAAAGGGTTTTTCTCCAGCCGCGCTTTGCAGTCGTTGCACAGGTTGGCGTGTCCGGCATAATAGTCTTTGAGTGCGACCAGGTAGCCGGGACGGCATTCTTTACAGCCTATGCTGTTAAGCTGCAGTGATATATCCTTAAGTCCGAGAGATCTGTAAAACTGCCATGCCATATCGATTACCTCGGCGTCCAGGGCCGGATCGCCTTCACCGATGGCCTCTACGCCGATTTGGTAGTGCTGCCGGTACCGCCCCGCCTGCGGCCTATCGTAGCGGAAAATAGGGGAAATGTAATATAGTTTGACCGGCTGCGCCAGATTGTGCATACCGTGCTGGATGTATGCCCGGCAGACTGACGGCGTCCCCTCCGGTTTAAGGGTCAGACTGTTGCCGCCGCGGTCGTCGAAGGTGTACATCTCTTTCTGGACGATGTCCGTGTATTCGCCCGCGCTGCGTTTGAAAAGGCTTGTATCTTCGAATATCGGCGTATCTATTCGCTGGTACCCGTACAGTTGCGTGATATCGTTAATGACCTTTTCAACGTAACGCCAGTAGGGTTGCTCCGAAGGGAGAATGTCCGCGGTGCCGCGCGCTGCCTGG
>DAIQQC010000012.1:17023-27739 GCA_036787005.1 Dehalococcoidales bacterium | reverse complement strand
CCCTGCCCCCTTCCCTCTTGCCCTGAGCTTGTCGCAGGGTCAAAGGGAAGGGGGAATAAAAAAAGAGGGGCTAACGCCCTTCAGGGTGAACTTCAGGCTTAACCCCTCTTAAACTCCCATGCTCTCCTCATCCCCCTCAGGGAGTGCGCAGTGAGAGGGGCTAGCGCCCCTCTCACCTTCTCCCCCCTCTCTCCAAGCAAATAATAACTCACCTTAACCCAACGTCTCTGTTCGGAGAGGGGGCAAGGGGATGAGGCTCGCCCCTCAGTTCATCCTGAGCCTGCCTGCCCTTAGGAGCTTTAGCGAAGAAGGGTCGAAGGACGACAAAATCCCCTTCCCTTTTCCCCCTTGCCCCATGTATACTATTCATTGTAGACAGCTAATAGCTTATAGCTTATAACTTAAAACTTATAGATTGTTGGAAACGAATACCCGGTCGCTGAAGCTGACTAAACATAAAGTCAGAAACGAATAACAGCTTTGTATTATGTCTGGTTAGCTACAAACCACAAAATAAAAAAACGAAAAACGAATGCCTTCTTACCGCCAATCGTTAACCGCCGCCCATTAACTGTTCATTCCCCAAAAGAGTTATAATAGCTCTCAGAGACGGTTTTAAGGTGGTCAGATATGAACGGTATTATTAAGATAACCGCCCGGCCCAAGCTCCGCTCCCCTAACCTCCTCGCCGCCTGGCCCGGCATCGGCAACGTCGCCATGATACTCTCCAACTACCTCCGCGCCAAGCTCCCCTTTAAAGACCTCGGCTTCCTCGAGCCCTCCGCTTTCTTCGACCCCATCGGCGTCCTCGTCAAGGACAACGTCGTCGAGGCCCCCACCTTCCCCCTCAGCCAGTTCTACTACTGGAAGAACGAAGGCGCAACTAACGACCTCATCCTCTTTATCGGCGACGACCAGCCCGGCAGCAAGGGCTACGACCTCGCCAACTGCATCCTCGATGTCGCCGAAAGGTTCGAGGTCGGCCGCATCTATACCTGCGCCGCCGCCATCACCCGCATCCATCACACCGAGCCCCCCAAGGTCTGGGGAGTCGCCACCAGCCACCTCGTCGCCGCCGAGCTGGAACAGTACAAGCTGCAAAAAGCCACCAACCTCCAGATTGCCGGACTCAACGGCCTCCTCCTCGGCGTCGCCAAGGAAAGGGCCATCGACGGCGTCTGCCTGCTCGGAGAAGTGCCCGTCTACGCCAGCCGCGTGCCCAATCCCATGGCCGCCCTGGCCGTCCTCAAGGTCCTCTCCGCCATACTCGATATCAAGGTCGACTTCGCCGACCTGGCGAAGATGGCTGTCGATGCGGGCGAGCGCATCAAGCAGGTGGCCGCCCAGGCCATGGAAGAGTATATCGACTACTTTACCGAACCCATCTGGGAGCGCGGTGAGGAAGACGACGAGGAAGGCGAGAACAAGGACGACGAGGAAGCGCAGGGAGAAAGCAACTAGCGCCCGCGCCGCGTCCACTACCGACCATGAAACTGGGAAAGAGCACCGTCCTCGCCGGATTCAAGCCCCCGCGGCATGCCGCCATCACCGGCAGAAAGACCCGCCTCCGCGAAAAGAAGCTCTCCGATGTCCGTAACGACTACAAGTGGCAGGCGGACCCAGAGCTTGCCCGCCTCGACGCCGCGCCCGTGCTAAGTATGTCCTTCTCGCTTTACCTCCTCGACTACGCCGGCGCCCTGCGCCACTCCCATCACAATCGCTTTCCACTGGCGGTAGAGACCCTCGACGGTAAGCACATTGGCAACTGCACCTGCTATGACATCGACGATAAGAAGCTGGATGCCCAGCTGGGCATCATGATCGGTAACCACGACTACTGGGATAAGGGCTACGGCGCCGACGCCGTCACTGCCATGGTCGACCACGTTTTCCGTACTACCCGCCTGAACCGGCTCTATCTCAAGACACTGGACTGGAACATGAGGGCGCAGAAGTGTTTCACCCGGTGCGGCTTTACGCTCTTCGGCCGCCTCCGCCGCAACGGCTACGATTTCGTCCTCATGGAACTCAAACGCAAACAGTGGGAAAAAAGTTCGGAAACGAAGTTATAAAAGGCATCTAAGAGGGATAAAATACCTCTTTTATAGGGGGTGAGGTCAATAAACTATCAGCCCATCGCCTGGCTCGGCGACCGCGTTCGTCTCCTCGACCAGACGCGGCTCCCCGGCGAGGAAGTCTACCTGGATCTCAAAGACTACCGGGATGTCGCTTCCGCCATCAGGGAGCTTAAAGTGCGCGGTGCACCCGCCATCGCCATCGCCGGGGCGTACGCCGTCGCTCTCGGGGCGCGGGATATTGGTGCGGCTTCCGTTTCCGCCTTTCTCAAAGAATTGAATGATATTATCTCAAATGTCGCTGCTACCCGCCCTACCGCCCGCAACCTTTTCGCTGCTCTCGAACGCCTTAAAAGAGCAGCCGCCGCGGGTAAAAGCGCCGCCGCAATCACTTCAGCCCTCGCCGCCGAAGCCGTCAAGATACACCGGGAAGAGTCCGCCGCCACTGCGCGCCTCAGCCGGTACGGAGCCGGTCTTCTTAAAGCAGGCTGGACGGTGCTGACCCATTGTAACACCGGCCCGCTGGCGGCACCCGACTACGGCACTGCTCTTGGAGTAATCGGCAAGGCTTTTCAACAGGGTAAAAACATCAGAGTCCTCGCCACCGAGACCCGTCCCCTGCTGCAGGGCGCGAGGCTGACCATGTGGGAACTGCAAAAAGCCGGCGTGCCGGCAACGCTGATTACCGATTCCGCGGCAGGGTATTTTATGAAGACCGGTAAGGTCGATTGCGTTATCACCGGCGCCGACCGCATTGCCGCCAACGGAGACACCGCCAATAAGATCGGGACCTATACGCTGGCGGTGCTGGCGAAGGAGAACAACATACCGTTCTATATCGCCGCTCCCGTCTCCACTATCGATATATCCTTAAACAGCGGTGACCAAATCCCTATCGAGGAACGCGACCCCGCGGAAGTCACCGCCCTTCAGGGCATCAGTACCGCGCCGGAAGGGACTGCCGCCGCTAACCCCGCTTTCGATGTCACGCCGCATCAGTACATCACCGCTTTCGTTACCGATAAAGGTATCGTGAAAAAGCCGTATACGACGGGATTTATCCGGAAAGTGCCGGTGAAATGAGCATCTCCCGTACCCTGGTCTTTGTCGGCGCTCACCCGGACGACGAGTCGTTCGGTGTCGGCGGCACGCTGGCGCAGTATGCCGCCGCCGGCGTCAAGGTCTATTACATCTGCGGGACGCGCGGCGAGGTAGGCGAGGTACCCGCGGAAATGCTGCAGGGGTTCGCTTCGATTGGCGACCTGCGCTCGCACGAGCTTAAATGCGCCGCCGAGGCTCTGGGGCTGGCTGACATTATCTACCTCGGCTACCGCGATTCCGGCATGGCCGGTACGCCGGACAATAAGCACCCGCAGGCGCTGGCGGCGGCCCCGCTGGAAGAGGTGGCCGGGCGCATAGTGGAGATATTCCGCCGGCTCAAACCGGAGGTGGTGGTCACCTTCGACCCTATCGGCGGGTACCATCACCCCGACCACGTGGCCATCCATAACGCCACGGTGATGGCTTTTAAAGACGCCGGCGACCCCCAAAAACACCCGGAAGACGGCGCTCCTTTCCAGCCCCAAAAGCTTTATTTTCACGTCTTTCCCCACCGCTTGTTGAATATAATGATCAAGTTCATGGCTTTCTTCGGACGTGATATCCATCACGTCGGGAAGAACAAGGACATCGACCTGGCTGAATTTATTGAAGCAGACTTTCCGGTGCACACGGTGATACGCCTGAGAAAGGAGTCCGTCCGGATGCGCGAGCGCGCGGCTGCCTGCCACGCCAGCCAGCTTTTCGGCGGTTCGCCCCGCCGGGGACTGCTCGGCCTGGTCGGCCGGTTGTTCGGCCAGCGCGACTCTTTCATGCGTGCCGCACCACCGGTCAAGGGGCGCCGTCGCGAGCATGACCTCTTTAAGGGAGTGGTATAATAGGGAACTAGTGCTGCATTACAGCTAAAGCCTAACCCGTTCAAGGAGAGTCAATAACAGGGAGGCATTTATGGACCTTTCGAATAAAGTAGCGCTGGTGACGGGGAGTGGGAGGGGAATCGGGCGGGCAATAGCGTTAAAACTGGCCGAAGCTGGCGTTGACGTAGCGGTTAACGATATAGCTTCGGCAGGTGAAGCTCTGGAGGTAGTAGTTAAAGAAATCGAGTCGCTGGGGAGACAGTCGGTAGCCGCCACTGCCGACGTCAGCTCTCCGGAAGATGTTACGAAGATGGTTGAAACAGTGGTCAACAAGTTCGGGCGGGTCGATATCCTTGTCAACAACGCCGGGGTGACGCGCGACGGGCTGGTGATGCGCATGTCCGACGAGGACTGGAACACCGTCCTCAATATCGACCTCAAGAGTGCTTTCCTTTGTACTCGGGCTGTGCTGCGCCCGATGCTCAAGCAGCGATGGGGGCGCATCGTGAGTATCGCCAGCATCGTAGGCATTCACGGCAATGCCGGGCAGGCCAACTATGCCGCCGCCAAGGCGGGGGTCATTGCTTTCACGAAATCGGTCGCCAAAGAGGTTGCGTCACGCGGTATTACCGTCAACGCCATCGCCCCGGGCTACATCGATACTAAAATGACACAAAACCTCGATGAAAAGCAGTCGCAGGAGCTCCTCAAGCGCGTCCCGATAGGCTACGCGGGCACGCCGCGCGACGTGGCGGAAGCGGTGGCCTTCCTGGCCAGCGAAGAGTCGCGGTACATTACGGGGCAGGTATTAGGAGTGGACGGGGGGATGTGAAGAGGGAAATACCCTATATCGTTTCCCGTTTTTTCCCCGGCATCTCTATCTTCATACCATGATGGCGCAACCGCCATTCTTTCAGGCAGTGCAGTACCTCGGCGTCGGTGATATCGTGCCAGGAGCGGTAGTAGTCGGCAATGTAGAACTTCGGCTCTTTGCCCACGGCGCAGGTGACCACCCTATCAGCGACTTCCCGTAAAGCCTCCACGATTGTCTCTGGTCCCACCGGCACGGCGGCGACTATTTTTTTAGGATTACGGTGACGCAGGGACTCGATAGCGGCACGCATGGTATAGCCGGAAGCCAGTCCGTCATCGACGACGATCACAGTCCGCCCGGCGATAGATAAAGGTGGTCGGTCACCGTGATAAAGCAGGCTGCGGTGGCGGATGTCCGACCTCACCTGATTAACCTGGTAGTTGATCTGCGTCTGGCTCAGCCCGACCCTCTTGATGATCGCCTCATCGAAAATCGTTGTGCCGTCATCCGTCACGGACCCGAAGCCGCCTTCGGGACTCAAAGGCAGCGGGATCTTCCGCGAGATAACGAGGTCGAGGTCGCCGTTGATTCCTAAAGCGACCCCTAAGGCTACGGCGACGCCGCCGTTTGGAATTCCTAAAACCACCGCGGCTTTATTAGTGTAGTCGTAAAGCTTCTCGGCGAGCTTGCGCCCGGCGTCATAACGGTTTTCGAACAAGGGTTCGGCGGTAGTATGGCGCATGAATCTCCTTCTTAACCTCACCCGCCAGCCCCCCTTTCTTAATACGAGAAGGGGGTTAGGCTGTAGACTTCACTATTTTATCAGCTTGAACTCATTCACGTCCACCAGGCCGAGGTCGGTCAGGCGCAGCTCGGGGATGACCGGCAGGGCCAGGAACGATAATGTGGCGAACGGCGAAGGCAGGGTGGAACCTAACTCATGAGCGGCACGGTCCAGTTTTTCCAGCCCGGCCGCGACCTTTTCCAGGGGCTCGGGAGAAAGCAGGCCGGCGATGGGCGCGGCCAAGCTGGCAAGAATCTTACCGTCAGTTACCGCCGCCAGCCCGCCCTGCATCTGCTCGATAGCTTTGACAGCCGCATATATGTCGTTATCATCAACGCCGACGGCGACGATATTATGCGAATCATGGGCTATGGACGAGGCCAGAGCCCCTTTCTTAAGACCGAAGCCCGTCACCAGTCCCCGTCCGATACGGCCGGTAGCTTTATGCCTTTCCACCACCACGGCTTTCAGGATGTCACGTGAAGTATCAGCAACGATAAGTCCATCAACTACCTGGGCTTTCAGAAGCTTCTTACGCGTAATGATCTGGCCGGGCACTACCTCTATCACGGTCTGAATCTCAGTTTTTACGCGGAGCTTTAAATCCTTAACACTAAACGGCTTGATATTAACGGTATGAGTCAGTCTTTCTCCGGCAACCTGGGATAAAGAAAATAACGGCTTGCCTTCGCGGGCGACCAGACGGCCGCGATAGAAGACCTCGTCAACTTGAAAGTCGGCCAGTCTCTTAAGCACGATAAGGTTGGCAAAATAGCCCGGGGCGACCGCTCCCAGCCTGTCCAGGCGGAAATACGAGGCGGCGTTGATGGTCGCCAGCTGGATCGCCCGGACGGGTTCTAGCCCCAGCTTGATAGCTTTGCGCACCACGGCGTCGATATCGCCGTCATGGAGGATATCCCCGGCATGGCGGTCGTCCACTACGAAGAGACAACGCGGCCAGGTCCGGTCCGTGACCAGCGGCAGCAAGGCCTCCAGATTCTTCTCCGTAGAGCCCTCCCGGATCATGATGTGCATGCCCCGCTGCAGCTTTTCCTCCGCCTCCGCCAGAGAAACTGACTCATGGTCGGAGTGTATCCCCGCGGCGATATAAGCGCTGAGGTTGTTGCCCCTGACGCCGGGCGCGTGGCCATCGATAATTCCGCCGCCCGAGGCTATTATTTTTTTTAACATGGCGGCATTACCGGCAAGGACGCCGGGGTAATTCATCACCTCGCCCAGGCCGATGCAGTTCCGGAACCTCAGGATTTTCTTGATATCGGTGGGGTTGATAATAGCGCCGGATGTCTCCAGTCTTGTTGCCGGGACGCAGGAAGGCGCCATGAGAAACAGATCTAGCGGCAAACGCCGCGCGGCATCCAGCATGTATTTGATTCCTTTGATGCCGCAGACGTTGGTGATTTCATGGAGGTCGGTGACCACGGCCGAAGTGCCGCGGGGCACTACCGCGCGGGCATACTGGCCGACGTCCAGCATCGAGCTTTCAAGATGGGTATGGCCGTTGATAAGCCCGGGGGCGATATATTTGCCATCGAGGTCGATGACCTCTTTAGCCTGCCGGTATTCGCCGACCCCGGCGATAAGGCCGTTGTAGATAGCGACGTCGGCCTTTTCCACCTGTCCGCTAAAGGTGTTAACGACGCGGGCATTGGCGAGGATAAGGTCGGCGGGGGCCTCGCCTTTAGCAACGGAGATGACACCGCGCAAGTCTTTCACTGGCCGTCCTCCAGAACGTAGATGTCCGGCAGGTTGCGATATTTCTCGTTAAAATCGATACCGTACCCGACGACGAACTTATCAGACACAGCCGTCCCCAGGTAATGGATAGATACAGGCACTCGTCGCCGCGACGGCTTATCCAGCAGGGCGCAAAGCTTAACCGAGGCCGGCTTTTTCTTCTTTAAATACTCAATCAGGAAAGCAACCGTAATGCCGGTATCAACGATATCTTCAACCACGAGCACGTGTCTGCCCTGCAATTTTGAACGTAAGCCCTGCACTACTCTAACGTTGCCGGAGGTCTGCCTGCCCGAGCCGTAGCTGGAAAGCCTGATGAAATCAACTTCCAGCGGAAAATCCAGGCAGCGGATGAGGTCGGCGATAAAGACGAACGAGCCCTTGAGGATACCAATCAGGAGAGGGTTCTTATCATGGTAGTCGCGGGATATTTCCACAGCCAGCCGCGTGACGGTGGACGCCACTTCGGCACGCGGGATAAGAACACGCAGGCCGGAAGCTGACATCTAATAATCTTCCAGTCCCCAGTCTTTAAACATCTTCTTATAAAAATCGGGGCGGGAGAAATCGCCCTGCATGAAATAGTAGTTATTGCGGTAGGCGAAGCCCTGCGACTGGAACTTATGAAGGCTTTCCATGAGCGTGGGCAGCTTGGCCGCCGGCACGGCGAACATCATCTCACCTTCGTCGCAGAGCGCCCGCTGGTATTCACCGGGGTCGGGCATGATAACCCAATATCCGCCCTTGAGCATAGGCGTGACGACGGCATGGGCGCACGACGGCGGGAAGTAGCGGCCGCCGACCTGCGGGATTTCCTCCGGGCCAAAAGAAAGCAGGAGACTACGCAGCTGTGAAGTATTGGAGTAGATGATCACAACGTCCGGCTTGAAAGTCGCGGTTTTCAGCGGGGCGGTCAACACACCGACGTATTTACCGAAGTCGAACATCTCATAAGGGTGCATGCGGGTGGGGTTCATGCCCTGAGGGAGGGGCACCATACCGTAGGCCATCAGGGCGGCGGGGCACCAGTGGTCTTCCTTGAGCATGGCGATGGTCGTGCCTTCCCGGCGCGTCATGGCGAAAGCCTGGCACTGAGCATAGTGGGTATTACGGCCCTTCTTCGGGCGGAGGGCGCCGGCAGGGATGTCAGACTCCTTTTTCAACATTTTCACCGCGACGGGGGAGGTCCGCAGCAGCAAGTTATTCTCCAGTTCGGCACCGTACTGGTTGAATTCTTTGATAGTAGTCATTTACAACAACCTCTATTCGTATTTTGGAGCGCGGCCTGAGGAGACCCAGAAGATAGGCCGGGTAACGTTTCTCACGAAGATCGGGCCGTGCTGGACACCCGGAGGAATATAGGCACAGAAGCTGCGGTCCACCAGGTTTTTTTCGTTATCGATAACGATCTCAATTTCCGCGCCGAGGTCCTGGATATTATCGTAGTTGTAGCCGAAAAAGCCGAGCATCTCCCCGAATTTATGCGAATGTGTTTCGGCGAGCTTAATCTCTGTCTTCGAACCGGGCAGTATCCACTTGGTATCGGCGTAGAACCCGGCACCGGGGACGACCTCATTATCAACGGTCACGATAGGTTTAACGATTTTGGGGTCTAGCTTCGGGCGGTAAGCGGGGTATTTAGGGTTCTTTTTTGGATAATCTACAGCGTATTTGGCGTTTTTTCCCATTTCCAATTACCTCTCTCTAGCATCAATATCTATTTATAATGGCTGGCTATACCCGAAGAGGCGTGAATGATAGGCCGAGTTATGTTGCGGATAATAACGGGGCCGTGCTGGACACCGGCCGGGATACAGGCCGAGAAACTTCTATCGACGATATTTTTTTCATTGTCTATAGTAATTTCGATCTCCGCACCGAGGTCCTGGATATTATCGTAATTCAAGCCGAAGAAGCCGAGCACTTCGTTGAAGTCATGCGTATGGGACTCACAGAGTTTTACCTCTTTAGCCGCGCCAGGCACGATCCACTTGGCTTCGGCGTAGAAACCGGCGCCGGGGACGGTCTCGGCATCCACCTGGACAACCGGTTTAACGACCTTAGGGTCGTTCTTGACCCGGTAAGGCGGATATTTGGCATTGGTTTTAGGCGTATCGACGATGTATTTGGCGTTTCTACCCTTATGCATTTCCATTACTCTTTCTAAAGTACAAGTTACAACTAAACGTATTTGTCCCCGGAGCCGAGGGTCATGTGGAACATCGGCCTATCCATGCGGCGGAAGACCAGCGGGCAGTGTTCCATGTTGGCGGGGATATAGACCATAAAACTCTTGGTGAGGACGAATTTCTCGTCTTCCAGCCAGAACTCAATCTCGCCGCCGAGGTCGGAGGGGTCATCGACGTTTGTGCCGAAGTAACTGAAAATCTCGATGAAGGGGTGGGCATGGGGCATGATGCCGGGAACTTTCCCGCTCTTGACGAGCTCCGGCGTAACCAGGTCCGGCATCATGAACCGCGGCATCTGGCGCTGGTCTTTCATCGTGGCAGGCCACTGCCAGGTATACTCGCCGTAGAAGCCGCCGGGGAGGACCTCGTTGTCCATCCAGATAACGTGCTCCAGTCCCAGGCGATAGCCGTCAGCATAGCCCTGCCGGATCAGCTGCGGTCCTTTGTAGCCGGGCATAACGACGCCCTTTTTCAGCTCCGTGGTGATGTACTTGCCGTATTTGGACTTTCCCATGATTTATCTCCTTTCTTATCCTTCAAAAACAATATCAAAATGACAGCCTTAATGCAAACATGCGCCGGGCCATCAGTCCAGCTTACGCAACCGGGGGATAAATAACAGGGCCAAGATGCTCAGCGCCACCAGCACCATGGCCATGCCCCCTACCGACCATTGCACCCCGAGGGTATCCACCAGGATGGCAGCAAAGAACGTCCCGAAGCTGGAGAGGCCGAACTCAACGCCGTAAAAACTCATCACGCGGGCGCGGTATTCCGGCCGGGTATAGCTCTGCAACAGGGCCACGGGCAGCGTCATACGGCCAGCCTGTCCCAGACCCACACCGACCATAATGGCGATCGAAACAGCGTAGACTTTAGAGAAAGAAAAGAACACCAGCGAAAGCCCCAGGATAACGCCGCTTACCAGCATCAGCAGGCCGCGCTTTTTATTGTTCGGCAGGGACGCTAAGATGATGGCACCGCCGATGGAACCCAGCCCGGTCATGAGTTGCAATACACCAAGCCCGGTGGCGTTGATCTTAAGGATATCCTGAAATACGGGCAGCAACTGCTGGTAAGGCATGGAGAAGAACACCATGCAGAGAACACCGATAAGCACGAAAAGTATATTCCGCTCTTTTTTCATGTAAACCAGGACATCCCGGATATCTTTAAGGATGTT
>DAIQQC010000012.1:13872-16923 GCA_036787005.1 Dehalococcoidales bacterium | reverse complement strand
TCCGTGGAGGGGCCTTTAAAGACCGTGCTGATACCATCGCAAAAAGCCATCGCCACCAGGAACCACCACGAGCCCGGATTATCCGCGGAAAGGAAGCCGGTCGTCAGGCTCAATCCGATGCCTGACGCGATCATGACATCGGCAGCGCTAGCCCACTGGATAAGGGTCTTTTTCTCAAAACGGTCGGCCATGGCGCCGGAAAGCGGGCTGACCAATAACAGCGGCACCGCCCGGCCGAGCGTCAGGATACCCAGCCACGTAGCGGAACCGGTCAGATAAAACACGAGCAGGGACAAACTAAACTGCCGTACGTTCATGCCCAGGGCGTTAAACAGCCGGCTCATGAAAAACATACGGAAGGCTGGATTTTTCAGGGAGTCGAGGGCTTTAATTTTTCTAAAAAACGACATCGGTTAAAATACCATGCTATCACAGACTCAGGTCTAAAACTAAAAAAAGAACTGGACGCACGGAAAAAGGACGGAGAAGCTGCCAATTCCTATTCTTTATCGGTGGCCTGTTTCCGGCGTCCGAAAATGAAATAGATCACGGGACCGATAATGCCGATGATAACGATGACCAGCACCCAGACCAGCTTGTTATTACCTGTCACATACCGCCGCCGGTCGAGATCGATAATAGCTACGAAAAGCAGCACTATCTCCAGGACCAGCAGCGGTATCAGATAAGGTAAAGCCTCTTTAAACGCGGCAAAATCATCACCCATGTTTCATTTCTTCTTGCCAGCGGTGTCCTTAAGGGCGAAGTCCAGACCCAACTCTTTCAACTTTTTAGCAGTGGGGACGCCTTCCTTAGTCCAGCCGCGCAGCTCATAGTACTTATCCAGGAACGCGTCGTTATGGCCGACCGTCTGCCCCTCGCCTTTGGCTTTACGGGTGTGCAGGGGCTCGGTGCGGATGCGAGACGGCAGGAAATCATCCTTGCGGCCGAAGCCCTCGCGGAGGTTAAAGGCGCGCTCCAGGTTGAACAGGCGGTCGCCGGCGGTATTCAACTCGGCGTCCGAGTAGGCACTAATGCCGCGGGCGGCGGTTACCAATTTCCCGAAGAGCGGCATCCAGCCCCAGCCACCGGAAAAGGCGCAGGCGACGCCGCACTCGTGCCAGGCGGTCTCATCCTGGTTATAGATGACGATATCGGCGTTGCCTTCATCAAAGCGGTCGGTGGGGTGGGGAAAGGGGGCGCCGAAGATGTCCTGGGCAGCGTAGCCGTAGCAATGGCTGGCGCCGACGCTGGCGGTGGCATAGTTATAGCCCTGGGACTTGGCCCCACGCGGCTCGTAGGCGGGCAGTTCCATGCCCTTGACGTGAATGGCATAGACATCAGAGCCGCGGCCGATCTTCTCGGCGAGGCGTTTCGTGCCCAGAGCGAGAAGATCACCAATACCCTCGCGGTAGGCGATCTTTTTTATCAGGGCTATCATCGGGGCGGTTTCGCCGTAAATAAGCTCCAGGCCATCGGTATCCGACTTTTTCAGCAGGCCCTTCTCGTACAGCTCGTAGGCGAAGCCGATGGTATTGCCGGTGCTGATGGTATCGAGGCCGAGGTCGTCGCAAAGCTGGTCAGCGGCGACACTGGCATTGATATCGGCGCTCTCGATGGGACCGGTGAAAGCCCAGATGGACTCGTATTCGGGGCCTTCGGAATGGGCACCGGCGTAGACGCCCGAGGGGACGGTATGCACCTTGCCGCAGCGTGCCGCGCAGGAATAGCAACCGATATCGCCGACCCTCATCTTGCGGTATTCGGCGCCGAGAACGGGTTTATAGTCGACGAGCTGGCCGTAGCGGAAATTGCGGACGGGATAGATACCGATAGCGTTGGTGATGTCCTGGGTGGTGGTGGTGCCCCACTCTTTATGGTTCTGGAAGGCAGCGTTGGCGAGGATAGTCTTCACCTGCTCCTTCGCCAGCTCCTCGTAAGCCGCGGGGTCGGCCAGGAACAGCTTACGCGAGGCAGTGATGGCGACGGCCTTAAGGTTCTTGGAGCCCATCACGGCGCCGGTGCCGCCGCGGCCGGCGGTGCGGCGGTCGGAGACGACGGCGGCGTATTTTACCAGTTTCTCGCCGGCGGGGCCGATGCAGGCGGCGCGGGTGTTCTTGCCGTGCTTCCGGACCAGCCACTCCTGGGTGATCTTAGTGTCCTCGCCCCAGATCTCCGAGGCATCCAGGAGCTTGCAGCCTTCGGGGGTAAGGTGGAGGTAAGAAGGCTTCCCGGCTTTACCTTCGAGGATAATCATCTCATAGCCGCAGAACTTGAGCCAGGCGCCGAAGTCCGCGCCGCAGACCGAGCGAGTAAAGGTGCCGGTGAGGGGGCTGAGCGTACAGGTCATCCAGCGGGAGACAGCCTGGGCGGTGGTGCCCGCCAGCGGGCCGTTAAGCATCAGCAGCTTGTTGTCCGCGCCGAGGGGGTCGATGCCCGGCTTCACCTCATCGTAGAGATAGCGGACGCCGTAGCCCCTGCCGCCGACAAAGTCGGTCGCGATCTTCTCGGGAATGGTCTCCGTCCTGACCTTGCCGTTGGAAAGATCTACCCTGAGTATTTTACCCGTGTTCAGAGCCATAATGCCACCTCCTTAATAATTAAGGTCCTGCTAACCTCCCAGGACAGTATAGGCTACGTGGACGACATCGCCGGTAGAGACCGGCTTTGTAAGAGCATCGGGGAAAACATTCGCCCTGTTGATAAAAATATTGATGCCTTTCAGCAGTTTGCCTTTAGCCGTGAAGAGCTTGCCGCGCAACTGGGGGTAAAGCCGCACCAGCTCCCGGAGACACCCGCCGACCGTATCACCGGTAACAATAACCTCGTTGACGTCCCCGGTGAGGGCTTGCAAAGAGGGCGGGATATGGACGGCCACGCTCATAAACCGATTATATCACTTTTGATTCTAAAGAGGTAAAACCCGGGACATCAGCCTTTTGCCCGGGGCGTGATCGAGAAAGCAACAGTATTCGTTTTTCGTTTTTTTATTTTTTGTTTTATAGCTAACCAGCGAAATTTCGTAGCTGTTATTCATTTCCAATATTATGT
>DAIQQC010000012.1:11016-13772 GCA_036787005.1 Dehalococcoidales bacterium | reverse complement strand
AGCACTACCCTTTTAACGATATTTTCCGGCAGCCAGCGGAGGAACTTAACGCCGAGCCACGTCCCGGCAAAGCTGATGACCAGCAGCACCGGGATGAACCAGTAATAACGGGACTCGAGGGTGCCACGGGACAGATAAGTCGCGGTACGGGCGATATCGATAAATAAGGCGATAGTCGATGAAGTGGCGATATACACTTCCTTTTTCTGCTGCATAGAAAAAAGAAAGGCGCCGCGTATCGCTCCCCCCAGCCCGATGAGGCCGGTCACAAAGCCGGTAACGACACCTCCGGTTACCAGTACGGGACGGTTATGAGGCAAACGCCACGACACGTTGAACAACGAAGTTACAGCGAACAATATCAGGAACACGCCGAGACCGAGGCTTACGGCGCCCGGGGCAACGATATCCAGAAGATAGGCGCCGATAACCGCCGTGAGCACAGCCGGTATGCCGTACCAGAGGACCGTGGGAACATCCACGAAGCGTCTTAGCTGAATGACTTTAGAGAGACTGCTGAAACCATGGAAGAAAGCGATAAGAATAATGGTCTGCTTGATATCAATTACCAAAGCCAGCACAGGCGTGGTAAAGGTAGCCGCGCCGAAGCCGGCGACACTGTTGACCGTCGCCGCCAGGAAGGCTACCACGAAAAAGAAGACGGTCGTCAGCATATTATTATTTTATTTCAACAGAGAAAAGGGATTCAGGACAAGCCGATAACGCAGCCAGTACCAGGCCACCGCCAGCAGGTAGACCAGCACGAAACCGATGAAGGCCATCACCAGGGCGAGTATCAGCACGCTGTAAAGAACACCCAGCGAAGCGGCAGCGCTACCATAAAACTCGTCGGAGCTGGACCCGATGAGGAGCAAGACCAGGTTCAACAGGATAAAGACCAGCACGATGCAGCCCAGGCCGCGCAGAGAGCCCTTGAAGTCCGCCCAGGAAAGCCGGATATTCGAGGCGACACAGACGGACAGGTAAAGAAAAAGCCAAAACTGCCAGAAAGACAGGTTGGCCGGGGTAAAGATAATCCTGATGATGGCCAGGGAGCTATCGCGGAAGACGGTAAAGTAGCCGGCAATCAGCGAATCGCGCGACACCGCGCCGGCGCTGGCGCTGAGAGCGTCCCAAACAGTACTGCTGCCGGGGACCAGGAAGTAAAAGAGGGCGAACAGCACGGCGGAGCCGAGCACCATCGGGCCGACGCCGATAAAGAAATTGCCCAGGACATGCCAGGGATTCCGCGGGTTCCACTTATGATAAACGTAACCCAGCGTGCCGGTAACGGGATCGGGGCGGAAGAGGCTGATCTCCGCTATCCGGTGGCCGAAGATAATACAGAAAAAGGCGTGGCCGAGCTCGTGGATGGGCGTGCCCAGCCAGGCCAGCAGGTAAACGCCATGGCCGAAGGCACGCTCCATCGAGCGGAAGGTAAGTTGAGAGATAAACTGAATCAGCAGGCCGAAAATAAAGAGGCCGGCCAGCAGAGAAGCCATCTGGCCGAGGGTGGCAAGCAGCAGGTCTTTGATGAAGACGAGGACGGACATACAGTTTGAATGATATCGGGAGGGGGGCGGGGTGTCAAGGAAAGGTATTTTCGGTTCTGTTTACTTATGATTTGATTTGTATACTCACCCCCTAGCCCCCTCTCAAAACGGGTTATATAAGTACCTCACCCCCTAACCCCCTCTCCTGTCCGCAGGAGAGGGGGGATAGATTAGAAGAGGGGTCTGCACCCCTCTTAGACGCCCCGGTGGATATTATTAACTAAAGGGGAAGTAAGGGGTGAGGTCCATAGATAACGAAAAATATGATATGAGTATTGATTACGGTGCAGAGTATTCGAAGATCTTGACCTCGGGGATAAAACCAACGCCCGGTACCGAGGTGCCCTGCTCGGAACTATGGACGAGGTCGAAGCCCGGCGCCGCGTCCAGGGGGACGGGGCTGATGAAGAGGCTGACACCGACAATCGCGTGATTGCCCTCTCCCAGGCCAGCCAGATAATCGAGGGCTTCCTGATAGGTCGTGAAATCCTGGGCGGCGGTGACCCGCTTGTAGAGCGCCCCTTCCTGCTCTTCTTCGACCCAGGAAATGACCACCGGGTTGATATCGGTTACCGCTTCGCCACCGAAATTGTAGAGCCGGACATACAGGCTCTTATAGTAATCGGGATAGAAAAGCAGGCGCGGGGCATATTGAGTGGTCTCACCGCTCGTATAGGGCACGTAAAAGACATCATAATAGTCGGACTGCGCCTTCTGCGCCCAGGTCAAAATAGCATGGAACTTGCCGAAGTAAATAATGGAATCGCCTCTTTGCACAAGCTGCATGGTAGCGGTATCGAACTCGGCGATGATGTAAGCCGAGTCCAGGTCAGCCATCATGGCCGCGGCGGCAGCGTCATGCTGCGCTAAAAAGAGGTCGGCCACCTTCTCAATCGGGTCCGGCTCCTGCGAGGGATTGGCGCTGGGCATGCGGTGGGCGATCTGTAAAATCCAGTAGCCGTAGTCCCACCAGGCCGTAACGCCGTAAGCCGAGGCCGGATAATCGAACGATTCGCCCGGCGGGGGAATATCATACTGGTCATAATAGGCAGCGGGGTCGCCGAAGGGCTCGGGGGAATTCTCCTTAAGCCAGTTAAGAGAGGCCATCCAGGCATCGCTCGGCGAATAAGACGCCTCATCCGACGAGGTCATGTCCGCGGCGATAACGATGTTGGGGAAGAAGACCAGAAAGAAGACCGCCAG
>DAIQQC010000012.1:0-10916 GCA_036787005.1 Dehalococcoidales bacterium | reverse complement strand
ATCACGAAGTAATAGGCATAGCGGCGCTGGGGCAGGGTCAAGGCCAGGATAACCAACGTCCAGACGAGGAAAGGCAGCCAGTTGTTCCGGCCTTCGCCGGGCCACAACAAAAGGGCGAACAATACGACCAGAGGGACCAGGGCCAGGGCGCGGTGGCCATAGCCGTGCAGGAGCAGCACCGCCATGATGACAGCCAATATCACGAGCACCCAGAAGATATGGCGCGAATATTTCTCCAGGCCGACGTTCTTCCTGATAGAAAGGTAAATCAAAATACTGAGGGATACGAGGGCCAGGCCGGGGAAGGCGAAGGCTTCAATATCGCCGGCGGCGTACACGGTAACACCGGCAAATACGCCGGCCACCACCAGAACCAGGAAAAGGAAAACAGGCAGCGAAGCGCCAGCGTTGCCCGGGGAGAGATAGCGATAAAAGAGGGCAACGGCGGCGGCGGCGATAAGACCCAGGACGAGCCACCAGGGGCCGAGGAACAAACTGGTGGTAAAGTTACCCCAGCCGTAGGTGGCGGTAAAAGCCCCGGTGCTGAAGGGGTCGAGGAGGGGCTGCATCTCGATAGTAGTCTGGGCGGAAGCGCCGGAAGGGGCAAAGATGGCAAAGTGGGAAAACATCGAGGTCAGCGAATCCGGGCTGACAAGGTAAAAAAGGCCGATAGCGACGCCGGCAAGGACTAAAAGGGCGGCGGGGTAATAAAGCGGCGGTATTTTCCAGCCAGCCGCCAGGCGGGAGACGACCGCCAGCGCTACCGGGATAAGCAGGGCAACGACCAGTGAAAGAACATAGTTTGCGCCAAGCGAAAAACTGAAGTAAATCAACAGGGCGATAAAAAAAGTAACGAAGCCTGCGATACCGAGGTAATCGACGGAGCGCCGGCGAAGGTGATCGACAACGGACTGGATAACCAGATAAAGGGCAAAGATAAAGACGAAGAGCAGGGCGCCCTGCCAGCTGATGAGATACAGCCCCAAAAAGATGCCCGCCAGGAGGCCATAAATCAGAGGCCTCAGGCAACGAGACCAGTCGCGCCGCAGGACATCGCCAAAGACAAGGTCCCGCTCGCGGGCGGTCTTGACGGCCAGGATAGCAAAACACATAAAGGTCGTGGTTAAGAGGACCTCAGCGGCGGGAGTATCGGTCAGGCCTAATATGGTGCGGCCCAGATATTCGCCGGGGAAGATGGCGGTGAACGCTGCGGCCAGCACGCCGACCCAGCGGTTGAACAAGGTCCTGCCAATGAAATAAACGGGGATAATCGTCAGGGCGGCGAAGATGGCCGGGAAATAAACGCTGACGACATCCACCATATGCTGGGAGGGCGAGCCCATGCCGAACAGCCAGGCAAAGCCAGCGATAAGCCACTCCGGGAAAAACAGCTCGCCGAGGACGCGGCCGCCGGGATACACGAAATAGGGGTCGAAGTCCGTAATATGCGGGAAATTTACGGCCGTGTTATCGATAATGCGCTGGTAATAATAGGCGTCGACGCTGGTGAACTTCACCCAGCCATCGTTGAAAACCTGGTCGTGGGGCAGGATGACGCGGAAAAGTATGGCGATAAAGAAAAAAAGGAGCATCAGGACGGCGACGATGAGCTTCGGGGACAGCCTGCTTAGTTTCATGCCACGTTCCAGAGTTAAAGTATGAAGCCGTTGAGACTGGCTCAATTATGGCATACCTGTAACAGCTTTGCAAGGCAAATCTTCGATGGGCAATCCTCACCCCCTGACCCCCTCTCCAAATTCTAGATTGTTCAAATAGTATTTAGTTTTATTTGGAGAGGGGGAGGGAATTGAGAGGGGGCTTCGCCCTTCAGGGTGAACCTTCAGGATGAACCTCCTCTTGCTGCGCACTCCGGGTATTACCTCACCTCCTCGTTATCTCTCTCCGTGGGGCAGAGCGGGGGAGGCATAAAAGAGGGTTTGGCGTCTCCTCTGTTGACGTGCTAGCACCGGTGACTTTACCGAGTTTCTCTTTTTTCTCCAGGCGACCCTCTCTCTATCAAGCTAACCCGAGGCTTGGTATTCCCTCTCCCACAAGGGGAGAGGGCTGCTTCCATATTTATACTGAGGCGAAGGTAGAGATTCTCACGTCGTCCCGATAACATCGGGACTCCTCAGAATGACAAATTCGGGGGGAGATTGCTTCGCCCTGTCCAAAGAGTGGTTATCGAAGGTAATGTATCGGTTCCTACTAATGACTATAAAACCTTGCCTTGATTAAGCCCGAAGGGTCGGCTATAATGACAGAAAGCTTTTATCCCGCCATACTGGTCCGAGAGCCTGCATTCAGGAGAAAAACCGGCCGCATGAAAATTTCAGTAGTCCTCGGCACCCGACCCGAAATCATCAAGATGGCGCCGCTGCTGAAAATCCTGGAGGCCAAAAAGGCGGACTTCTTCACACTCCACACCGGCCAGCACTACTCCTACGAACTGGACAAGATCTTCTTCGACCAGCTGGAGCTGCCCCGACCGCGTTACAACCTCGAGGCCGGCTCCGGTACGCACGCCGAGGAGACCGCCAAAATGCTCACCGGCATCGAGAAAATCCTGCTGAACGAACGGCCGGATTTCGTGCTGGTGGAAGGTGACACCAACAGCGTCCTGGCAGGGGCGCTGGCGGCCGTCAAACTGGGAATAAGGGTCGGGCACGTAGAGGCGGGCCTGCGCTCCTACGACCGGACCATGCCGGAAGAAATCAACCGGGTCATCACCGACCACATCGGCAGCTACCTCTTCGCTCCGACGCTTAAAGCCAAGCAGATACTCCTGGGGGAAGGAATCTACCAGGGAAAGACCTTCGTTACCGGCAACACCATAGTAGATGCCATTCGTCTTTACCTGGAAACAGCGCGGCAGAAGGTGGACATCCACCGGCAGTTCCATCTCACACCGCAGAAATATTTCCTGGCCACGCTGCACCGGCAGGAGAACACGGACAACCGGGACAGGTTCACCTCGATCCTGGAAGGACTGAGCGGGACGGCCGCCCAGTTCAAGTTACCTGTGGTCTATCCCGCCCACCCGAGGAGCCGAAAGCTGGTGGACAGCCTGAAAAAGCCGCCGAAGGGGCTGAAAATAATCGACCCGGTGGACTTTTTCAGCTTCCTGCAGCTTGAAAGCAACGCCCGTCTGATACTGACCGACTCCGGCGGCGTCCAGGAGGAAGCCTGCATCCTGCACGTCCCCTGCGTGACCCTGCGGGACAACACCGAGCGTCCGGAGACGGTGGACGCGGGCGCAAACATCGTGGCGGGGGCCGCCGCGGAATACATCGTCGAAAGCGCAACCAAGATGCTGGAACGGAAAACGGACTGGACCAATCCCTTCGGGGACGGGCATGCCGCCGAGAGGATTCTGAACATCATCACGGAGGCAGAAAATGACTAGGATACTGGTCACGGGAGGGACAGGCTTCATCGGAACGAACCTCGTGCCGGAGCTCAGGAAACGCGGCCACGAGGTCTGGGTCTGCGACCTGATGAACAGCGCCGCCACGGCCAACTACATCAGGTGCGACACGCGGGAGTACCGGCAGATAGAACGCATCTGCAACAGCCACGAGTTCGACTACGTTTACCACCTGGCGGCGGAATACGGCCGCTGGAACGGCGAAGATTACTACGAGAACCTCTGGCAGACCAACGTCATCGGGACGAAGCACCTGATACGCCTGCAGGAAGCGAAAAAATTCAAGATGATATTCTTTTCCAGTGCCGAGGTCTACGGCGACTACACCGGCAAAATGAGCGAGGAGGTCATGGACAGGCTGGCCATCAAGCAGATGAACGACTACGCCATCACCAAGTGGGCGGGAGAGCTGATGGTGCTGAACTCGGCGGCGATGTTCGGGACGGAGACGGTCAGGGTAAGGCCGGTCAACGCCTACGGGCCGCACGAGCATTACCACCCCTACCGGGGCGTCATCCCCGTGCTCATCCATAAAGCCCTGCACGACGAGCCGTACACCGTTTACCTGGGACACAGGCGCATCTTCGACTACGTGGAAGACACCGCCAGGACCTTCGCCAACATCGTCGACAACTTCATCCCGGGCGAGGTGTATAACATCGGCGGGAAAGAGGAGTGGGAGCGGGACATCAAACAAATTTCCGACCTGATACTCAAATACCTGGGAAAGGACGACGCGAAAGTCACGTATAAACAGGGCGAGCCCTTCACCACCCAGGTGAAACATATCGATTACGCGAAATCGAGACGCGACCTGAAGCACGACCCGCGAGTGCCCCCCGAGAAAGGCATCCCTCTGACCATCGAATGGATGAAAGCCGAATACGGCTTGAAGTAGCGGAGCCGGCATCCTTCGACAAACTCAGGACGAGCGATATGCCGCTAAGTATCATCAGCATCGCCAGGAACTCGCTGAAGTTCACCTCCGTGAAGACCATCGCGGCGCTGGCCGGGCTGGGGGTAACGCTTTACGCCGCCACCATCCTCCTCCCCGAGGAATACGGGACCTACGGGCTCCTGATCCTCTGGCTGACGTACGTGAACCTGGTGACGCCGGGGACAAGCATCGCGGCCTCGAGGGAAATACCGATACTGCTCGGGAAAGGCCAGCACGAAGACGCGCTGAAGGTCCAGAACGTCTCGCTTTCCGCGGAGCTGGTCTTCACCATCGTCCCCACGGCCGTTATCTTCGGAGCGGCGTTCTTCTATAGCGAGCCCGTCATGCGCTGGGGACTGCTCATCATCGGGGTGTGTTTCGTAGCCATGCGCCTAACGGGACTATGGGCGAACATGGTGTTCATCAGGGAGCGGTTCAACACGGTGGCGATAGTCAGCATCGTCGCGGCGGTCGTGGCGCCGGCGGTGGTGCTGGCGGCACTCCCCTCGCTCAAGGTCTACGCCATGATACTGGGAGCGCCGGTGGCCTTCATCATCTCGGCCATTTACTACATCACCCGGGGCGGCATCGGCTTCCGTTTCAGCTTTAACCGGCGGGAAATAATCCGCTTGACGAAGGTCGGCATCGTGCTGCAGGGGCTGGCGGTGGTCATGATGACTTTCCACATGGCGGACCGCACGATCATCGCGTCGACGCTGTCGCTGGAGCAACTGGGGCTCTACGTTTTCGCCACGGGCTTCCTGATGTACGGGCTGTCGTTCTTCGACGACTTCGCCAGGGTGCTGCAGCCGGTGCTGTGGCGGCACGCGGGCACCGCGGAGAGCGTTTACGAGGGGTTCCAGGACACGCGGCGCATCGCGGTGTACCTGGCGCTGGGCACGGGCATCGTAATACCGCTGGCGCAGCTGGCCTTTACGCTAATTGCCACGCTGCTGACCCCGAGGTACATCGAGAGCATCCCCATATTCAACGTGCTTTCGTATAACCTGTTCCTGATGGCCATAGCGATAGTGCCGTCGCTAATCCTGAACTCCAGCCTGGTGAACAAGCAGAACCTGGCGCTGCTTTTTTACGCGGCAGGGCTGGCGGTGAGCATCGGGCTGGACATACTGGTGGTCAGGCTGGGCTACGGAGTAATCGGCATAGCCTGGGTGACGATAGGCTCCCAAGGCATGGTAACGCTGGTACTTTATTACCTCATCAAGAATTACGTCTTCGACCAGGCGGCTGAGTTCAGGCGATTCGCGGGCATAGTCGTGCTGCCTTTTATAGCCAGCCTGCCCTTCTCATTCATCCACGTCTACCTGCGGGAGACGTCAATGAGCATCTGGGCGCTGGCGGGGATATCGCTGGCGGCCCAGGCGGTAGTATGGACAACGATTATCGCCGCGTTTTACCGCGAGTATATTTCCGGCGCGCAGGTCCGGCTGCTGATGCAGACGATACGGGCGATGATACCGGGAGGACGGAGCGGCACCGGGGTTTAACGGGGCGGGGACAGGGCGCGGTAGATCTCCAGAATGGCTCCGTGCAACACTTTAACCGTCAGGAACCTTACTGTCTCTCCAGGTAGAGGGCGGGATCGCCGGCCTTCCCGGACATAATCGGCTCGTGGGCAATCAGGGCATCGAGCGTCATATCCCAGGCGCCGAACTTCAGGTGAAGCTGGTTCCGGTTCAGCAAATCGATGATCCGCCAGAAAAATCCGCTATGAGGCGGGTAGATATTCGGCTCGAGAATGACCTTTTTCAGTTGAAAACCATGCCCCTTGAGGATAGACAGAAAAGCAGCTGCCCGCTGCTGTCCCATGATGTCGGGATGGAACTCGATAAAGAGACGGAGAGGCCGATTGGACTGTAAAAGGCCGCTCATCCCGATGATGATCTCGTATTCGTAACCCTCGACGTCCATGCGGATAACGTCCGGGAGCCGCTTGCCCTTGAGAAAGGTATCAACGCTGGAAATCGCGATATCGATCTTCCCGGTAATTTTACGGGGAGGGTAAAACGACGACCAGTTGGGATGGTCAGAAAGATACATCTTCGCCATACTGTCGGTCTGGCCGATAGCCAGTTGGAACGTCTCGATGTTGCCGTAATTATTCAGGCGGACGCTGTCTTCGAGCAATTTCATATTGTGGGGGACCGGCTCGATGGCGTAAACCTTGCCGCGCGGCCCGACGGTGCGCGCCTCCATCAGAGAATAGTAGCCGATGTTGGCACCGATGCCCAGGACGCAGTCGCCCTCCCGCAGGGCACCCTGAAGCGCCCGGGTGAACAGCTCCTCGCGGATACCCATCAAGGCCAGCTCCCGCGAGACGCCTTTGTCCCTGATATCCAGGTACATTTTACTGCCCTGAACATCTTTAATGATAACGCCCTGTTTTTTCTTGAGCTTGAGGCGCATATAAGCAGAGGCGTACCATTCCAGGACAACGTAAATGAGGAACCGGCGGAAGAAGTTGATAAAACCCTCCCGCCGGATATATTTCAGGCCACTCTTGACGACCATCAGGTTTCTCCAGTAACTAGAATCGGGCGCTGGACTCTATCCGGTCGCGGTTCTCCATAATCCAGTCGTAGACCTTTTTGATGCCGTCCGGCATCGCCATGCGGGGCTTGTAGCCCAGCACGCGCCGGGCTTTATCAATCGAAGCGCGGCGGCGGGTAATCTTGTCCCAGCCGCGCCGGGGCACCAGCTCAATTCCTTTATCGTTGCCGGTGATCTGATTGACCATCGCGGCGATGTCCTCAACTTTCGTCTCCGTCTCCGAAGCCAGATTGAAAGCGCCACCGACGGCTTCGGGGACAGCGCCCAGCAGGAGCGTGCCGGCGACGATATCGTCGACAAAGGTAAAATCGCGCGTCTCCTCGCCGGTACCGGTGATCGGGAGGGGCTTGCGATGGATGGCCCACCACATGAAGTTGGGAATCACGTTGCGGTAGGCGCCCGGTATCTCGCCGGGGCCATAGACGTTAAAGTAGCGGGCGATGGAGACCGGCAGCTTATAGTGGTTATAGAAAAAGTTGCAGTAGAGCTCACCGAGGAGCTTGGTTATCTGATAAGGGGTATCCAGGTGAAGGGAGACGAAGTCCTCCTTGAGCGGCAAAGGCGCCTGGCTGCCGTAGACGGAGCAGCCGGAAGAGGCGAAGACGAATTTTTCCACGCCGGCCAGATTGGCGTACTCCAGCACTTTTAAGGTGCCCAGGCCGTTAACGAGCTGATCGGTCTCCGGATTGTCCACGGAGTTCTGGTTGGCGAAATGCGCCGCCAGGTGAAAAACGAATTGGGGGCGGGAGGCGAAGGCGCGCTTCAGCGCTTCCTCGTCAAGGATGCTGCCCTGGATAAAGACGACCGACGGGGCGACGGGGATATTCCACTTAGCGGCGGCGGAGAGGTCATCGAGGACAACGATAGAGGCGGCCCCGGCTTTTACTAAAGCCCTGGCCAGGTTGCTGCCGACACAGCCCGCCCCGCCAGTGATAAGGATATTTTTTCCTTTGTAGGCGCCCGAATATTCTCTCATGATTTACCCCCTGCTAAAGACCGGGCGGACTGAAGACACGAGTAATCCAATTCTAAGTAATTATTACACACAAAGTGACAGGTGGCAAGGGAGGTGCTACGTATTGACCTTTGATGGTATTTACTCACCCTCTTAATCGCCCTCTCCTTTAGAGGCTGGGAGAAGGAGATAGGAAAGAAAAAAGAAAGAGGGGCTAACGCCCCTCTTAAACGCGCCGGTTGGTTATTCACCGATTAGTTGATCGGCGGCATGATACTGTTACCCTGGCTCAGGTGATAGGCGAACAGGTAGGTGATAACGATCAGCTCGATGGCCAGCGTGACTATCACAAAGACTACGCCGCGCTGGACGAACTTGTATTTTTCCCGGTTGATACGGGCGACGCTGTAGATCTGTTTGATATAATTTTCGGCGACGGTCGATTCATCTTCCAACATTTTTTGTAAAGTATTTTTATATACGTTCACATCGGGGAAGCGGCTGATACCGGAAAAGAAAGCGGGGTCGAGGGTGGGCGGGCCCTGGGGCGCCCCTTTCTCATGGCGAATACGAGGACGGATGGCCATGATCAGGTTAATAATCGCCATCAGGGCGCATATAAAATAAAGCACAACCAGGGTCATCGTAAAGAAGTTCAGGGGGATGACGCGGTAGTAGACGATAAAGAAGACCATGAACACGCCGAGGATGGACAGCAGCGATATCGACTTCTGGTCGGCCCGCTCGACGAGGCGGTTCTCATTGTCCAGGATCCGGAGTATAATCGGCAGACCCGCAGTTGGCATGACAATCTCCTTTTTGAGCTAGTTTTTACCGGCAACCGGCGAACGCAGACTACGGCCGGCTTTCCATGTTTTTCTCCAGCTCGCGCCTTTCTTCAGGCGTGGTCATGACGATAAGAGTATTATCCGGCGCGAGAAGATAGTCGCGGCGGGAGGGGTTATAGACCCAGTCCTCCCCTTTTTTGACCGCCAGCAATAAAGTGCGCGGATATCGCTGCCAGTCGAGGGAGGCCAGCGTTTTGCCGGCGAACACCGGCGGCACGGGCACCTCCTCAACGCGCAGGTTCACGTCCTTGCCGCGCATCATCTTGTCGAGGAAGGTGACGACGGTAGGCCGCACCATCTCCGAAGCCATCCTCATGCCGCTGATATAGCCCGGCGACACGACGGCGTCGGCGCCGGCCTTGCGGATCTTGTCCATGTTCTTCGTCTCGTTGCACTGAGCCACCACCCTCACCTCCGGGTTAAGCTGGCGGGCGGTCAGGCAGATGACCAGGTTCTGGTTATCATCGCCGGTTACGGCGAAAACCCCGCCGGCCCTCTCGATGCCGGCCTTGAGCAGGATATCGTTATCGGTGGCGTCCCCCTCGATAAAGACCTCGCCGGGCATGGCTTCCAGGTTCTTGTCCAACTTGCTTCTATCGACATCGATGATAACGTGAGACCTTTTTGTCTCCCGCAGCTCGTTAATGATGTGCAGGCCTGCCCAGCCCACACCGCAGATAATGTAATGGTCCCTGGCCCTGGCCGCTAGTTTTTCCATCCTGCGCCTCCTGAAGGACTTGGTAAGCTCCCCCTCGACGATGGCCGCGGTGAGATTGGTAACCAGATAGGCCAGCACGCCGATGCCGGCGACGGCGATAAACATGGTAAAGACCCGGGCGCCGTCGTTACCGGCAATATCGATGACCTCGCCGTAGCCGATGGTGGCGACGGTGATAACGACCATGTACAGGCAATCGAAAAGCGAGAAATCGCCCTGCCCGATAAGCCAGTAGCCGAAAGTGCCGATCAGCACGACAGTGACCAGGAGTATACCGGACCAGACGTATTTATTGCGCATCTTTCACCGCGCTACGCCGGGACCAGAGAGGGCGCGTAACGACCCTTTCGTCATTCATACTATATTCTCAAGACCGGCCGGCCTTTGACAAACACCATATCTCAGACTATACTAGGGGTGTACCGGATTGTTACCGGCCGAGCTTTGTGCCTCACCCTGCGGAGCATTGAACATAGAATATCAGAAATCGGGGGTGGAGGCAAGCCGAAAACAAACGATATGCGAAAGCGTATTTTTTATCTCCTGGCGGCGGTTATACTCATTCCGGCCTTCGTAGCCGGGTGCAGCTGCGGGGCGGGACCAACAGAGACACCCACTCCAACGCCGACATTAACGCCGACGCCAACACCCACACAAACACCCACACCCACGCCGACCCCAACCATCACGCCGACTGAAACACCGACACCGACGCCGACACCCACGGAGACACCCACGCCGACACCGACCGAAACGGTCAACAGCACGCCGGTCAAGATACTTTCCATCACCGGCGGCGAAGTGATGGTGATGAGGGCGGGGACGGACACCTGGATCACGGCCACGGTAGAGATGACGCTCTACGCCGGCGATACCATCAAGACCGGCGGCAGCGCCAAAACAAAGATCACTTTCTTCGAGGGGAGCACCATTGAGCTGGAGGCCTCCACGGAGATACTCGTGGCCGAGCTGGGACTCGGCGAATCGGGGTCGACGAACATCGAGCTGACGCAGCTCCTGGGCAAGACGATCAGCCGGGTGAACAAGCTGACCGACTCGGCGTCCAACTTCAACATCGAAACGCCCTCCGCGATAGCCGCGGTGCGCGGCAGCGTCATGACCGTGACCGTCGCCGCCAGCGGCAACACCGTCGTCACCAACGAAGAAGGCGACATCAGGGTCATCGTGGAAGGGACGGAATACCCCATCAGCGAGGGCATGCAGCGCACGATAGCTCCGGGCGAGGTGCCGAGCGCGGAAGTACCGATAGTGCCACCGGGCGGCTACCCGCCGCCCCAACAGGCGAGGCTGGAAGTGACCATGCAGGCCCCGGCGGCAGCCCATGCCGGCGAGGTCATTACCTATACTTACTCGCTGCAAAATACCGGCGATTTTCCATTCAGCAGCATCACGGCCAGCAACGATGTAGCAGAGGGAGCGGCGTCTTACCAGAGCGGCGA
>DAIQQC010000064.1:0-9765 GCA_036787005.1 Dehalococcoidales bacterium | reverse complement strand
GGGGCGCACACCGGGCCGGGCCTGCTGCTGGTGGCGGTGATGGGGGATAAGTAAAACAATACTACCAACAAATACCAATACTACCAATAAATACCAATACTACCAATAAATACCAATATTTCAATATTGAGTTATTTGTAGTATTTGTCATTTGTAGTATTGGTAGTATTTTTTCGTTTGTGCTTTTCGCCGGGATTAAAGCTATAATATTTCCAGATGGATACCGCCGCCCTGCGCAAGGTCCTCGCGCTCGAGGAGAAGAGGGGATATAACGATACCGCCGTGTTCGGCGGGCTGGACAAGTTCCTGCGCAACTGGTCAGCCAGGACCGCGGAAGCTCTGCCCGCGCCGTGGTTTTTAAAGCGTTTCCAGCAGCTTTTCAACGCCGGATATGGCGCGATGAACGCGGCAAGGCGTAAAGCATGGGCGAAAGATGCCCTCGATTTCTTGGACGAGATAGAAAATAAAAAGACCGTTTCAGCTTCTCAACCAACACCTGAGAAAAAGCCTACACCGAAGATAAAAACAGCTACAGCGAAAGTAAAAAAAACGATAGCGCCAGCGGCGGCTTCCGCCCTGGACGCCCCGATAATGGTGGTCAAGGGCATCAGCAACGGGCTCTCCACCAGCTTCGGCAAGATGGGTGTCAAGACCGTGCGCGACCTGCTCTACTTTTTCCCCCACCGCCACCTGGACTACAGCCAGCTAAAGTTCATCTCACAGTTGACCGAAGGGGAAGAGCAGACCATCGTGGCCAACGTCTGGCAGGCGCAGGAGACGCGGCCGGGGGGCCGGCGCAGCGCCGAAGCCATCGTGGGGGACGAGACGGGCAATATACGCGCCGTCTGGTTCAACCAGCCCTACCTGGCCAAGACGCTGACCACCAACGCCCGCATCCTGCTGAGCGGGCGCGTCACCCTTTTCAAAGGCCGCCACGTGTTCCTCTCGCCGGAATGGGAGCTGATCGAGGGACAGGACCCGGTGCACACGGCGCGGCTGGTCCCTGTTTATTCTTTGACGCACGGACTGCGGCCGCGGCAGGTCCGCCGCCTGATGAAAGGATTTATCGATACCTGGGCGGGACAGGTCGAGGATTTCCTGCCTGAAGAGCTGCGGCGTCGACTCGGTCTTTTAGAGCTGCCGGCAGCCATCGCGCAGGCGCACTACCCCGATGATACGGCGGTCAAAGACCGGGCGCGCATCCGGCTGGCCTTCGACGAGCTTTTCCTGCTGCAGCTGGGGGTGATGAGCCGCAAACGCGACTGGCAGGAGGGACGGCCCGGCTGTCCCTTCGATGTGAAAGCGCCGGCGCTGGACAGATTCATAAAGTCGCTCCCCTTTGCTCTCACCGCCGCCCAGAACAAAGTCCTTAAAGAGATCATGGCCGACCTGCAAAAACCCCAGCCGATGAGTCGATTGCTCCAGGGGGAGGTCGGCAGCGGCAAGACGGTGGTCGCCACGGCGGCCCTGCTGACGGCGGCCGCCACCGGATTTCAATCGGCTTTCATGGCGCCCACCGAGATACTGGCGGAGCAGCACTTCGCTACGATAAGCCAGCTGCTTACCAGGCTGGGCCAAGAGGAAGGGGCGGAAAATCTAAAGAGTTATACCGGCATCCTGCCGCGGCCGCTGAAGGTGGCTCTGCTCATCGGGGACATCAAGCAGGCCGGCAAGAAACAGCTACAGAAGCAGATAAAACAGGGCGACATCGACATCGCCATCGGTACGCACGCCCTCGTTCAGAAGGGGGTAGAGTTCAACAAGCTGGGGCTGGCCGTCGTGGACGAACAGCACCGGTTCGGAGTGGAGCAGCGCTCGGCGTTAAGGGAAAAGGGTTTCAGCCCGCACATGCTGGTCATGACCGCCACTCCTATACCGCGCACCCTGGCGCTGACGCTCTACGGCGACCTCGACCTCTCGGTCATCGACGAGCTGCCGCCGGGTCGGCAAGTAGTGAAGACAAAATGGCTCAAGCCGGGGCAGCGGGACAGCGCCTACGCCTTCCTGCGCAAGCAGGTCAAAGAGGGACGGCAGGCCTTCATCCTCTGCCCGCTGATCGAAGAATCGGAGGCGGTGGCCGCCCAGGCGGCGGTGGTGGAATACGAGCGGCTTTCGCGGGAGGTCTTCCCCGACCTGCGGCTGGGGCTTTTGCACGGCCGACTGGCCTCGGCGGAGAAGGACAGGGTCATGGCAGAGTTCCGCGCCGGGGCACTGGATATCCTGGTCTCCACGCCGGTCATCGAGGTGGGGATAGATATACCCAACGCCACGGTGATGCTGATAGAGAGCGCGGACCGCTTCGGGCTATCGCAGCTGCATCAATTCCGTGGCAGGGTGGGGCGGGGTAAAGAGCAGAGCTACTGCATGCTGCTGGCGGAAAACCCGGGCGAGGTAGCGCGGGAGAGACTTGACATAATAGAGAACACCCACGACGGATTCAAACTGGCCGAGGCCGACCTCAAGATGAGGGGGCCGGGCGAGTTCTTCGGCACGCGCCAGAGCGGCCTACCCGACCTGCGCATGGCGAAAATCTCCGACGTAGCTTTGCTGGAGCTCGCCCGTAACGAGGCGGTCGGGTTGTTCAAGGCGGACCCCCACCTGGAAAAAGCGGAGAACCGGTTGCTACAGGGCGAGATGGCGCGGGTCTGGGCGGGGGCTGGGGAGTGGAGCTGAGCATGATGAATAAAGTAATGACGATATTTTTATTATCAGGCATGGTCCTGTTAATGACGGGCGTATCCTGCGGCTTTCCGCCGGCAACATCCCCTGCGACAGGGAATGGCGTCACCACGCTGGCGGCAGGTCTGGAAGTGCCGTGGGCACTGGACTTTCTCCCCGACGGCGGCATTATCCTCACGGAAAGACCGGGACGGATAAGGCTGATAAACGCCGCGGGGGAATTGCAGCCCGAGTCCTTATTAGTCGTTAATGACGTGGCAGCCCAGGGCGAAAGCGGACTGCTCGGGATAGCGCGGCACCCGGAATATGCGTCCAACGGTTTTATCTACGTTTATTATACCTATAACGACGGCGGAGGTCTTTATAACCGAGTGCGGCGTTATGTCATGGAGGGCAATACTCTAAGCGCCGACCGGGTAATCATCGACCGGATCCCGGCCGGCTCCATACACGACGGCGGCCGCATCAAGTTCGGGCCGGACGGGCTGCTCTACATTACCGCGGGCGATGCCGGTAATGCCGATGCCGCCCAGGACACCGGCGCGCTGAACGGGAAAATCCTGAGGGTCACGGACGAAGGAGGGATACCGGAGGACAACCCGTTCCCGGGCTCGCCGGTCTATTCCTACGGGCACCGAAACCCGGAGGGGCTGGCGTGGGATAGTCAGGGGAATCTCTGGGCGACCGAACACGGCTCCAGCGCCACCGACGAGCTTAATGTGATCGTACCGGCGAAAAATTACGGCTGGCCGGTCATCCGGGGCGACGAGGAAAAGGAAGGAATGGTCAGCCCGGTCATCAATAGCGGCAGCCATACCTGGGCGCCTTCCGGGGCGGCGTACCTGGACGGGAGCATCTTTTTTACCGGCCTGCGCGGGGAGAGCCTTTTCCAGGTGGTTATCGACGGCGTCACGGTAAAGTCGCTCACGGCGCACCTGGAAGGCAAGTACGGAAGACTGCGCGAGGTGGTGGTGGGGCCGGACGGATTTCTTTACGTGTTGACCAGCAACCGGGACGGACGCGGGTCGCCCTCGGCAGAGGACGACCGGCTTTTCAAGATAGACCCGGCAAGCCTCGATTGATCCCGCCCGGTCTTTGTTGTTATAGATTTACTATGATACCAGATTATGAATTTTGTTATTACTACCGAGATACTACCAACATGCTAACTTTAATCCTACCTTACGGTGCTATACTCTTGACGAACCATCGGCTAATAAGCGATACTCTTACGGGAGCTTGATGAGTCCTCTACACGCGAAAGTTATCGTAAATCCCGTAGCTGGAGCCGGCCGGACCCGCCGGTTATGGCCGCAAATCATGGGCCTGTTCAAGGGGAACGGCCTGAGGTTCGATTACAGCCTCACCGAAGCCCGGGGGCATGCCATCGAGCTGGCCAAATCCGCCGCCGGGAACGGCTACGATATGATCGTATCCGTGGGCGGCGACGGCACCATCAACGAGGTGGTCAACGGGCTTTACGCCTCCGGCAAAATCAAAGAGAACACGCTGGGCATCGTCTCCACCGGCACCGGCAGCGACTATATCCGCACCGTGGGAATCCCCCGCCGCTACGAAGAAGCCTGTAAACGGCTGCTGGAACCCAAAAAGCGGGCGGTCGACCTCGGCGTGGTCAATTACACCGACAACGGCGGACAACACGAGCGGCTGTTCGTGAACTTCGCCGGCTTCGGCTTCGATGCCGAGATCGTCAGGCGCACCACGCAGCAATTCAAGGCGCTGGGCAGCCTACCCTCCTACCTGATGGGCTTACTCACGACGCTGGTCTCCTACCGCAACAAGGACATCGCCATGAAAGTGGACGGGGAGGTCATCGAGAAGCGGGTCTGCGCGGTAATCATGAACAACGGCAAATACGGGGGCGGGGGGATGTACGCCGCGCCGGACGCCGACCTCGCCGACGGGCTCCTCGATGTACTGATCATCGGTGACATGAGCAAGCCCGACCTTTTGGCATCACTCCCGCGCATTTACAAAGGGACCCACCTGACCCACCGCAAGGTCGAGATAAAAAAAGCCAGAGAAATAGAGGTAAGCTCCCGGAACGGCCGGATGCAGCTCCAGGCCGACGGCGAGCTCCTGGGCGAGGTGCCGGCGCGCTTCCGCGTCCTGCCCTCGGCGCTGAACATAATCGTCTGATCAAGGAGTGTCCAGTAACAGAAAACGGGTAACCTGACATGATGAAGGTATTTTCGCCGGTTGGCAGAAAAAAGATGCTCGTTCTCCTGGGGACGCTGGTATTCTTCGTCATCCTGGACGGGCTGCTGACCGAGCTGCTGATCGCGCGGGGGCTGGTACGGGAAATGAACCCGTTCCTGCAGCCGCTGGTGGGGGACATTGGATTCATGCTGCTCAAGGTATTTGGCGCGGGCCTATGCGCGCTGATACTCTGGGACATCTACCGCCGATACCCGAAGACGGCTACGATCACCACCTGGATCGCGGTGGCGGGTTACGGCGTCATCGTCCTCTGGAATACCAGCCTGTTCATCATCGCGTAAGACCGGGAGAGGTCCCCGGCCGCCGCCACAACGGAATCTCTGCCGGTATAACATTCACGAACACTATGTCTCGCGGCAGCTTGTAGTCGGCCATACGCCCCTGGCAGTACTGCCGGAGCTCCGGCTCATCGAGCCGGGCGCCCGGCTTGAGCTTGACCAGGGCCTTGACCGTCTCACCGCGCACCGGATCGATAACCCCCATCACTTTAGCGGCGGCGACGGCGGGGTGGGCCAGCAAGACGGCCTCGATATCGGCGGGGAAGATGTTCTGTCCTTTCAGGATGAGCATGCGCCGGATGCGGCCGGTGATAAAGAGAAAGCCATCTTTATCCAGGCGGCCGATATCGCCGGTATGCAGCCAGCCGTGTCTCATGATGCGGGCGGTGGCCTCCGGCTGGTTATAGAAGCCGGTCATCACCGGGCCGCGCATCACGATCTCGCCTTCGGCACCGGGAGGTAATTCTTTATCGTTGGCGCCGAATATTTTTATCTCCCAGAAGGGCAGAGTCCGGCCGGAAGAGCCCGGGGGGCCGGAGCCGTCCATGGGCATCATGGTGTTGTGACAGACGGTCTCGGTCTGGCCGTAGACATCGATAATGCTGGCTTGATAGCACTCCTTAAAAAGCCGGATGACATCCGGTTCCAGCGGGGCGCCGCCGCTAATCCACAGTCGCATAGAAGACAGGTCGTACTTAATGCCCTCGCGGCGGGCGACGTTGCTCATCAGGGAGTAAATATAGGGGACGCCGCAGTAGATGGTACCCTTTTCCCGCGCGACGACCTCCATGAAGCTATCGACCGACCGCCCGGTGCCGGGCACGACCACGAGGGTATTGCCAATGTATAGCGAAGCCAGCAGCGCGGCAGTCAGGCCGAACTGGTGGTACATGGGCAGAGCGAACAGGACCATCACATCCTTTTCCGTCTGCTTCATGGTCATGGCGGAGCTGACAATTTCCGTGCAGACGGCGCGGTGGGACAGCGCCACGCCGTGGGGATCAAGGGTCGGGCCGCCGGTGTAGGAAATGATGGCGATATCCGCGGGGTCGATAGGGACATCGATGGCGTCCGGGGGATTATCCGCCATTATCTGATGGTAGCCGGCGAAGTGGCCGTCCAGGTCCGAGTTGACGGTAATAATGTGCTCTACAGAGTCGAACCGAGGGAAAAACGGCAGCAACGAAGCCAGCGGGGGCTCCTCAACGACCAGCACGCGGGGACGGCAATCGTTGAAAAGGGAGACAAGCTCGTCGGGGACATAGCGCGAATCGAGCGGGACGGCGATGCCACCGGCCTTGAGGATGCCGAAGAAGATATTGACGAACTCCGGGTTACTGGACTGGATCATCGCCACGCGGTCGCTTTTTTTCAGGCCCAATTTTACCAGGGCGCGGGCGACGCGGTTGGAACCGGTCTCGAGTTCGGCGAAAGATACGCGGCGGTCGCCCATAACGATGGCCGTCCGGCGGCCGTAACGCCGCGCGGCGCCGGTCAGCAGGGACTTGAGGTCAGCGGGTATTTGCATCCTCATCTGATGAACAAAAGCATGATGGATTTATTTGTGGAACAAATCCAGTATAGCAGACCCGAGATGAAGTTGAAAAGTTCAGTTTCTCAAAAAGCGGCGTTTCGTGTATAATCTGGAAGGACTTTATTGTCCGTTATATGGAAACGAGTCTCTACTTAATTGTCCCAATCATCATCATCGCCCTGGCCTTCGACTTCACCAACGGCATGCACGATGCCGCCAACTCCATATCCACCGTAGTTTCCACGCGGGTATTGTCGCCCCGGCAGGCCGTCATCTGGGCGGCCTTTTTTAACTTCATCGCTTTTGTGATATTCGGCACGGGCGTAGCCAAGACCATCGGCCAGGGGATGATCGACATCGAGATTGTGACGGCCACGGTCGTCCTGGCGGGACTTATCGGCGCGATAGCCTGGAACCTGATCACCTGGTATTTCGGGCTACCGAGCAGCTCCTCGCACGCCCTGATAGGCGCCTACGCCGGGGCGGCCATCGCCAAGGGCGGCTTCGGGGTAATCATCGCCTCCGGCTGGACCAAGACGCTTATCTTCATCATCATCGCCCCGCTGATCGGGTTTTTCATGGGTATTTTGCTAAAAGTCATCACCAGCTGGATTCTCCGCAAGCAGAACCCTACCAGCATTAATAAATGGTCGAGGATAGCCCAGCTATTTTCCGCGGCGGCTTTCAGCCTGGGCCACGGGGGCAACGATGCCCAGAAGACGATGGGAATAATCACCAGCCTGCTTTTCGCCGGCGGATACCTGGACAGTTTTGACGTTAAGTTATGGATCGTCCTGAGCGCCCACGCCGCCATTGCAATAGGCACCCTTACCGGCGGCTGGCGCATCGTCAAAACGATGGGGCAAAAGATCACCAGGTTACGGCCTATCGACGGCTTCTGTGCCGAGACGGCCGCGGCATCGAGCATCTTTTTGTCCACCTATTTGGCTATACCCGTGAGCACCACGCACGTTATCACCGGGGCTATCTCCGGGGTAGGAGCGACGCAGAGGGTCTCGGCGGTGCGGTGGGGAGTGACGCTGCGCATCGTGTGGGCGTGGATATTTACGATACCGGCCTCGGCGCTCATCGCGATGGCGGTCTACTCGATCATCAGGCTGTTCTTATGAGAGCAGGGACTTTATTTCGGCGGGGGTAAGGCGGCGAGCCTCGCCCTCTTTAAGATTGCCGAGTTTCAACTGGCCGATACGCTCGCGCTTCAGGGCTAAAAGGGGATGCCCCAGCCTTTCAAACATGCGGCGGACCTGTCTTTTCCGGCCTTCGTGGATGGTGATGCTGTAGTTGAAAGGCGGCGATGAGACCTCTTTGACCCGCGCCGGGTGGGTCAGGCCGTCCTCCAGACGAACGCCGCGCTCGAGGTGATTTCTTTCTTCAGCCGTCAGCCGGCCCTTTATCCGGACCAGGTATTCCTTTTCGTGCTCGAAGCGGGGATGGGTCAGCCGGAAGGTGAGGTCGCCGTCGTTGGTGAGCAGGAGCAGGCCGGTGGTATCGATATCGAGCCGGCCGACGGGATAGAGCCGGAGTTTTTTATACGGCGCCGGCAGGACGTCCAGCACGGTGCGGCGGCCCTTCTCATCACTGACGGTGGAAACGACGCCAGCCGGCTTATTGAGCGCCAGGCAGACGGTCTCGCCGGGCTTGATATCGACTGCTTTGCCATCGAAGGTGACGCGGTCGTTTTCCGTGTCTACCGGCTGGGTGAACGACTCAGCGGTCCGGCCGTTGACCTTTACTTTGCCCTGCTTGATGGCCTCGGTCATGCGGCGGCGGGCGCCGAGGCCGGCTTCGGTGAGGGCTTTGACCAGAGGTTTGGTGGGCATTATTATTTCTTCAGCCTTTAGCGACCTGGCAAAGCTGCGACTTACAGGGAAGGAAACCGGAAATGGGATCGAGGGAAGTGTCATCGACCAGGGTATTGACGTTGGCGTCGCCGGGCCAGTGGTGGGGCAGCGAGACGACGCCTTCGAGGATGGAATCGGTCACGTTGGCTTTCATCCGGATGCTGCCCCGCGGAGAGCTGATGGTGACCGAATCGCCCGTTTTAATGCCGCGCGGAGCGGCGTCGGTGGGGTTGATGTCCACCAGCGGGTCGGGCATAAGCCTGCGCAGGCGCGGGATATTACGGAACTGCGAGTGCGTATAGGCCATCACCCGCGCGCCCGAGGTCATGACCAGCGGGTATTTTTCCAGGAGGTCGGGTCGGCTCAGCGGGCTTTCCGGCGGCTCACGGTAGACCGGCAGGGCGTCGAGGCCGTGTTCCGTGAGCGTTTCGCAGGCTATTTCCACCTTGCCGGAGGGGGTTTGGAAACCGGTCTGTTCGTAGTGTTTTTCCGGGCGGGGGCGGGTGGGGAGCTTAACGCCCCGCGGGTTTTGCTTAAGGTCGGCGATAGTGATTTTCATAGGCTCGATGATATGATCGGCGCATTTATTAAAATTGCCGTCCCAGAACAAATCGCCGAAACCTAACCGTTTGGCTAACGATGAAAAGATGTCCCACTCGGTCCGGCATTCGCCTACTGGTGAGATGGCGGGCTCGATGAGCCTGGCGTAGCCGCCGTAATCGGTCAAAAGGATGGGCCGCTCCATCCAGGACGCGATGGGCAGGACAACATCCGCGAGCTGCGTACCCGGCGTATGAAAGTATTCGCTGACGGCGATGAAATCCAGTTTCCTGACGGCTTCAACAAAACGCGGCGAGTTACCGAAGAACTGGACGTCCAGCCCCGGAGAGAAAAGCGCTTTCAGGGGATAGGGATCGCCACTTTCAATCTGGTCGGCGATGGCGTTGGACTGCATCTCGTGATAACGCTTTGTCCAGATTGGGAAGCGCTGCGAACCTATACCCGGGGGCATGCCGGACACTCTATCGTGCAGGGTGATGTCGTTAGGGCGAACAGTTGCGTAGTCGCCGAGCCGATTCCCGCCGGTGACGCCGATGTTGCCGGTGATAGCCGCCAGCAGGATAACCGCCCGGTGGTTCTGGACGCCGTTGGCGTGGTGGGTGGTGCTGTT
>DAIQQC010000063.1:0-9840 GCA_036787005.1 Dehalococcoidales bacterium | reverse complement strand
TGGTAGAGCAGCGGTCTCCAAAACCGCCGGTCGTGGGTTCGAGTCCTGCCACCCCTGCCAAACTTCTTTTCGCAGGACGTGCCGAGGTGGTGGAATCTGGTAGACACGCCATCTTGAGGGGGTGGTGCGCGTAAGCGCGTCGGGGTTCAAATCCCCGCCTCGGCACCATCTTTCGATCCAGGCATAAAAGATGAAAAAGTACGACTATATCGTAGTGGGCAGCGGCATCGGCGGGCTCTATACCGCCCTTCTTGCCCGGGAGCATGGCAGCGTCCTGGTCATCACCAAGGGCAGCATCGACGACACCAATACCAAGAACGCCCAGGGAGGCATCGCCGCGGCCATCGGCAAAGGCGATTCCCCCGGGCTCCATCTCCAGGACACCATCAATGCCGGCGCCGGCCTGTCCGACGAAGAAGCGGTAAAAATCCTGGTCGACGAGGCGTCTGTGCGCATCGCGGATATGGTTCGCTACCGAGTCCCCTTCGATACTCTCGATGGTGAAATCGCCCTGACCATGGAGGCGGCGCACAGCGTGCCACGCATCCTCCATGCCGGCGGTGACGCCACCGGAGAGCACATCGAGCTGGCTTTAAGCCAGCAGGTGCGCGCCTCGCGGATACAGGTACTGGAGAATTTCCTCGCCACGGAGATCCGGCTGGAAAAAAGCCGGGTGACCGGCATACGGGCGCTGGACTGCCGCACCGGCACCTTCGAGGAGTTCGACTGCGATTTTCTCATCCTGGCCACCGGCGGCGCCGGCCAGCTCTTTAAATACAACACCAACTCCGGCATCGCCACCGGCGACGGCATCGCGCTGGCTTTTAACGCCGGCGCCGAGATTGCCGATATGGAGTTCTTCCAGTTCCATCCCACCGCCCTGCGCATGCCCGGCGTACCGCCGTTCCTGATATCGGAGGCGGTCAGGGGGGAGGGAGGAGTCCTGCGTAATAATAAAGGTGAGCATTTCATGGCCGATTACCATGAAAAAGCCGACCTCGCCCCGAGGGACGTCGTCGCCCGCAGCATCGTTAACGAGATGAAAAAATCCGCCACTGACCGGGTCTATCTTGACGTCACCCACCTGCCGGCCCATACCATCACCACGCGCTTCCCGCACATCTACCGGTTTTGCCTCGATCACGGCCTGGATATTACGCGCGACCTTATCCCGGTGGCGCCCGCCGCCCACTATATGATCGGCGGCATCAGGGTCAATACCTGGGGAGAAACGAACGTCGCCCGGCTGTTCGCCGCCGGCGAAGTCGCCTGCACCGGTGTCCACGGCGCTAACCGTCTCGCCTCAAATTCGCTGCTGGAAGCCATCGTCTTCAGCAAGAGGATCGTGGAAAGGACCGCCGGCAAAGCCAAAGAAAAAGCCCCCGCCGAAAGCCGGGTTAAGGATATCTACACCACGCTCGGCCAGAGGCCGTCCTTAAAAGCCGTGCCCGCGCCCGGCCTGGCCAGCCTCCAGCAGCTGCACTGGGACAAGGCCGGCATCATCCGCGACAAAGACGGGCTCAACCAGGCGGCCGGCATCCTGGCAACCTGGCAGCAGTCGCTGCGCCCCCCCACCGATCAGCCCTCCTACGAAGTGAGTAATCTTGTCCTGACCGGCCGGCTGCTGACGGAAGCTGCCCTGATCCGGGAAGAGAGTCGCGGCGCCCATTTCCGCACGGACTTCCCGCAGACCTCGCCCAAGTGGCAGTGCCACATCGTGTGGAGGAAGTAGCCATCTCCTGTCGGCTCTTGGTTTTAGTCCTCCCTCCCAAAGCTAACTGCTAATCGCTAATTTGAAAATTCACAATTTATACATTATCCTAATATAGACTGATGGTGGATTAAGAATTTCGTAAAGGGGAACCAGTTCGTGGCTAAGAAAAAGAGAGAAGAAAAACCTAAGGAATATACCCGGCGCCAGCTTTCGCATTTCCAGAAAGCACAACGGCGCCAGCGGATCATCTTCATCAGCGGTATATCGATTATCGTCGCGATTGTCCTGATCGTCATGCTGGGGTGGTACTTTACGGAGTACCGTCCCCTTCACCGGACGGTTGTCAGGGTCGCCGATAGCGAGTTCAATACCTCTTTTTATATTGATACCCTGGTTTTTTATGGCCAGCAAAATCCGGATCAGACGCTGGAAGCCTTAGACGTCAACATCCCTAATGCCATCATTGAAAACGAGTTGATGAGGCTGGCGGCTGAACCACTTGGCATTATCGTGGACGATGAACAGGTGAGGGAAACGCTGAAAGACAACGGCCAATCAGCCAGCGACGCTGTTGTGGCCATCGCCCGGACGCAGCAGCTGGAAACGAGGTTAAAGGACGAGTATTTCGGCACCACGGTGCCCGAGGCCGAAGACCAGGTGCATATCCTGGCCATGATGGCGGAGAGCGAGGGCCTGGCTATCGAAGCCCGGGACAAGCTGATAAACGGAGAAAACTTCTCCACGATAGTAGATCAATACGCGCAAAATATATATTCTAAATATAATGAAGGCGACTTCGGCTGGCAGGCGTCTTCCATACTAGAACAAGAGCTGGACTCTCGGATACCCATGGACTGGGCCTTCGGGGCGGAGCCCGGGGACATCAGCCCGCCTCTGTCCGATAACGAGTCCTACAAGTCGGTCGGCTACTGGCTGATTAATGTCGTGGGTCGGCCCAGCGATAATTCGAGCTCGGTCCAGGCGCTTTATTTAAGCAGCAACGAACAGGCCCTGGAGATAAAAGCCAGGCTGGAGGCGGGGGAGAGTCTCGCCACGCTGGCTGATACCTACTCGCAGTACACCCCGTCGAAAGAAAAACACGGGGAACTCGGCATCCTGGCCAGGGCCGACAACACGACGACGGTAGTTAGCGCTCCCTTCGACGCGTACGTATTTGATCCGGCCACCGAGCTGGGAAAGTGGAGCGACCCTATCTCCGACACGAAGTTCTCCACGCGGGGCGGCTACTGGCTGGTCAAGCTGGTGGAAAAAGAAGATGACCGGCCGCTGAGCGATGAAGATCGCCAGTATCTCATCGATGAAGCGTACAACGACTGGCTAACCGATTTGTATCTGCAATATAATCCTGAGATTGATATAAGCGGTTTGTCCGGCGTCCTGACCTGGGCGATTGACCGTGCCAAAAAGGAGCTGGGATATACCTAGCGGGGGTATCGCTATGAATAAAAGCAGCATCGGTATCGGGCTGATAGGGCTGGGGGTGGTGGCGGGGCAGGTTGCCAGGGTACTGACCGCCAGGTCCGGCGAGCTGGCGCGGCAGGTCGGCTGTCCGCTGACGTTGAAAAAGATCAAAATATTGCCGCAGGACCTGAAGCGCCCGCAAGCAAAGAAAATGCCCCCCGGCCTTTTCACCACCAATGACGACGAGTTTTTCAGTGAGCCCGGCATCGATATCGTCGTGGAAGCCATCGGCGGCGAGAACCCGGCCAAAGACTATATCCGGAGGGCTTTGACCGGCGGCAAGCACGTCGTGACCTCCAACAAGGAAGTGGTCGCCAAGCATGGCATGGAGCTCCTGGCGATCGCTCATGAGCACGGTGTAGGACTTCAGTACGAGGCCAGCGTGGGTGGGGGCATACCGCTGATCGCTCCGTTCAAGCACGACCTCGTGGCGAACAACATCACCGGCATCTTTGCTATCATCAACGGCACCACCAACTATATCCTGACCATGATGGCCAGGGAGGGCATGGATTTTAAGGCGGCGCTTAAACAGGCGCAGAAGCTGGGCTATGCCGAGGCCAACCCGGAGAACGATATCGAGGGGATAGACGCCAATTATAAGCTGGCGATTCTGGCCTCGCTGGCTTTCCAGACGCAGGTAAGGCCGCAGGATATCTACCGCGAGGGCATCTCGCGCCTGAACTTGCGCGACTTCCGCTACGCCAGGGAGCTTAACTTTGCCATCAAGTTGCTGGCTATCGCCAAGCGGAGCGGTGATGCCGTGGAGGCCAGGGTGCATCCCGTCTTTATTCCGGCCGATTCTTTCCTGGCGAAAGTCGACGGCGTCTATAACGCGGTACAGGTGGAAGGCGACCTCGTAGGCAAGGTGCTCTTTATCGGCCAGGGGGCGGGGGCCAAACCCACCAGCAGCGCCGTCATCGCGGACATCGTCTCGTCGGCCAGGAAGATCTGCCTGGGCATCGGCAGCGTCTCCCCGTGGCGGGCCTCCTCCGGCCGGCCTATCAAGCCCATCGACGAGATCGAGACGCAATATTACATCAGGTTGACCGCTAAGGACCAGCCGGGCGTGCTGGCGCAGATCGCCCGCGTGTTCGGCGATAACTCCATCAGCATCGCCTCCGCCATCCAGCCGGAGTCCGACGCGAAGACACAGACCGCGGAAATCGTGATCATGACCCACCCCGCCCGGGAAAAGGCCATGCAGGCCGCCCTCCGCAAACTGGAGAAGCTGGAGGTAGTGAAAGAGATCGCCAACTTCATCCGTGTCGAGGACATAGAAGGGGGATAGTAAAAAATCTCCCTTGGTCCCTCCTTGCGAAGGAGGGAAAAGGTACGTATAACCAATGATACGGAGGTTTATTCGATCATCCTCCCCCCTTCGTAAGGGGAGAGTTAGAGAGGGAATCAAGTGAAACAGGGTGTCCTGAACCACTATAAAAAATACCTGCCGGTCACGCGCCGGACCCCGTTCTTCACGATAGGCGAGGGCGACACGCCGCTGGTCAGGTGCGATAAGCTGGCACAGAAATACGGCTGCGGCGGGCTCTATTTCAAACTGGAAGGCTGCCACCCCACCGGCTCTTTTAAAGACCGCGGCATGGTGGTGGCCATCGCTAAGGCGGTGGAGGCCGGCAGTAAAGCGGTCATCTGCGCCTCCACCGGCAACACCAGCGCCTCGGCGGCAGCCTATGCCGCCTTCTGCGGACTGGAGTGCATCATCGTCATTCCCGGCGGGAAAATAGCGCTGGGCAAACTCGCCCAGGCTATCGTGCACGGGGCCAGGATCATCGCCGTCGACGGCAACTTCGATAAAGCCCTGGAAATCGTGCGCCGTCTCACTGAAACGCACCCGGTCACGCTGGTCAACTCCCTGAATCCTTACAGGATCGAAGGCCAGAAGACCGCCGCCTTTGAAATCGTCGATGTCCTCGGCGATGCCCCGGACTATCTCTTCCTGCCGGTAGGCAATGCCGGCAACATCACCGCTTACTGGAAGGGCTTTAAAGAGTATTACGACGCCGGCAAATCGACAAAAAAGCCTAAGATGTACGGCTTCCAGGCGGAGGGCGCGGCGCCCATCGTCCGCGGCCATCCCATTGAAAAACCGGAGACGGTCGCCACCGCGATACGCATCGGCAACCCGGCCAGCTGGCAGAAGGCCGTCGCCGCGCGGGACGAGTCCGGGGGCATTATCGATACCGTCACCGACGACGAGATCCTGGCCGCCCAGCGTATCATGGCCTCTGAAGCCGGGGTCTTTGGCGAGCCGGCTTCCGCCGCGCCTCTGGCCGGCCTCATCAAGCTGGCGAAGCAGGGCAGGAAATTCCCGGACCAGGTCATCGTCTGCGTGGTCACCGGCAACGGCCTTAAAGACACCGAGACCGTCCTGAAGATCGCCCCGAACATATTGCAGCTTCCCGCCGACCTTAAGGCTATAGAAAAATCGCTGGGCTGGGGTTAACCCTGTGTCTGTCATTGCGAGACCATCCCCGATGAAATCGGGGAGGCGAAGCAATCTCATACAACCTTAGGAGGTCTTTATGATCGACCAGGCTCGCATTAAAAAAGCGGTAGCTGAAATCATTAAAGCCATCGGCGAAGACCCCGCCCGCGAAGGTATCAAGGATACCCCCCAGCGCGTCGCGGAGATGTATGCCGAGCTCTTCCATGGTATGGACAAAGACCCCCGGGAAGACCTTGAGGTCGGTTTTGAACTCGGTCACCAGGAAATGGTGATCCTTAAAGACATTCCCTTCTACTCCATGTGTGAGCACCACCTCCTGCCGTTTTACGGGGTCGCCCACGTAGGCTATATCCCCAACTCGGAGGGCAGGATCGTCGGTATCAGCAAGCTCGCCAGGGTCGTTGAAACGATCGCCCGCCGGCCCCAGGTGCAGGAGCGCATGACCACGGAAATCGCGGACGCCGTCTTTACCGGCCTTAACGCTAAAGCCGCGGGGGTGGTCATTCAGGCGGAGCACATGTGCATGATGATGCGGGGTATCAAAAAGCCCGGCGCTAACGTCATCACCTCCGCGCTGCGCGGCAGTTTTTACACTCGTCCGGCCCAGCGCGCCGAGTTCTTTTCACTGATTCAGGGAGGTAAATAATGGATAGACCCGCTCAAGCCCATGACAAACTGGCTTCACACAGGATGAATTGCGCGCAGGCGGTGCTGACGACTTTCAATGAAGAGTACGGCATGAGTAATGAACTCGCCATGAAGATCGCCCGTGCTTTTGGGGGAGGGATGGGGCAAAGCAAAGGTGCCTGCGGGGCGGTCACCGGCGCCTACATGGTACTGGGACTGGCTTTGAAGCCCTCGGGTGATTATATGAAAGACCGGGCGCAGATGGGCGGCGCCATGGCGGAGTTCAACCGGAAGTTCACGGCGCTGCACGGCTCGCTCAACTGCACCGACCTGTGTGGCTACGATTTGACTATTCCGGAGCAGGCCGCCGGGGCGCGTCAGAAAAACGTGTTTGGTAATGTCTGCCCGCCACTCGTCCGGGACGCCGCAAAGATACTCGAAGAGCTGCTTAAACTGGACTGAACACTCAGGTTTATTGCCCCAGACACCGTAAGCCTCTTGACAAAATATCTCGCGCTATTTAATACTAGTAGTAGTAGGAAATAGGAGGTATTTATCATGAGGTTTATAATAGGTGGTAAGGTTTATGAAATAAACAGAGAAGATATTATTAGAGCGACTAGAGGAATCGATCCTAAGCTATTTGATGGCCGTAATAAATATTATGTGGAACTTCACGGATCAAGGTATCCAATTAAGCAAGTTATCCACTTGGTCACAGGCCTGTCTTATACAGAAGATTTTACAGCACAATACGCCAGCCATATTCTAAAAAAACTAGATTTTGCAGTTCGTTCTCTAGAAATATTGAATCAGATAAAGACAGTAAAAAGTGCCACCGGTAATACTGCTGTAGAAGGCACCTTGAAAATTGCTATTACCTTAGAACAAGATGAAGACGGTTTTATCGTTGCCAGTTGCCCGGCTTTGCCGGGTTGTCACTCGCAGGGAAGAACTGAAGAAGAAGCAATCGCCAATATTAGAGAAGCCATCAGGGGTTATATCGCTAGTATGCGGCGGCATGGAGAACCGATACCCAGCATCATCGAGGTGCGAGAGGTGGAGGTTGCCGTTTAATGCCAAAGCTCCCGGTAATATCAGGGGATGACTTCGCAAAAGTTATCAGCAAAATCGGCTATCAGTGGGATCATACCGAGGGAAGCCATATGATACTGATTCATCCCTCAAAGGGACGGCTTTCTGTACCTAGACATAATGAACTGGGGCGAGGGCTGTTACGCGCTTTGATAAGGGATACCGGCCTGACTCATGATGAGTTTCTTAAATTGTTTTAATATTATTCTTAATTGGATTTCTATTAAACGCAATATTTGACAACCGGTCGCGGGCGGGGCTAACATTCACCCGGTATCTCTTCAAGGAGGACTTCGTATGGCAACGTGGCATGAGTATGTCCAGAAAAGCGGTAAAGTCCCGGACTGGCCTTATCCTGTAAATTACGCAAAGGTCAACGAGGTCGTCACTGATGTGCTGGTCATCGGCGGGGGCGTCGCGGGTTTGCAGGCCGCTATCAACGCGGCCAAAAGCGGCGTCAAGGTAGTGGTCGCCGAAAGGGGACACGCTAAGCGGAGCGGCTCGGGCGGGGCGGGCGTCGACCACTGGCACGGCGCCGTCACCAATCCCTGCTCTAAAGTTACCCCGGAAATGTATACCAGGGCCTGCTACGACTCCATGCAGGGGTGGACCGGCGGGCACGTCCGCTATATTATCACTAAGGAAAGCTGGGACACCCTGCTCGATTGCGAAAAAATGGGCGTGCAGATAAGGGACGTTAGGGACGAGTTCAAGGGGGCCGAGTTCCGCGACGACAAGACCAAATTGATGTTCGCCTACGATTATCGGAGCCGCCATATCGTCCGCGTCTGGGGCTGGAATATCAAGCCAAAACTTTATGAAGAGGCGCGGCGTTTAGGCGTGACCATCCATAATCGCATCATGCCCACCGCCCTGCTCACCGCCGGCGGCAGACAGGGTAACCGGGTGGTAGGGGCTACGGCGGTCAACGCCCGCACCGGTGAGTTCTATGTCTTCAAATCTAAAGCGACCGTCATCTGCACCGGCGGCGCCGGCCGCCTTTTCCTCTTCGACCCCGAGATGACCGCTTCCGGCTCGATGTCCGACCTCAATAGCGCAGGGGTCGGGCAGGCTTTAGGCTGGAACGCCGGCGCCGAGTTCGTTTGCATGGAAGGCAGCGGGCCGAACCGGCTCTCCGGTTATTCCTACGCGCCGTACAGTATGGCTAACGCCCACAATACCTACCATGGCGTACCGATTGTCGACGCAGATGGTAAGGAAGTGCCTTGGGCGGATGCCTTCAACCGGCCGATTGCTACTCAACAGGGGCGGTTCCTGCCTTCTGAAGGGCAGGACTTCATCCTCGGCGAGGGCATCGGCATCTCGCGCTATTTGCCGCAGTACCGCAACAACGACCTTGCCCGTGACCTGCCCGAGCGTATCCGGCGGGGGGAGTTCAAGCTGCCCCTTTATGCCGACCTTACCCGGCTCTCGGATGCGGAGCGCCATTGTATCTTTGGGATGATGGTCGGTAATGAAGGCAAGACCCGTATCCCCGTTTATTTAACCATGACGCAAGCCGGCTTTGACCCCGATAAAGACCTCTTCCAGGCGCCGGTGATGATGCCGGAAGGCTACGCCCACGCTAATTTTTGGGGCACCGGCATCAATACCCCTCCCACAGTGCGCGGGCCGGGGGGCGGTGGCTTTCTACTCGACTGGAATCTCCGGACGAACCTCGAAGGTCTTTACGCCGCCGCGGGCGGCACTATCTTCGGCGGCGGTTGCCACGGCGAATCGCACACGACCGGCCGCTACGCCGGCCGTCACGCCGCCGACTTTGCAAAGAACGCCCCCGACCCCGCGGTCGATAAAAAACAGGTGGAGTCCGAAAAGGTGCGTGCTTATCACGCCGTGCGGCAGGGCAGGGGCGGCAATGGCTGGAAAGAGATCAACGTGGCGGTCGCCCGCATCATGCGCGACTACTGCGGGCAATACAAGAACGAAGCTACGCTGAATCTGGGTCTGCGGCTGCTTGAAGAGCTCCGGGAAACCGAGCTGGCCTCGGCTTATGCTTCCAATCCCCACGAGCTGGGTCGACTTCTCGAATGCCATTCGCTGATCGACGTCGGGGAGCTGATGATGAAGTCGTCGCTGGCGCGTAAGGCGAGCAACTCGATACTGGACTTCCGCCGCCTCGATTACCCCGAGGTCGACCCGTCCGACTGGAACAAGCTGCTGCCCATCCGGCAGGAGGGCGATAAAGCGGTAACCCGTGACCTGCCACTGGACTTCCATCTTAAAGCGCCCTATGCCGCCGACTACGAGGAGAATTATCAGCGCTACTGCGGTGTTCAAACTAATAAGGACGGTAAATAGATATGAGCGAGAAAGCCTACATGGTACCTAATCCCGCCACGCCCAACAAGGCGGTCGAGTTTAACCCGGATATCTGCGTCGGCTGCAATCTGTGCGTGGACGTTTGCCCCACCGACGTTATGATGCCCAACCCCGA
>DAIQQC010000011.1:4587-27947 GCA_036787005.1 Dehalococcoidales bacterium | reverse complement strand
CCCTCGGCAAGGCGGCTCATCGCCGCAACGTTTTCCTGAGTAAAAGTGCAGCGGACGGGCCAGATCACCTTTTTATTGACGCCGGTAAGCATGATATAGCGCACGTCAATATGGTCGCGGATAAACACCTTTTCCACGAACCCCCTTACCAGGATGGTCTTGTTCGCCAGCCTGGCGTGGGCGGCAAGCCGATCGGCTTTATACAGGGCATCCAGCTGGTCGACGGTCAGCAGCGAGCCGTCGTTAACGGCGTTAAGGTCCGGTGGGGCCAGAGGCGGCGGAGGGGGCGGTAGAGGCTCGGGCGTGGGAGGAGGAGGTAAAGGTTCAGGCTCGGGACGAGCCGCTAACGGCGGGACGGGTTCCGGGGCTGCCAACTCAGGCGGGGGTTCCGGTGCAGGCGGTAATTCCGCTTCCGGTTTCAAAGCAGGTCCCGGGGCCGGCGGAGATACAGGCGGCGGTCTTTTTTCAGGCCGCGGCGGCGGGGATTTTCTTTGCGGGCGCGGGGGAGGCTCTAAAGACGGCGGCCTGGGCGGAGGCTCGTACGCCGGACGGGATTCCGGCGGCAGTTCTACATCCAACTCCGGCCCGGGAGCCGCCGACCGGGAGGCGCCGTATCGCTCCTCCTGGAGCTCGGTAAAGGTCTTATCTATTTTCTTGTAAGCCCGGGAAAGAAGCGGATAGCCGCACCACTGGCAGGCCCAGTCCCTGGTCCTCATGGTGGGGCGCCCACAGTTGGGACAAGCCGGCATAGGGACTCCTCTCTCTATTCAATTATACGTAATAAAGCAGGCTTGTCAATACGATGACAATAACGATTACCCGGCCACCGACCAAATGTCATTGTTTTGTAACTATTTTAAGTCCTTTTTTGTAACTATTCTACCTCTCCAGACTTAAAATCATAACGATAAAAGGTCCAAGGAGGAGAGGCAAATGATTATCGCGATAAGCCGGGCAAGGATGAAATGGTGGCACTGGACGATGCTGGTAACGGGGTCGGTAATGATAATCGGCGGGATCATCGGCATGATCGTAATATAGAGATAATACACTCAAGCCAAAATATAGAAAAAGGGGGGCGACGTGGGCATAATATTACTCATCGGCATCATTCTGCTGGCTTTGTGGCTGTTCGGTTTTTTCCTCTTTACCCTGGGCGCCCTGATACACATCGCGCTGGTCCTGGCATTGATCTTCATCATCTTCTGGCTGCTGAAGTCAATCTTCAGGCTATTCTGACGCCGCGGAGCTATAGCGGCGGGTCGAGGCCAAAGCCTTCAACCGGCTTTATACTTAATAATTCAGTATTAACTCTTTTATAATAGCTTTGACATCTTACCTCACATGGCGTATAATAGAATTATAGTATCCGGAGAAAAGAAATGCCCGGTAATAATTACTACGAGCTACTCGGACTAAGAAAGAACGCCAGCGAAAAAGAGATCAAGCAGGCGTACCGCCGGCTGGCGCGCCAGCTACACCCGGACGTCAACCCCGGCAATAAAGGCGCCGAGGCCAAGTTCAAAGAAATCAACGCCGCGTACGAGGTCCTCTCCGATACAACCAAGAGACAGAAGTACGACAAGTACGGCGATAAGTGGCAGTACGCCGACCAGATGGAGCAGGCGGAGCGCGAACAGGCGCAGTACCAAGGATCCCAGGGATTTTCGCCAGGCGGCGGCAGTTACCGGTACAGCGGGAACGTGGAAGACCTGGACGGCATCTTCGAGGAGCTGTTCGGGGGGAGGGGACGGGGTTTCGGGCGCCGGGCCCAGCCGCAGCGCGGGCAGGACATGGAGACGACCGCCGAGGTAACGCTCGAGGAAGCCTACACCGGCACACAGCGCACCATCAGCCTCCAGGTAGAAGAGCCCTGCGCGGCCTGCAAAGGGACGGGGAGGATACAGAACCTCCCCTGCTCGGTATGCCGCGGCGCGGGCGTGGTAGCCAATATCAAGCGCATCGAGGTAAAGATCCCCGCCGGCGTGAACACGGGGTCGAGGGTGCGTATCACCGGCAAGGGACAACCGGGACCCGGCGGCGCCAACGGCGACCTCTATTTGAATATCACGGTCAGGCCGCACGCGACCATCGAACGACAGGGCGACGACCTGCACGTCAGCATACCGGTGCCCCTGACGGTGGCGGCGCTGGGCGGAGAAGTACAGGTGCCGACACCCAAAGGCAAGCTGGCGCTGAAAATACCGGCGGAGACGCAGAACGGCCGTGTTTTCCGCCTGGCCGGACAGGGCATGCCCCACCCCGGAAAGACAACGAAAGGCGACCTGCTGGCTAAAGTAAACGTCGTCATGCCGACAAGATTATCCGAAAAAGAAAAGGAGCTGTTCCGGCAGCTCGGCGAAATAAGGGGTAATAGCCAATAACCAAGCTCCAATAACCAAACAACCGGGACGTAACAACAGGTTATTGGACGAACCGAGGTGAAAATGGACAAAGACAAGTACAACAGCGAACCCCGCTACGTAATCAGCGTGGCGGCCAGGATACTCGAAATACAAACACACACCCTACGCTACTATGAAAAGGTCGGGATAATAGAGCCGCATCGCTCGCGGGGGAACATCAGGTTATACTCCGACCGGGACATCGCCCTGCTCAAAAGGGTAAAGTCGCTGGTAGACGACATGGGGGTAAACCTACCGGGGGTGGAGGTCATCCTGCGCATGGTACAGCACATGGGGGAGCTGCAGAACGAGCTTGAAGAAGCACAGCAGGAAATAGAAAACCTACGCGGAAGGGAAGAGAGATGAGACAGGAAAGATTCACGGAACAGGCGCAGGAAGCGTTACAGGCGTCCCAGCAGCTGGCGATGCAGTTCAAGCACAGCCAGTGGGACGTGGAGCATATCCTGCTGGCCCTCCTGGTACAGAGGCAAGGGCTGGTGGGTGAGATATTGAAAGAGATAAACGTCGACGCGGACATGATGAGGGACCGGGTGGATGAAGTGCTGGAAAAGACGCCCAAAGTGTCCTACCAGACGGGGCAGATCTACGCCACGCCGCGTATCGCGATGCTGATGCAAAAAGCCGAGGCGGAAGCGCGAAGGCTCAAGGACGAGTTCATCAGCACCGAGCACCTGCTTATTGCCATGGTCGCCGAGAACAAAGGCGAGGCCGCCCAGATACTTCACGGGGCGGGCGTAAACCAGGAGAAGGTCTACGCCGCCCTGCAAAAGCTCAGGGGGAGCCGGCGGGTGGACGACACGCGGGCCGAGAGCAAATACCGTTCGCTGCAAAAGTACGGACGTGACCTCACCCAGATGGCCAAGGATGGCAAGCTCGACCCGGTGATCGGGCGCGAAAAGGAAATCAGGCGGGTCATGCAGATACTCACCCGGCGCACCAAGAACAACCCGGTCATCGTGGGCGAGGCGGGCGTGGGCAAGACAGCCATCGCCGAAGGGCTGGCCCAGAAAATCGCCGAGGACGATGTACCGGACTCGCTCAAAGGCCGCAAAGTGGTCGCCCTGGACATGGGGGCGCTGGTGGCCGGCAGCAAGTTCCGGGGGGAGTTCGAGGAGAGGCTCAAGGCAGTCATGGACGAGGTCAAAGAATCCAAGAAGGAAGTAATCCTGTTCATCGACGAAATACATACGGTCGTAGGGGCGGGCGCCGCCGAGGGCTCGATCGACGCCAGCAACATGCTCAAGCCGGCGCTGGCGCACGGGGAGCTGCAATGCGTGGGCGCGACGACGATCGACGAATATAGAAAGCACATCGAGAAAGACAAAGCGCTGGAAAGGCGTTTCCAACCGGTATTCATTGAAGAGCCGAGCATCGAAGACACCATAGAGATATTGAAGGGCCTGAGGCCGAGGTACGAGGCGCACCACAAGATAAAGATCACCGACGAGGCGCTCGACGCGGCGGCCAAGCTCAGCCAGAGATACATCGCCGACCGGCACCTGCCGGACAAGGCCATCGACCTGATTGACGAGGCCGCCAGCAAGCTGCGCATCGATACAGAAAGCGCCACGCCGGCTGAGAAAGAGCTGGAGCAGCGCATCAAGCAGCTGGCCAACGAGGAGGAAGCGGCCACGCAGCGGCAGGACTACGAGGGGGCGGCCAAGCTCAAAGCGGACCGGCTCAAGCTGGAACCGGAGTATAAAGAAGCCAAGAGCGAACGGCTTAAAAAAGAAAAAATCAGCGAAGAAGTCAACGCGGAGCACATCGCCCAGCTGGTCTCCAACTGGACGGGCATCCCCGTTACCCAGATGGTAGAAGGAGAAAAAGAGAAGTTCATCCACATGGAGGAACGCATCCACGAGCGGCTGATCGACCAGGAGGAGGCGGTAGCGGCGGTATCCGAGGCCATCAGGAGAAGCCGGGCGGGCCTAACCGACCCTAAGCGACCAATCGGGAGCTTCCTGTTCCTGGGGCCGACAGGGGTGGGCAAGACGGAGATGGTGCGGACCCTGGCCTGGTTCATGTTCGGGGATGAGAACGCCATGATCAGGCTGGACATGTCCGAGTACCAGGAAGAGCACACCACGGCGCGGCTCATCGGGTCGCCGCCGGGATACGTCGGCTACGACGAGGGCGGGCAACTCACCGAGGCCATACGGCGCCGGCCATACAGCATCATCCTGCTGGACGAAATCGAGAAGGCGCACCCTAAAGTATTCAACACCCTGCTCCAGATCATGGACGACGGCCGCCTGACGGACGGCCACGGGCGGACGGTGAACTTTAAAAACACCGTGGTCATCATGACCTCTAACGCCGGCGCGGAAGTCATCAAGCGCGAGAGCCAGCTCGGCTTTACGACGCGGCGGGAGACGGCGGCAACACAGAACGACCGCTACGAGAATATGAAGAAAAAGGTCAACGAAGAGGTAAAAAAGCTCTTCCGGCCGGAGTTCCTGAACCGGCTGGACGACGTCATCGTCTTCCACGAGCTCAGCGAGGAACAGCTCAAGGGGATAGTCGACCTGATGTTGAAAGACCTGCAAAACAGGCTCAGCGAGCACCGGGTCACGATAGAGCTGACGGTGAAAGCCAAGGCCTGGCTGGCCAAAGAGGGGTACGACCCGGTGTTCGGGGCGCGGCCGCTAAGGCGGGTCATCGAGCGCACGATAGAGAACCCGCTGTCCAGCCAGCTCCTGCGGGGCGAGCTGAAGGAAGGCGATACCGTGAAGATAGACGTTGACAAGGAGGGGAAACTGACGTTTAAGACAAAGGCGGCGGTCAAAGTGGCGGCCTGATAAAGCCCGAGAGGGGTCATAAGGGGGAGCGCGAAGCGCTCCCCTCTCTTTTTTAACGATACTCACCCCCTGACCCCCTCTCAAACAGTCTCATCATCAATTCTCGAAATAGTATTTGTTTGAGAGGGGGAAGAATTATTGAGAGGGGCTAGTGCCCCTCTCGGCAAGCTACTCCCTTTTGATAGGGAGCGTTTAAGAGGGGGCTGCGTCCCCTCTTTCTTATACTCCCCTCTCCAGTCCTTGACATTTGCTTCCTTAACAGTGCTTTGGGATGGAGAGGGGCAGGGAGTGAGGTAATAACCTGAAAACAGCTATGAAAATAATTTCTTTACTTCAGCTTTTTCAAGGGCCTCAGCCAGGCCTGACCGTAGTTATCGGGGTTGTGACGCTGATAAGAAGGCAATCCGTCAAGCCAGGCGTAGCCATGTTTGGCGGGGTCCCAACCGGCGATGAACTTGCCCAGTGCCTCGTGGACTGACATTTCCTGAGACGCGAAGTCATAGGGCGGGTGATGGAACACAGCATAAGGGGTCTCGGGGACGTCAATAACGTCCATGCCCTCCGGCACTTTACCGATGTAACCCGGCGGGACTTCGACGCCGTACATGTAGCCGCGCCGCCCGTCCTGATAAAGCCAGGCGCCGACGATGCCGTTAAAGCTCTTGATGCTGGAAAGGATGCCGTCCACCTCATCACAGCGGTCGCGGCCGTACTTCTGCTCGTCTTTTTTCCAGAATTCAAAATATCCGTCAGCGCCCACATGGCGCACGCCGATAAACTTATGGGCCGGAACGACCTGGATACTCACCCTGATATTTTTGCTCAGATCCTCTTTCATATTCTTCCCCATCAATCCCAGATAGTAAGGGTTGAAGACATTGCGTTTGACGAGGAGCGGTAACGGTTCAGGCATTTTACGGTACTCATAAGGAGTCATGCCGTAAGCCCGTTTGAACGAGCGGTTGAAAGCTTCCTGCGAGGAAAAGCCATACTTGACCGCGATATCGATAATGCGCTCACCGGTATCCCGCAAATCGATCACGGCGGAACTTACTTTGCGCAGCCGGATATAGTTACGCAGTGATATCCCTGCATACTTATGAAACTGGCGAGTGCAATAGAAAGGGGAGTAGTTCAAACGCCCGGCCAGCATCTCCAGCGTTAAAGGACCGGTCAGGTTCTCCTCAACACAGTCGAGCATCTTCTGCACGCTCATGTTCCACTCAAACACCCTGTCTCACCTCCCTTCCGCTAAGAATTATAGGAGAAAAAACGCTCCTGTTCTTGATTTGAGTTGCGCAGGTCGAGACCGGGCCAACCAAAAATATTATACTTCAAATTCAGCGGTATGGTAGACGAAGGCAACGGCGGCGTGTATAATAGGGCTAAACATTATGTCCGACGCAACCCCCGAAGAAGAAAAGGCTGTCTGCGAGCCCGGAAGCATAGTCGCAGAGCAGGCACTCCCCAGGAAGGGAAGCAAACTCCCGTATATACTGGCCATCCTCGGCGTAATCCTCACGATAGCCATGGCGGCGGCCATTATCATCTGGGACGAACAGGTGATAGCCATGCAGGAATACGGGTACGTGGGGGCTTTTCTCATCAGCATCCTGGGCGGGGCGACGGTGATCATCCCGGTGCCGATGCTGGCGATAGTCTTCGCGCTGGGCGGCGTAATGCCTTTCCCGTGGCTGGTAGCGCTATCGGCGGCGCTGGGAGAGCTGGTGGGGGCGCTGATCATCTACATGACCGGCCAGGGGGCGGGGAGAGCCATCGGCGGCAGCAGGCATGGCCGCGTACAGAAGGCCTACGACAAGATGCTCGGCTTGATGGAGCGGCGGGGGGCGATAACGCTGTTCGTGGTGACGTCCGTCGTCAACCCGTTCTTCTACCCGGCGGCGTTCGCCTGCGGGGCGCTGCGCTTCGGGCTTAAAAAGTACATCACCATCGTGCTCATCGGCAAAATCATCAAGTGCATGACCATCGTATACCTGGGCAAAGGCATCTTCAAGGCAATCGGCATCGATATCTAGATCATTCCTCGATGATCCTGATGGTTATCACCCTATCGCCTTCATAATCAGGGGCCTGAGTGGGATCGCGGGGCGTGATACTCAGCAGGACGTCCATCCCTTCCACCAGCTGGCCAAAGACGCTGTAACCACCGTCGAGAGTGGGCTGCGGCTGGTAGCAGATAAACCACTGCGAGCCGTTGGAATTTGGAGCCGACGAGTGGGCCATGGAGATAGCGCCGACGACGTGTTTGTGGGAGGTGATCTCATTGGGGAAGGTATAGCCGGGGCCGCCGGAGCCGGTGCCGGTGGGATCGCCGCCCTGGGCCATGAAGTCGCGGATAACGCGGTGGAAGGTGGAATTGTCGTAGTAGCCCTGCCGGGCCAGGAAGACGAAATTATTGACGGTGACGGGGACGTCCTTAGCGAAAAGCTCCAGGACGAGGTCACCCTTCTCGGTTTCGATAATGGCGGTATATTGTTTATCAGGGTCGATAGACATCTGGGGCGGCGTATTCCATTGCATAGGCTTTGTCGTCTCCTCCGGTTTATTACAGGATAAAAACAGGCTGGCAAAAACCAGTATCGCGCTTAATAACAGCAAGCAGCGGGTTTTCAATGGCATGGGCGGGCTCCTTCTCTCATGGTATCTACGTATAAATTGTAATGGAATTGCCGGCGATAAGCAACGGGGACAAGCTTGCCAGATACCGTGAATTTGTGCTAGATTATATATTGCATACGGGCCCGTAGTTCACTTGGGAGAACGTTTGACTGGCAGTCAAAAGGTAGGGGGTTCGAATCCCCCCGGGTCCACCAGGTTAGTCATTAAAGTTTTTTCCACTACCCGGTAGGGCTTCGCCACGGCAGCTAACCAACATCGGCCGCATGAAATCATCGCGGCCATCAAAAAAGCGCCACAAGCTCAGCCAGTCAACTGCCTAGGTGTAGCTGTGCAGCCCGCTGAAGATGTAGTTCCCGAAGAACGTGAAGAGTATGGCCAGGAAGCCTATTACCAGCAGCCAGGCGCTGCGGGCGCCCCGCCAGCCGGCAATCACCCTGGCATGCAGGTATGCGGCGAAGATCAACCAGGTCACCAGGCTGGCTGTCTCCTTGGGGTCCCAGCCCCAGGGCCTGCCCCAGGCGATGTTCGCCCAGACCGCCCCTAAAATAATGGTCAGGGTCAGGAACGGGAAACCGACGATGACGGTGCGGTAGCTAATGGTCTCCAGCAGCTCCGGCCGGGGCAGCCAGGAAACACGGCGGTTGCGCACGAAAAGGTAGATCACGGCGGCGCTGAAGCCCACCGCCAGCGCCCCATAGGAGATAATCGCCGAGGCTACGTGTACGCTCAGGAGCACGCTTTGCTGGAGGGCCGGCACCAGGGGCAACACGCGCGAGGGGAGGGTAAGGGCAAAAATGAGCATCGCCAGGGCGATAACCAAACCGAACGTACCGATAATGGCGATACGATAACGCCAGAGAAAGAACAGGCTCACAGCGACAATGCCCCAGGAGAAAGCCACGGAAAACTCGTACATATTGGAGAACGGGCCGCGGCCGGAGGCGACGATGCGGGCGATGATAGACACCGTGACCAGCACCAGCGCCAGCGCCGCCAGGATGAACCAGAAATTGCCGAAGCGCGTAAAGGCGCGTTTCTCCGGGACGTCTGGATCGGGGAGCGACTCAGTCCTGACCAAGGCTTTCTTAGCGAAGTAAGAGCCCAGGGAAAGCACGAAGCAGATGCCCAGAACGGCGATGCCGGCGATAAGCGTAATGTATTCCAGAGTTTCCATGGTCTTACCTCCGGTAATTTTTTATCGTTGCCGGCCGTCCACCTGCGGCAGCAGGGCTTTAATCTCACCAAGGCCGGGACTTGACCGGCCCGCGGCGCGGATAATGACACGGCTACGGCCGCCGTCTATCGGCTCGACGAGGGCCCACAGTTGGCGATGGGGCAAATAGAAGACCAGGCCGAGGCCGATGATGATAAACACACAGGCTATCCATACCAGAATAAGGCCGGGGCTGCGAGTCACCTGGAATACCGAATATTGTACCTGGCCGATGTAAGTGAACATCAGACCTTCCACCTCCAGGGGGACGCCCGGATCAAGAAGCTCGAAAGCGACGGGGTCGCTGGTGCCATGACGATAGACCAGCAGGCCAATCTGGTTCTCGCCGATAACCGGGTCCGGCCCGCTGATAGCAGGGTTAATCACCTGCACTGTCAGCCCGGCCCCCCCCAGGTCCAGCCCGCCGGCGTATCTCAGGACGCCCTCACTCACCATCGTCTGCGTTAAGGGCAAAGCACTGTCGTAGATGGCAGCTTCAAGTCTATGCACGCGCATCCTCACGGCAGGTCCAAAGCTGGACTGGTAAAAGTTGACGCCGTGATAGCTCAAGGGAGAGTTGACGCGTACCAGCGCCGTCGCGACTTCCTGTCCATCCTTAAAGAGAACGACGCTGCTGCGAAAGTCCTTAGGCATGCCGTCCGGGTAGTATTCGTCCTCGAAAGATATCAGCTCTAAAGACAGGCCGGTATCGTGGCCGACCTCCGCCTGCGAGCCTTCCGCCAGGACGAATGCCGCGTGGCGGAAACCCCAGAAAGCGGTCACCAGAAATCCCAGCACAAAAAGGATCAGAGAGAGGTGGGTCAAGAAAGTCCCCGCCGGAGAAAAGCGGTTCTTCAGGGCGACGATACGCACCGCGCCGCCCGAGGTCTCGCTCTTGACGCCATAGCGGCGCTTTTGCAGGGCACCGGCCATAGATTTGCCGACGTCAGCGGGCGGCGCCGCGACCTTCGACTCCACCCTGTCGGTCCCGGCGCGGTAAAAGACCGCCGCCTGAACAACACTGCCGCCGCGTACCGCGCTGACCACGGCATTCCAGCGCTTCACAGTGCAAAAAAGGATGTTCAGCATGAGCAGGCTGCCGGCGGCGAGGAACCAGGGAGAGTGAAAAATATCGAAGAAACGGAGGGCTGAAAAGAAGCCGGTCCAGGCGCCGAACTTCGGCCGGGCGATTTGTTCTACCCAGGCCTGGTAACTGGTCGGGTCGGAAGCAATCTCCGAGGGCACCTGAATCAGAAAGACGCCGACCAGGCAGATGACCACCAGCACCAGAATTACGAAAAGGGTAAGACGCGGCGAGCTCAAGAGCTGCCAAATCCTGGTAAAAAAGGGTATCCGGGCCGGGCTCTTACGATTTTTCTGGGGCATGAGCGAGGCCTGACCCTTCCATGAAACAGCGTACCAGCTCTCCCTGGTTTTTCATCGCGCAGCTATCGATAAAGCTCTCACCTCAAAGTTATATACACCTATAAAGATATATTATCACGAGTTGAAAGAAAAAAGGAGTGGAGATAGAAAGAGCCCTGGTTCTCTCTCTCTATCTCCACCAGGATACGATAAACGCGGAGGGCGGTTTATTGACTATCTCTTAAGACTTTGCCCGTGGCCTTGTCCTTCCAGTAAGCCCGCTGCTGCACCGGCCAGTTGAAAGTCATCGCGCCGGGACGGGGGCAATCGTTAATGCAGCAGCCGCAGTACCAGCACTCATCCGGATGGAGGATGACGGGCGGCTTGCCTTTTTCCGGGTTAGGGATATAGACGTCTATCTGGCAGACCTCCACGCAGTGATTGCACCCGTTGCAGACCTCGGGGTGGAAAATGACGGGCTGACCGGGCGTAGTTACATTGGGCAGGGCGTATGTCTTTTTTCGCGGCATGATAGTCTCCTTATTTCCCTTGATAGACACCGGCGTAGTCTTTATTGCGGGCTTCGTATTCGGCTTTCATATTGCCCCAGTAGCGGAGGGGAAGCTCGCCGGGTTTGACCTTATTGTTTTCCAGCTTCACGGTGACAAACTTTTGCCATTCCGGGGGGTCGACCTGAGGATAGTCGATCCTGAAGAAATTAAGCGGCCGGGAGCTGGCGCGGCGCGCCAGCGAGGCGTTAAGGATGATCTGGCCGTGCGTCAGGAGGCTCAGGTCCTCGATGCTGCGCATCAGCTTATGGGGATCGAGGGCATGGAGGCGGGGCACGTGTACCTCCTCTATCTCTTTAAGGGCGTCCAGCCCCATGTTGAGCAGGTTCTCGTCCTTGAACTCGGAGCCGAAGAATTGCATCGCCCGGGCGATGCCAGCGTGCAACTCCTTCCAGTCGATGCCGTCATCGTGGTTCACGGGGGCATAAACGCGGGCTTTTTCCTTAGCGACCTGCTCCTTAGAGACCTTGCCGGCAGCTATTTCTTTAGCGTAAGCGGCGGCCTTGCGGCCGGCGTAGCGGCCGGTCGACGCGGCGAAGGAGTGGTCGCCGGCGGAAAAGACCTGCTCCCCGGCGACGTAAAGCCCGTCGAGGGTCGACTTCAAATCCCAGTCGACGACGGGCCCGCCGCCGCCGGCGGTGCGCCACTGCGAAGGGCTGTTGCCCTCGACAAAACTATAGTTCTGGAGGAGATGTTTAGCGGGGTCGAAGCCGCCTTTCCCGTAGGAATCGACGATGTTTTTAGTGGTAGACTCCTCGGTGAGCATCAGCCGCCAGGTCACGCGGCGCTCCACGTCCGGCATGGCAGGAAAGTCGCCGTAAAAAGGCAGGGCGTACTCGCCGGACTGGACACCCTTGATGATCTTCTCCATGTCCTCCGGCGACGGCCTCATGGCGCCGGCGTCCTCCCATCCCTGCGTCGGCCAGGGTAACCGCTTGCCGTGGGCGTCAACAAGGGGGAGGTTCTCATAGCTGGCGTCCCCAGCGCCGCCGTACCAGGTATGCTTGAAGCCGGTGCCCAGCATCAGAATACCAGAACGTTCCATCAGGGTCAGGGCAGCACCAGCCCGCCAGGCCATGCCAACACCGTCGCCGGTGGTAGTGCGGGAGCGGAAGGTATTATAACCGGCCAGCTCGGTGTTCAAGAGGTAGAGAGACCAGTCGCCGGCGGTAGAGAGAACCGCGGCCTTCGACTTGAAGACCATGAACTCGCCGGTGCGGTTGTTAAAGCCCATCGCCCCGACGACCCTGGCGCCCTGGACGCCGTTCTCCGTCAGCAGGTTGGTGACCATGACGCGGTCGAAGATCCTCACACCGAGCCGTTTGCACTCTTTCTTCAACGCCGGCTTGAAGGTAGTCCCCCAGACGCGTATCACCATGTTATTCAGTTTCTGATCGGGATTGCTCTTGAAAATCACCGGCTTGACCATCCCGGGGATATAGCTGTGGACGCGGGTATAGCGCGGCGAGATCATCAGCTTTGTTTTGTCGTCACGGCCCTTAGCGCCAAGGTAATCATCCCCGGTGTCCCTGATCTTGCCGCCCATCTGCTCCATCTCGAGGAGGGTATCCCAGTCCTCGCGGCACTGGATCTGCGTGCCGATGCCGTTTGAGTACGGGAGCTCGGCCATGTGCTCTGCCCATTCATCGGGGTCGACGTTGGAGAGCGGGTTAGCGGGGGCGTTGCACCAGTGGTCGCAACCGGGCCCGCCGGCGCCGCTGCGGATGGTGTCCCCCTTTTCCACCAGGGCTACTTTCAAGCCCGTCCTGGCGGCGCTGATGGCTGCCCAGCACCCGGCGATGCCACCGCCGATAATCAGGACATCGGTGTCTATTTCCTGCTCGGTGTCATAGCGGATCGGGTAAGGCCAGGCGGGCGCCTTACCGTCCTTTTCCAGGAAATCCTGCCATTTAGTCATTCCAGCCTCCTTCCAGTTAAAAGCAGAATTATCCCCAAGTGTAAAACATCCGGGGGATTTTAGCAACGTTTCACGCGCCCTTTATTTTATGATAAGATATGGCAGCGACTCACTAATAAATAATAAGGAAAGAGAGCGATAGAAATGGAAAAGACCGCGCGGCAGCTGCGCAAAGAACGGGACAAGAGGATCATGGATGCCATCCAGCTGGGGATGCCGGACCGGGTGCCGGTGATAACGTCGATGGGATATTTCCCCGCCAAATACGCCGGCATACCGTGCTCGGCCGCCTATTACGACTATGACGCCTGGTACGCGGCCTACGAAAAGGCGTTAACGGACTTCCAGCCGGACCTGATCTTCCAGCAGCCGTTCACGCCGGGTAAAGCCCTGGAAATCCTCAGCCCGAAAACGATGCGGTGGCCGGGGTGCGGGGTAGACCCGTACCAGGGACACCAGTCGATAGAGATCGACAACATGAAGGGCGACGAATACGACGTCTATATGAAGGACCCATCCGACTACATGTTCCGGGTCTTCATGTCCCGCACCAGCGACCACATGGCGGGACTGGCGCTGCTGCCGAAGCTGTCCGACCTCGGCGGCGGCCCGATGGGGATACAGTCGCTGGCCCTGGCCTTTACCGATCCCAAGGTCGATAAAGCCATCCGCACCCTGCAGAAAGCCGGCCGGGAGATGAGGAAGTGGCGCGCCAAACAGCAGAGGTTCAACAAGATGGTACTCAGCTTCGGCTTCCCGCAGTACTTCCAGGGAGCGGCGATGCCGCCTTTCGACGTTATTTCACATTCAATGCGGGGCATGAACGGCACCATGATGGACATGTTCCGCCAGCCCGATAAATTATTGGAGACTTGCGAGTTCATCCTCAAGAAAACGCTGGAGAGGCCGATGCCGGAGCCGAACGAGAACGGCTACACCCGGATCTTCATGACCAACACCCGGGGCTCCGACGATTTCATGTCCATGAAGCAGTTCCAGACGTTTTACTGGCCGACCTTCAAGAAGCTGGTCATGGAGCTGATCAAACGCGGGGCGACGCCGTGCATCTTCTTCGAGGGGAACTTCACGTCGAGGCTGGAATACCTGTTAGACTTCCCCAAGGGCAAACTGCTGGCCCGCTTAGACACTACGGACATTTTCAAAGCCAAGGAAATCCTCAAAGACCACGTCTGCATCGAGGGGAACATTCCTTCCTCGCTGCTGCAGGTGGGGACGGTGCAGGATACAATAGCCTACTGCAAGAAGCTCATCGACGTGGTGGGAAAAGGCGGGGGGTACATCTTATCGCCGCGGAGTTCTACGGACGAGGTCAACCCGGCCAACCTGAAAGCGATGATAGAATTCACCAAAAAGTACGGGGTGTACAAATAACAACCGCTATTTCAGAAGATTATAAACAGAGGGGGCGCAGCCATAAAGGCTGCGCCCCCTCAATGCTTTCTCCAGGTCTATCCCACCCTATTCTTTAGAGTCGGCGGGCTTTTCTTTAGAGGTCATTGCGCTGACCTCGGCAGCGGACAGCTTAACTTTCGGCAGGACGGGTTTGCCGCCGGGACCTAAAGTAATTGCGCCCGTGGGGCAGACATAAGCGCAGTCGCCGCAGCCGATGCACCCCTCCCCCAGCTCGTAGGCGTAGAAGGGGGCGGCGACCTCTTTATAGATACCGCGGTTCACCAGGCTGATGGCGGATTTTCCGATAAGTTCCTGGCAGGCGCGGACGCAAAGCCCGCAGAGGATGCAGTCGCGGTCGCCCAGGGAGAACCGCGGCTTTTTCACGCCGTATTCCTCGGCCAGTTCCCGGATTAACCTGACATCGGGGCAGCGCGCCAGCAGCAGCTCGAGGATGCCTTTACGGAGCTTCTTTATCTTGTCAGTGCTGGTCTTAACGACCATGCCTTCTTTAACTTCGTAGAGGCAGGCGGTCACGAACCGGAAGCTTTTGCCGCCGTCTTCGCTGACCTCCACGGTGCAGAGCCGGCAGGCGCCGTAAGGCTTTACGGTATGACTGTAGCAGAGGGCGGGTATTTCACCGATGCCGGGCATGCGCTGCAAGGCTTCGAGGATAGTCTGGCCGCTGGAAACGGCCACGTCCTTGCCGTCAACGTTAAAGCGGACGACGCCGGCGTCCGGCGCTTCCGTAATTTCCACCGATTTTTCCGCGTTGAGCCAGTATTTTGTCATAAAGCTCTCCTGTTCCCGTCTAATCCCTGTGCACCGCGTCGAACTTGCAGCCATCGAAGCAGGCGCCGCACTTGATGCACAAACCCTGGTTAATCGTGTGAGTCTTTTTCTTTTCGCCGGTCGCGGCTTTAGTGGGGCAGACGCGGGCGCAGACGCCGCAGCCGGTGCATTTTTCTGCGTCGATGCTGAAGGTAATAAGCTCGCGGCAGACATGAGCCGGGCATTTCTTATCGATAATATGTGCCATATACTCGTCTTCGAAATGGCGGATAGTGCTGAGGATGGGATTTGCGGCCGTCCTGCCCAGGGCGCAGAGTGCGCCGATATCGAGCACTTCCGCCAGGTCCTTCATGGTATCGATATCTTCCGGCTTTCCCTCGCCGCGGGTAATGCGGTTAAGAATCTCACTCAGTTTGGAAAGCCCTTCGCGACAGGGAACGCACTTGCCGCAGGACTCGCCTTTGAGGAACTCGATAAAGTAGCGGGCGACGTCCACCATGCAGTTGTCCTCGTCCATGACGATCATGCCGCCGGAGCCCATCATCGAGCCCAGCTTGGTCAGCTCATCGAAGTCGACCGGCGTATCGAGCATCGATTCCGGTATACATCCACCGGAAGGCCCGCCGGTCTGGACGGCTTTGAATTTTTTACCGCCGGGGATACCGCCGCCGATCTCATAAATCATTTCCCGGAGGGTAATGCCCATCGGCACTTCCACCAGGCCGGTGTTGTTAATCTTGCCGACGAGCGAAAAGACCATGGTCCCCTTGCTGCCTTTGGTGCCTATCTGCGAGTACCAGTCCGCCCCCTTATTAATGATTAAAGGAACGTTAGCCCAGGTCTTGACGTTGTTTAAGAGGCTCGGCCTGTCCCAGAGGCCTTTCTCGGCCATGTGGACGTACTTGGCTTTGGGCTCGCCGAGCTTTCCTTCCAGCGAAGCTATAAGCGCGCTAGACTCCCCGCAGACGAAGGCGCCGCCACCTTTGTTTATCGTTACATTGAAATCGAATCCCGAGCCCAATATATCTTCCCCGAGGAGCCCGTATTCCTCCGCCTGCTCGATAGCCGTGCGGGCGTGCTCTACGGCGAGGGGATACTCGTTGCGGACGTAGATATAGCCATCATGGGAGCCGACAGCGAAGGCGCCGATGATCATGCCCTCCAGGACGCTATGGGGGTTGCCCTCAAGGATACTGCGGTCCTGATAAGCGCCGGGGTCGCCTTCGTCAGCATTGCAGAGCACGTATTTTATGTCACCTTTAGCGGCGCGTACCGACCGCCATTTACGGCCGGTGGGGAAGCCTGCGCCGCCCCTGCCGCGCAGTCCCGACCTGGTTATTTCATCGACCACCTGTTCCGGGGACATGCCGGAAAGGACCTTGGCCAGGGCGCTATAACCGCCGAGGGCGATGTACTGCGTGATATCGGTGGGGTCGATCTCCCCGTTGGCCCCCAGAATGAGGCGCGTCTGCTTTTTGTAGAATGGTACGTCGGATTCGTAGGTGATTTTCTGCTTGGTGGCAGGGTCGGTGTATAAAAGCCTTTTAATGATATTGCCTTTGATGACGGTCTCATCTATAATCTCGACGACGTCTCCCGGTTTAACTCTATTGTAGAATATTTTTTTTGGTCCGATAACGACCAACGGGCCGCGTTCGCAGAACCCGTGACAGCCCGTTTCCTTGAACTCGACCCTGGCTGGCAGTTCTTTGCTTTCTATCTCTTTCTGGAAGGCGGCAACGACCCCCTCGGAGCCCATAGCACGGCAGCCGGTACCGCCGCACACAGAAATGGTGACGCGTCCGGTGTCCCGATGGCCGATTACCCTCCGCCGGAGCTGCTCCAGTTCGTCGAACCCGTTGATCTTTTTAATCTTTCTGGTTTGCTGTACCATATTTTTCTACCTTTATTCGTATTTTTTCAGGACTTTATCGAGCTTGTCCGGGGTGACCTGGCTTTCATACTTGCCGTCGACGACCATCACCGGCCCCAGGGCGCAGCAACCGAGGCAGTTGGCTGTCTCCAGAGTGAACTTTTCGTCCTCGCTCGTTTCACCGGGCTTCAGGCAGTAGTCCCTCTCCATCTTATCGACGAGCCGCTGGCCGCCGCGGACGTGGCAGGCGGTGCCCAAGCAGATGGTGACGGTATGACGGCCCCTGGGCTTGAGGCTGAAGGCCTTGAAAAAAGTGGCCACGCTGAATACCTGGCTCAACGGTATTTCCAGCTTCTGGCTGATCCGGACCAGGACATCCTGGGGGAGATAGTTAAACTCGACCTGGACGTCCTGCAACAGGGATATCAGCTGCTCTTTCCGGGCGAGATAGCTTTCGATAAGTGCCTCAACCCTGCTGGCGTTTTTGACGATTATATCCTGAATTGCGGCAGAATCCAGCTCATTCCCCAAAGGCGTACCTCCAGCATGATAGTAATAATGCAGGCTATTTCAATAATAGCAAAAAGACCACCTGTCTGTACAGCCCCTAAAAACCTACCCGATCTTAAGGACTTCCAGGAAGACCTCTTTGGGCACCTCAACCCGGCCGATGGACTTCATCTTCTTCTTGCCTTCACGCTGCTTTTCCAGGAGCTTGCGCTTGCGGGTGATGTCGCCGCCGTAGCACTTGGCCAGGACATCCTTGCGCATGGCGGAGATGTCCGAGCGGGCAATGACCCGGCTGCCGACGGCGGCCTGGATGGGCACTTTAAAGAGCTGGCGGGGGATCGTTTCTTTAAGCTTGTCCACCACGGCTTTGCCGACTTCGTGGGCTTGCTCGGGCGGGATGATGCGGCTGAAGGCGTCCACCGTCACGTTATTGATCATCACGTCCAGTTTCACCAGCCTGGCTTCCCGGTAGCCGATGAGCTCGTAGTCGAGGGAGGCGTAACCCCGGCTGCGGCTCTTCAAATTATCGTAGAACATGGTCAGCATCGAGCGCAAAGGCACTTCGTACTCAAGCAGGACGCGCTGGCCGAGCTCGCTGCCACCGCGGTACTGTCCCAGGTATTCCGTGCGCCTGTAAATGCCGCCGGCGGCGATGACGAAATCCATCAGGCCGCCGATGAAGACCGAGGGTGTGATGATGGATATTTTGACCCAGGGCTCCTCAATCCTGAGGATCGTGGCAGGCGGGGGGAAATCGGTGGGGTTGACGACGGTCACCTGCCGGTCACCGGCGACGGTCACGATGAACCTGACCGCGGGCACGGTGACGATCAACGAAAGCTGGAACTCACGTTCGAGCCGCTCGCGGACGATATCCATGTGCAATAACCCCAGGAAGCCGCAGCGGAAACCGTGGCCGAGTACGGGGCTGGACTCCGGCTCGTAGGTCAGCGAGGCGTCGTTGAGCCGCAGCTTCTCGATGGCTTCCCGCAAGTCGGAATATTCTTCCCCCTGGGTAGAGTAGATGCCGGCGAAGACCATCGGCTTGGGGGGGACATAGCTGACCAGCGGAGCCGCGGCGCCGTCCTTGAGCGAGGTCACGGTATCGCCGACGCGGCAGTCGCCGATATTTTTCAGACCCGTCGCAATATAGCCGACGTCGCCGGCGGCCAGCTCGGCGGCGGGAATCGGGCCGGGGGTAAAGTAGCCGACCTCGAGCGCTTCCAGCTCGGTGCCCTGACCCATCAGCCTGAGAGCGTCGCCTTTAACGATACCTCCGTCCATGACGCGCAGGTAGGCGATGACGCCCTTATAATCGTCATAATGCGAATCGAAGATGAGTGCCCGGAGCGGCCGGGCCCGGTCGCCCTTCGGGGCGGGGACACGGCGGATGATCTCTTCCAGCAACGGTGGCACGCCCTGGCCGGTCTTGGCGCTGATCAGGAGGACGTCTTCCGGCTTGTATCCGAAAACGCTATCGATCTCCTCGAGGACGCGGTCGGGCTCACTGGCGGGGAGGTCTATTTTATTTATCACGGGGATGATCTCCAGGTTGTTCTCCATGGCCAGGTAGTAGTTGGCCAGTGTCTGTGCCTGGATGCCCTGGGTGGCATCGACGACCAGGATAGCCCCCTCGCAGGCGGCTAAAGTGCGCGAGACCTCGTAGGAAAAGTCGACGTGGCCGGGGGTATCGATAAGGTTGAGTCGGTATGTTTTACCGTCTTTGGCCGGGTAGTTCATGCGCACGGCCTTGGCCTTGATGGTGATGCCGCGCTCGCGTTCCAGTTCCAGATTGTCCAGCACCTGCTCGCTCATTTCCTCGTGGCGAAGGACGCCGGTAAGCTCGATAAGGCGGTCGGCCAGGGTGGACTTGCCGTGGTCGATGTGGGCGATGATGCAGAAGTTCCTGATCAGCGACTGGTCCATGGCTTATTTCACCACGCCCTGCTCTTCCGGCAGGAAGCGCCAGAAGACCTCGTTACTTAAAAGCCGGCCGCGGCGGGTGAGTTTAATGTTGCCGCCCGAATATTCCATCAGACCTAGGCCGGTCATCTCATCGACTGCTTCACGATGGCGGTCAATCAAATCGGCGGCGGCAACACCCTCATCGAGCCGCAGCCCGAGGATGACCGTCTCCGCCAGGCGCAGGCCGGGACTTATCGTTTCCTCCAATGCTTTTTCCGGCAGGACGCCGAGGGAGAGGGCCGCAAGATAATCATCAAGATTCGAAGTATTAGCGAAACGGCGGCCGTCCCGGCTGGAATGGGCGGCGACGCCGACGCCCAGATAGGGTTTATTCTGCCAGTAGACCAGGTTGTGGCGGCACTCAAAGCCAGGCCGGGCCCAGTTGGAAATTTCGTAATGGCGGTAGCCGCCCGCTGCCAGCAGGTCTTCGGCCAGCTCGTACTGGTCGGCGGCAAGGTCGGGGTCGATAGCAGGGACCCGCTTCCGTTCGATGTCCTGCCACAAAAGTGTTCCGGGCTCAAGGCTGAGGGCGTACAGCGAGAGGTGTTCCGGCGCCATTGCCAGGGCTTTCTCTAAAGTATCCCGCCAGTCCTCCAGCGACTGCCCGGGAAGCCCGTAAATAAGGTCGAGGTTAACGTTATTAATGCCGGATGGCCGAGCCAGAGAAAGCGCTTCCTCCGCCTGGGCAGCGCTGTGAATTCTGCCCAGCATTTTAAGCTCGTTATTATTCAGGCTCTGCACACCCAAGCTCAGGCGGTTCACGCCCAGCTTCCTGATACCACTTAAAAAGGTTTCATCAACTGTCCCGGGATTGGCTTCGATTGATATCTCGGCGGCGGGTGATACAGAAAAGTAAGCGCGGACGGTAGCCAGAATTTCTCTAATCTGGTCAGAGGTAAGCAGGCTGGGCGTGCCGCCGCCAAAATAAATACTGCCGACTCTTTCGCCACCGGCGCATTTTTCTATCTCCGTTTTCAGGGCATTAACGTAAGCGGGGATATCGACCGTGCGACCTTCGTAAGAAACGAAAGAGCAGTAACGGCACTTACGGCGGCAGAAAGGGACGTGAACATACAACGCGATATCACCGGTCACGATACAATTATAGCAGATTGAACGGCAAGCCTCTAAAGCATTCACTCATTGGACAGTCAGTTTTTGCCTCACCCCTGACCCCTCTCCAGCCAGAAGCATTTGTAGGAGTCCACTGATGTCTATGGCTGGAGAGGGGAGTAAAAGAGAGAGGGGGCTTCACCCCCTCTCAAATTCTCTCCCCCTTTCAAACAAGGAACATTTCGAGCATAAATCATAAAGCTGTTTGAGAGGGGGAAAAAGGGGGTGGGTATTGAAAATGAAACCGATACAGATAACGCCCATTTACAGGATTTTTAAGTATTCATAACGCTGTGCTATAATGAACAACAGAAATAAAGAGAGGTCTATATCATGCTCTGCCCGGTCTGCCAGAAGGTAATGATCATAGTAGAGCACCACCGCATCGAGCTCGACTACTGCACGCAATGCGGCGGGGTCTGGTTTGACGCCACCGAGCTGGATCTTTTTATCAAAAGCTGCGGCCTGTCGGGAGTGGACTTTTCACCGGAAGCACTGCTCCGTAAACCGGAGGTCAAAGAAACGCCTCACCCGAGGAAATGTCCCTTGTGCCACCAAAAACTGCGCGACGTCGCTATCGGCGAGCCGGCGGTAATCGTGGACGTGTGCCGGCGCGGGCAGGGAATCTGGTTCGACGGGGGCGAGATACAACAGCTGCTGACACAGATGGCGGCCAGAACAGCGTCGCCGGAGGACGCTTCCAAGAAGGTGCTGGAATTTCTCGGCGACACTTTTAAAGCAAGAAAATAAAAAGGAGGAGGGTCCGATGATAGCACTCTGGATAATCCTGGGCATACTGGCGCTTCTCATCATCATCTTCATCGCGATCTATAACGGGCTGGTCCGCCTGCGCAACCAGGTCAAGAATGCCTGGGCGCAAATCGACGTCCAGCTGAAGCGGCGTTTCGACCTGATACCGAACCTGGTGGAAACGGTCAAAGGGTACATGCAGCATGAAAGGCAAACGCTGGAGGCGGTGACGCAGGCGCGGAACATCGCCCAGAAAGCGCAATCGGCCGGGGCCGCCGAGAGGGGCAAGGCGGAAGGCGAACTCACCGCCGCCCTGTCGCGACTGCTGGTGGTGGCGGAAGCCTATCCCGACCTCAAAGCCAACCAGAACTTTTTAGCCCTCCAGGAGGAGCTGACCTCGACGGAGAACAAGATAAGCTTTTCCCGGCAGTTCTATAATGATTCCGTCCTGCGGTACAATAACCAGACCCAGATGTTCCCTTCCAACGTCATCGCCGGGATGATGAGCTTTAAAGCGGGGGAGTTCTTTCAGACCACCGCCGCCGCGGAAAGGGAAGCCCCGAAGGTAAGTTTTCAACCACCGAATCAGCCTCCGAAATAAAGGCTAAAAAACAATGTGGGAGCAAATAAGGTCCAACCAGATGAGGTCGGCGTTCCTTATCGGTATCCTGGGAGCGCTGCTGCTGGTAGTGGGCTATTTCCTGGGGCAGGCATTCGCCCAGAACGGCATCGCCGGCATCATCATCGCAGCGGCCGTCTGGGCGATCATGCTCCTCATCGCATACTTCGGGGGGGACAATATCCTGCTGTCCGTTTCCGGGGCGAAGAAAATCACCCCCGATAACAACCCGCGCCTCTACAACGTCGTGGAGGAGATGAAAATAGCCTCCGGGCTGGAGAAAATGCCCGATGTCTATATCATCGACGACCCCGCCATGAACGCCTTCGCCACCGGCCGCTCCAAGGACAAGACCGCCGTGACGGTCACCTCCGGACTGCTCCAGAACCTCAACCGCGACGAGCTCCAGGGGGTGGTCGCCCACGAAATGGCGCATATCAAGAACCGCGACGTGCTGCTGATGTCGCTGGCCGGCGTGCTGCTCGGCACCATCGTCATCCTGGCCTGGTACGGCACGCGGGTCATGTTTTACGGGGGCATGGCCAACCGGCGTTCCAGCAGCAAAGGATCGGGGGGCGGCCAGGCCATCGTCCTGATAGTAGCGATAGCCCTGATGATACTGGCGCCCATTGCCGCCCAGCTGCTTTACTACGCGGTATCGAGGAAGCGCGAATACCTGGCGGACGCTTCGGGCGCCCTCTACACCAGATACCCGGAAGGGCTAGCCTCGGCGCTGGAGAAGCTGGCGGCATCGACGAAACAGCTGAAAAACGCCAACCAGGCCACCGCGCCGATGTATACCATCAACCCGTTCCGCAAGGAGGGCCGCGCCGCCACCGACCTTACCAGCACCCATCCACCCATCTCCGAGCGCATCAGGATTCTGCGCGGCATGGCCGGCGCTTCACCGGCCGACTACGAGAGAGCTTACGAACAGGTCAAGCATCAGAAGATTATCCCGGCCTCAGCCCTCGCGGCTGCGGGCAGCGTATCCCTGCGGGCGCCATCAGCAGAAAAAGAGTCAGAGGCCGACCGGCTGGCGCGCACCCGGGAGACGTCCGACATGATGCTGCGGATGAACAAATACAACATCGTGGCCTGCAGCCAATGCGGGACGAAATACAAGATACCGCCCGATTACCCCGATAAGAGCTTCGCCTGCGCGCACTGCGGCAACACGGTCAATATCAAATAGCATTATTGCTTCAAGGTTACCAGCGCCGGATGGAGACAATCGTGAAAAAGACAGGCTACGACGTTCTAAAAAAATTCAACTTCGTAAGAAAGCCGATAGGCGTTAAGTACTCCTTGAGCAAACCGGAAGGAATCAAACCGACGGACAAACTCCTGGCGCTTTGCGAACTGATCAATGAAGCCCAGACCAGTCCTCCGTTTTACG
>DAIQQC010000011.1:0-4487 GCA_036787005.1 Dehalococcoidales bacterium | reverse complement strand
TGATAATCATTACGTTCGCCTTCGACGCCATTTCCTCATTAATGGAAAACCTTAACGACATGGAGTGGGAGCCGTATTGGTTCAACCTGGGTAGAGAAGGATTTGTTGAAGAAGTCCAGAAGAGAGAGCGAGAACTGACGAAGCGACTTTCCATGGACTTTGTTCAGACGACAAAGACCCTGAAAAAGAAAAAGTAGGGCGAGGGATGCGGGCGGGACCATGGCAGCGCCCCGCCAGATCTGTTAACTAATCGAAGGCATAAAACTGGCCGTCTTCAGAGCCGACGAACAGCATACCGTCGGCCACCGCCGGGGAGGAAGTAACGTCATCCCCCGTCAGATAATCCCAGAGCCTGGTCCCAGTAGCCCGGTCAAGCGCATAAACATGCCCGTCGTTGCTGCCGAAGTAGACAGCTTCATCTGTCACCGCGGGCGACGATAAAACCCAGTCGCCGGCACTATAATTCCAGTTCGGCGTACCGTCGGTGAGCTTCAGCGACAGCAGCGAGCTGCCCGCGCCAAGATAAATGGTGCCATCGTAAATGGCCAGAGAGGAGCTTACCCTGTCTACCGACCCCAGCGGCAACGCCCAGAGATAGCCGGAAGGGACTGGCGGATTGGGGGCAACACCGTAAACGTACAGGGTTCTCCAGTAGACAGTCAGTCTGTTTTCCAGGAACCAGTTCTTGGCCATAACATCGATAGCCTGGAGCAGACCGGCGGAGGTGGTGAAATAAGCGATACCGTCTTGAACGGCCGGGGACGAGCCGATAATGGCGTTGGTACGGAAGTCCAGGCGTTGCTTGCCGTTGGCGGCGTTGATCGCGTAGAAAGAGCCGTCCGTGGAACCGACCACGACCACGCCTTTCGTCACGACGGGCGATGAAAGGATCCCTTTTCGCGTTTTAACTTTCCATATTTCCTTACCGGTCACGGCATCCACGGCATAGAGATGATTGTCTTCCGACCCGATATATACCCTGCCGCCCGCAATCGCGGGCGAAGATCTCATGCCGTACCTGGCTTCGAAACGCCATAGCTCGGCACCGGTAGCGGCGTCGAGGGCATACAGATTACCGTCATTGGAACCGCAATAGAGCACGCCGCCGACCACAATAGGCGATGAGTCCACAAAGCTGCCCGTCTCGAAAGACCAGATTTCCTCTCCGGTTTCAACTTCAAGGGCATAGATGTGATGGTCCTGGGAGCCGAAATAGACCACGCCGTCGACCACCGCCGGCGAAGAATGGATGGGTCCCTCCGTGGGAAAAGTCCATTTCAGTACGCCGTCTATAGATCCCCCTGCCCCCGTGCTGCCGGTATGGGACTGGTCGTGGCGGAACATCACCCAGTCGCCGTTCTGGGGTGCGGACTCCAGTTCTTCCGATATCCCGAACATGACATCGGTGAAATTGTATACGAGGATGAATACCACGAAAAGAACCAAAACGCCGAGGATCGAAAAGAGGATTATCCGGCGCCGTCTCGTGATGGTCTCCCGGCGTCGGTCCAGGTCTTCGCGGCGGGCTAAATCATCGGCATCAAAATACGTCATAGCTTCTCTATTAAAATATTAACTTGTGTCCTTCTCCAGTGTCAACCGAAGGGTCGGCAGGAACAACGAGCGCAGCCGACGCTACGAACCAACCAAATATCAAGGAAAATCCGTTAGCTCAGGCTTGCATCAGCGCCCCTATGTCCAGGTTATGTTCCCAGGGGCTCCGAGAAACGTGCATAACCACGAAAGTAGTGGTCCGGACAATTTCCGGAATCTCGGCGATGACATTCTTCACGAATTCGTCGAACCCGGCCGGCGTATGAAAAATAAAAATACCGATGATATCGTAGGTGCCGGTACAGCCGCAGAGATAATAAACGTTGGGGCTCTCGATAAGCCTTTCCTCGACCTTTTCCGCAGTCCCGACCTTGACCTCGATGCACATGACGCACATGAAATTCAACCCGAGCTGCTGCGGATTGGGCACGGCGCTGATCTTCATTATATCGCTTTTTACCAGGGATTTGACCCGGTTGCGCACCGTCCCTTCGGATACCTTTAGCTTGCGGCCGATTTCCCGGAAGCTCTGCCGGGCGTCTTCCTGAAGCTCACCGATTATTTTTTGTCCGAGATCATCCAGCATGGCGCACCCCCTCGACGGGAAGGAATCGAAATGTTTCCCTAACTATACGCAATTTTGTAAGGAAATGCAAGAGGGAGTATTGTTTGCGCAATGGTACATCAACATTAACCCCTGGCTAACGGGGCTTGCGTACACCATAAAGCTGGTGGTGAGATGAAAACCTGTACTCCCGGCGTTTCCTATCGTCAGAAGGACTTGATCATCACCAGCAGCATTTTAAAGCGGTCGATAGCTTTCAGGGCATGGGGCTGGTTGGCCGGCATAATGACCATCTCTCCCTGGTTGAGGTGGAGGAGCTTACCGGAGATGGTGATTTCGGCCTGACCGTCGAGAATATATACCAGGGCGTCAAAAGGCGCCATGTGCTCACTGAGGGCCTGGGCTTCGTCGAAGGCGAACAACGTCAAGGTACCGGCGGGTTTATCGATAATCGTCCGGCTGACCACGGAGCCCGCCTGATAGTCCACCAGGCCGGCCATATTCGTCACTTTACTGACTAAAATATTATCGGTCATCTGAATCCTTCCCCGGTTAAGACTTCTTCTCCGGCGGGGGCGGGGGTGGCGGTCCTTTGGGCGGCAGTCCTTGCTTAGTCTGGAGGGGCTTGCAGATAATCTCGGTGATATGAAGGTCGGCCAGACGAGTGGAAGGCGCCGCCAGTGCTACGACCGCGGTGTCCGCGCCGCGGCCCGACCCCGCCACAACTACTACTTCTTCCCCAACTTCGACGTGCCCGCCGTCGACGGACATTAAGATAATTTCCACACAGACCTTCATTCCCTGGCAGAAAGTACGGAGCAGGCTGGCCATGACGAAGGGCGTGTTCATACCGTAGAGATTCTCGGTATGGAAGAGCATGGTGCCGAAATGGACGGCGTGCCCCTGGCCGGCGAGCTCCTTAACCAGCTCCGGCGGGAACCGCTGACCGAACGCGAACCCGTACTGATGGGGCACCACCACGATCTTTTTAATACCGCTTTTCGCCCAGAGCTTGACGGCCAGTTTCGCCGTCTCGCCAGTGGTGGAGGCAAGGACGGCCTTTTTTATGCCGCGGGCCCTGGCGCGCCCGGCCGCGAGACGCAGGACCGTCTCGGTATTGGCGGGTCCGGGCTCTTCAAAATAAACGATTTTTTCTTCCATGTGTTCCCTCTCTTTATGCAGCTTTCTTTAGTATTCTATCATATTGACCGCAAAACCAGGCAACAATCGCGTCAACCTTGCCAGTCGACCTTTAGCTGTTTTAATATGATATAAGTATGGACAGCGCAATTTTAAAACCCGGGCGGGACAAGGCGATCCGTAACCGCCACCACTGGATTTTCTCCGGCGCCGTGGCGTCGCTGCCGGACTTCGATAACGGCGGCGTCCTGCCGGTCCGCAGCGCCGGCGGCGACCTGCTCGGTCACGCCTATTTCAACCGGAGGGCTTCTATCACCGGGCGGATGGTCAGCTTCGGTGATACAGCGCCGGAGGACGCCATCAGACAGAACGTGGCAAAGGCCCTGGAGCTGCGGCTAAGGTTCTTCAATCCGGCCGTAACCAACGCTTATCGCCTGATAAACGCCGAGGGCGATTTTCTCCCGGGGCTGGTCGCCGACCTCTACAGCGACGTGCTCGTCCTGCAGGTGGGTACACTGGGCATGGAAAAGCTAAAACACCTCATACTGGAGCTCCTCGTAGAGAAGCTCAAACCCAGAAATGTTTACGAAAAATCCGACCTTTCTTCACGGCGAGAAGAAGGACTGAAGGACTACGAAGCCACGCTTTACGGAGAATCGGTGGAAAAAGTCCAGATACTTGAAGAGGGTCTGCCCTTCCTGGTAAATATCGTAGATTCACAGAAGACGGGATTTTTCCTCGATCAGCGGGAGATGCGAAAATTCGTCAGGGAGGAGGCCGCCGGCCGGAAGGTCCTGAACGCCTTCGCCTACACCGGCGCGTTCGCTATTTATGCGATCAAGGGCGGGGCAGTCAGGGCGGACTCGGTGGAATCGTCCGAGAGCGCCATAGAACTGGCCCGGGAGAATTTTACGCTAAACGGCATTAGCCAAGATGCGGGCTCTTTTTTTAACGCCGACGTCTTCGAGTTCCTGAGGAGGCCGGAACTGGATTACGATTTTATCATCCTCGACCCGCCCGCTTTCGCCAAGAAAAAGTCGGACGTCATCGCGGCCTGCCGCGGCTATAAAGATATCAACCGGCTGGCCATTCAAAAGGTGCGTTCCGAAGGGCTGGTGCTGACATTCTCCTGCTCCCGCTTCGTGGACGAGCGCCTGTTCCAGCAGGTGGTATTCGAAGCGGCGCAGGAAGCGGGGCGGCGGGCGCGGATACTGCAAAAATACCGCGC
>DAIQQC010000062.1:0-9870 GCA_036787005.1 Dehalococcoidales bacterium | reverse complement strand
GGGGAAGCCCACCGGCTCGTTGGCGCCCCACTTTTCCATGGCTTCGCGCCACTTTTGCTCCGCGCGCTCGACTATTTTATGGGCGCCGTTGATGGCCGCCGACGCGATAATCTTAGACATTACTCCTCCTAAATCAGAACTGGATTCCCGATAAAACCGGGCTAGCCTTCCAGGTCTCGCCTCATCGCCATGTCGAAAAGGACCCTCTCCCTGGCTTTATCAATGCCGAGGGCTTTGCGCTTGCTATCGATGTGCGCGATCATGAGATGGGCGGCTTTAATGGGGTCGGGTTCGAAGGCCCACATACCGCCGTATTTCTGTTCCATGTCCTTGAACAGGTAATCGGTAACTTCCTTGCTGCCTTCGGTTGGCCAGGTCACACCGAACACGGTATATACGCCGGAAGCTACGAAGTACTGCCCGATGGAGATGGCTTTCTCGCTCATCCACTCTGGTGCCGCCCCGGCTACGGGCAGGTCGCTGATATCGTCGCCCAGTCCGCCGTCTTTGACCATGGCGGTGGCGGCTATCAGTATGCGGCTGTTGTCCACGCAGGAACCCATGTGCAGGACCGGCGGTATTCCCACTGTCTCGCAGACCTCGGCAAGACCGGGGCCGGCGTATTTAGCAGCGGCCTCGGGCACCATCAGCCCCGCCATCGCGCTGGCCATGGCACTGCACCCGGTCTGTATTACCAGGACGTCATTCTTGATAAGCTCTTTGACCATGGCGACGTGTGCCTGGTTGTGCTCCCAGCGGGCGTTGTTGCAGCCGACCACCCCCGCGACCCCCCGGATGCGCCCGTTGATGATATTATCGTTCAGCGGCCGGTAGGAAGCCCGGAACAGCCCGCCGAGCAGGTAGTTGATGGTCTCGTGGCTGAATCCCGCGATTAAATCGTGTTTCTGCTGGGGGATCCTGATGTTCTTCCCCCGGTTGGGGAAGGCCTCTATCGCCGCCCTCACCACGGCCTTGGCGCCGTTCAGAGCGTCGTGCTCGTTGAACTCGATGTGTAAAGCGCCCTTGATTTTCGCTTTAGGGGAGGTGGTGATTATTTTCGTATGGTAGCACTGCGCTATATCCGGCAGGGATTCCATGATGCACTGGACGTCCACCACCATTGCGTCTACGGCTCCGGTGACCAGCGCCAGCTCTTGCTGGAGGAAGTTGCCGGCTAGCGGCACGCCGTGGCGCATGAGAATTTCGTTGGCGGTGCAGCAGATGCCTCCCAGGTTGATTCCCTTGGCTCCTTTGGACTTGGCCAGGGCAATCATCTCCGGGTCGCTGGCCGCCGCTACAATCATCTCGGAAAGCAGCGGCTCGTGGCCATGGATAATGATGTTTACCTCGTCTTCTTTCAGGATGCCGAGGTTCACTTCGCTGAGCACCGGCGACGGGGTACCGAACAGCACGTCTTGCAGGTCGGTCGCAATCATGCTGCCGCCCCACCCGTCGGCGATCGAAGCCCGGACGCCCTGTTTGAGCAGGTTTTCGTAGTCCTGGTCGACCCCCATGTGCGTGCGGTGCATTATCTCCACGATTTCTCTATCGATGCCCCGCGGCATGACTCCCTGCTGCCGCCACAGCTCCTGGCGCTTTAGAGGCGCCCTCTTCGTAAATAACAGTTCGCCTTCCTGCTTGCCGAACTCGGCCAGGGCTTTCTCTCCGATTTCCACCGCAATCTCTTCGTTGCTGCGGCTGCCGATTTCGACGCCCCATTCCAGGGCCAGGGCCAGCAGTTTTTGCTCGTCCCTAATCTTGTAGCCCGGCGCGGCCCCCTTGGCTACGGCCACGAAGAGCTCGGCCACCCCCCGCCCGTGGTCGGAGTGGGCCGCCGCACCGCCGGCAATCATCCGGACGAAGTTACGCGCGGCGATGGTCTCGGCGGTAGCCCCGCAAATGCCCCGCCGCTTCTTCTTTTCCTCGGGGGTCTCATGCTTACCCTTGGCCAGCGGTATCCGGCAGGGCCCCATGCCGCAGTTTTTACAGCAGCTTCCCACCGAACCTATCGGGCAGGGCTTCAATGCTTCGGCTCTATCAAAAGCTATATTAGCCCCGTCTTCGGCGGCTTTGCTTATTAATTCACAAGTGGCCTGGTCTATGCTTTTCTTCGCTTTTTCTTCTGCCATCTGTTCCACCTCTCTTTTCTTATTTGGCGGATAGGTCCGCTATCATTTCTTTCACCAGTTTTATCGCTTCGGGGTGCCTCATTATCAGCACGTCTGCCCCCGTTAACAGTAGCATCATCGCGGACATCGCTTCCAGGAGGACGCCGCGCTTTGCAGGGTCGCCCATCCTGGGGTCGTCCCTGGTCTTGGCTTCCTTGGTCTTCCAGGCCTCTTTACCGAGGTTACAGATAATGGGGAACTGCAGTTTGGTGTCCTGCTGGGTGAGGGCCGCCATGCGCGTCCTTTCCATCACGGAAAAACAATACTCGATGCCGTAGCCGATGCCGCTGACGGTGGGATCCATGAGCAGCATGGTGTCCGGCACGCCGAGGTTACCGAGCAGGATATTGAGCTGCTTGGCCAGGTTGATGTCGATAGGGGAGGACGCTGCGACCGTGTGCTTATAGCCGATAGCCGCCGCGCCGATCCGCTTGTGGTCGGCCTCTTCTACCGGGCCGAGGACAAGATTTTTATCCGGGCACAACTCCGCGACGGCCCGCAAGGTTTCGGTGTCCTTGTCGTGGTTGGCGGTGCCCCAGACGATCAGCGGCACGTCGATAGCGTCGGCCACTCTTTTAGCGGTCTGGGCGGCTTCGGCGGCGGGCCGGTTCTTACCGTTGGGGTCGGTGCTGAGCAGCTGTAAACAGATCATCTCCGCCCCATAGTCTTTAATGCATTTCTGTGCCCACGCCACGGGGTCGTTGGTGACGCCGGAGAACGGCGCCAGCGCGGCTTCCGGCCAGTCCTCGGGGGGCAGGTCATAGACCTCCATGGCCACGCGCGGCGGGTGCGGCATCTGCCCTTCGAAGAGGTAGAACGGGTAGGATGTCTCCCCGCCGACGGTTACCGCTTTCGGCCCTTTACCGAGCGTGATTTCTTTTATCTTTCCGCTATAAGCAGTCCTGGGTATCTCGAATGCCATGGCTTCTCCTTAAGCAGGGTTCTTTCTCTTTTCGCTACCGAACCAGTCGCTGGAATACCAGTAGCGCTCGCCGGACTTCAGATACCTGAGTTGTTCGTCGCGTCCTTCCAGCTTCTGGCGCCAGCGCCCCGCGTCTTCACCTTTCGGCTCGCCGCTTTCATACGTCCCGGTAAGGACATCTACTTTGCCCCGGCCCGGGGCCTCTTTCTTTTCGGTGTTCCCATCCATATTTTCCCCCTGTTATTTAGTGCCAGCCGCGAGGCTGGCGGCCCCAATCACGTTTTTCATGAGCATTATGTTTGTCATCGGCCCCGTGCCGCCGGGTACGGGTGTTATCATCCCAGCCACTTCTACTGCCTCAGTATAATCAACATCCCCTACCATCTTATCATCTATAAAATTGACGCCGAAGTCAACCACGATTGCCCCCGGCCTTATCCAGTCCCCTTTGATCATGCGCGCTTTGCCGACGGCAGCGCAGAGTATGTCCGCCGTCCGGCAGATGCCGGGCAGGTCTTCGGTCTGCGAATGGCACAGCGTGACGCTGGCGTTTTGGCGCAGCAGCAGGAACGCCATCGGCTTGCCGACGATATTCGAGCGCCCCACGACTACGGCGTGCTTGCCGGCCAGTTTCACGCCCTGCCTTTTGAGGATTTCCATCCCGCCCGAGGGAGTCGCCGGCGTGAAGAACGGCCCGACCATCGGCGGCCGGCCAACCGGCGCGACCTGCGCCAGGCGCCCGGCATTTAAAGGATGGACACCGTCGATGTCTTTGACCGGGGAAAGGGCATCCTTGACCGCCGCTTCATCTATCCCTCTGGGTAAAGGTTCCTGTATCATGATGCCGTGTATCGCGGCGTCATTGTTTAATTTAGTAACGAGGGCCACGATTTCGCCCTGCGTGGCGTTCCCGGGTAAAGTATGGAGCTGGAAGCCCAACCCCCGCCCGGCGAAAGCCTTTTCCAGGGCGTTGCCGTAGCTGACCGAGGCCGGGTCGTCACCCGCCCGCACGATGGCGGCCGTGGGTTTATAGCCATGTTTCTTCACAAATTCGGAGATTTCCGCTTCTATTTCCGCCCGCATTGATTTTGCCAGTTCACTGCCGTTTAATATCGTCGCCGACATATATCCCTGCCTCCAGAGTTCACAAGGTTATAATTTACTCACCACAAGATTGTAGATTTCATCACGGAGCGCCGGTTTACCCTGAAGAAGGCTATCCAGTTTTTTGCGGCTTTCACTAACGAAGCGCTCGTCCTTTATCAGGCCGAGGTTGATAAGGACATTAAGGGCTGCGCCGCGCAGGCCGGCTTCGGCCATCAATATACCCACGCCCACGTCGCTCACGGCGTTAGTATTGCCCTTCTCCGCGGCTGACGGGCACAGCGCCATGACCGACACGCAGGCTTCCGCGACACGCATCGGCACCCCGGTGGCGCCTTTAAGGGCTTTATCCATGAGCGCCGCGCGGGTGGCTTTTTGCTCTTCGGTATCACGGGGCATCTTCATCGTCTGCGAAAGCAGGGTGTACGCCTGGACATCCTCTTCCAGCAGGTCAGTCAGTTCTTTACGCAAACTTTCCGACTTTTTGAGTATAGCAGTTATATCGTCCTGGACGGCGGCGTATTTCGGCTTGCCCAGGGTTAAATTGCACACCATGCTGATCAAGGCGGCGCCAAGGGCGCCGGAAAGCGCCGCGACACTGCCACCCCCGGGGGCGGGCGCGGAACTGGCCAGTTCATCCAGGAAGGACTTTGTAGGCTTATCGGTCAGCTTTTCAGTCATATCGTCCCTTTATTCTCAGTATTTTTTAACTGATCTCCTCGGCGTTCTGCGCTTCGTCGGGCAGGACGATAGAGACCGGTTTGTTAAAATCCGTCAACTCCATGTCCACGCTTAATGTAATTATATCGAATTCCGGCGCCTGAGTAAAATCTATCAGCATGTTAGCTTCCATCTTCTTTATCAGCCTGGTTTCCACGTCGATCCATACCGTATAGGCGTTTTCGACGACCTCATTTTCCACGTCTATCCAGTAAATAAAGTCCGTGGTGGTCATCTGGTGCTCGTAAAACCACTGTTCCGAGTTCTCCACATTCGGCGTTACCTTGAGGACGTGGCATTCCGCGCCGGCGAACCTTTCGTTCCGGAGGAACTCGATATTGTCCGGAGACGCAAGCAGCTTCAGGTCCTGGGCGATGATGTTGTATTGCTCGTTCACGCCACCGGTCGAAGGCACTTTGAACCAGTCATTATCGTTCTCGTACATGTCCGTCCACGAGTATGTCCAATCGGATAAGGAGTATATCGCGCCCGTGTAGTCATTCAGGCCTTCTTCAAACTCGAACAGGAGTCCGCTCAGGTGTACCTCATAGTTTATTTGTATTTCGCTGTCCGCGTTATCGGCGGCGCCGGTCATGGTTATCGTCGCGGTCATGTCTTCCCATTCAGAGGTCTCGGTCGTTTCAACGACCGTGCTGGCGTCGACGGTGAACTTATAGGATTCGGCGTTTTCTACCGCGAGCAGGGCTTCGTCCAGTATCTGCGGGAGCTCCTGCTGGGTCGGAGTTGCCGCCGGTTTTCCTCCGCAGCCGGTAAAGGCGGGTAAAGCCAGAGCCATCGCCAGCACCAGCGCGAATATCAATCTTGCCAATTTATGCATGTCCCCTCTTTCCCCCACAAACGTAAGCGAGCGTGACGAGCGCGTAAAGCGTTGTGCTGCCGTGTAAGCAATTACCCGATAAATCTATGAACTTATCGCCGCGGCTACATGTCAATGGCGTCCTGGGCTTCGTCGGGCAGGTCGATGGTTACCGGCTCGTTGTAGTCGCCCATCGTCATCTCCACTTCCGCGTACATGGTCATACTATCGAAGTCTTCTTCGGTCGCCCCGACCATCTCGGCGGTCATATCCACGTCCATGACCATGTTCATTTTTTTCAGGAGATTGGTGTCTACATCCACCCACACAATATAAGAAAGCTCGTTGAACATGTCTCCCATCAGCGTTTCCCAGTCCCCTTCCGGGGCCATTTGCTGCGCTTCAAACCAGTCTTTCATGGCGTCGATATCCAGGGTGACGTCCAGGACGTAGCACTGCGAGCCGTCCACCGATTCGTATCTAAGGAACTTAACTTCGCCCATCGATTCAAGCGGCGCAAGCTGCTGGTCGACCATGTTCAGGTTATAGGATTCCTTGACTTCATCGGTGACCGGCGTCTTTACCCACTGCTGTCCCAGGTCCGGAACGTCGAGATACATGTACATCCAATCGGTCAACATGTAAATCTCGGCTGACACGTCCTGGGAGCCTTCCATCCCCTCGAAGTCCTGATCCAGCGACATTTCAAGGTCCATATACATGGTGTTGCTATCGATGTCGGCTTCACCCTCGCCGCGCATGGTGATATCCATGGTGCCCGGGGACGAGCCGCCGATCGCTTCTATGCTCATGTCCATGCTGAAGGCGAAGGCATAGGAGGACGCGTCGTTATAGGCAGCCAGGGATCCGGTCATCACCTGCTCCAGCTCCTGCTGGGTGAGATCTCCCCCGCCCGGCGTCCCACTCCCGCAGCCGGCCAGGGGCAACGCCGCAAAGATCACTACCATCAATAAAGGTAAGGCCAGGATTTTGATCCGTTTGAACATAGTTCGCCTCCTGTTTCTATTTGGTCGCCACGCCCGTTTTCACCAATAGAGTGTCCATGAGCGTATTTAATGCCGTCACCGCAGGCGACGTGTCCGGCAGGGCGGACAGCGGTTTTTGTGCCAGGTCGTACTTTCTCAGCTCGTCGTCCACGGGAATTATGGCGGCCGGCGTTATCCCCAGCCGCTCCATCTCCGCGGTGAGCAGCGGGTCGATTTCCCCCGGGACGAGGTTGATAATGACCGATTCCCTTTTCACCACCAGCTTGAGCTCCCTGATCAGCTCGCGGATCCGGGCCAGTGCTCTCAAGCCTTTGACCGAGTGGTCGGACACGAGGAGCAGCTCGTCGATGTTCTGGGTGGTGCGGCGCGAAAGGTGCTCCATGCCGGCCTCGTTGTCCATGACCACCCAGCGGTAGTTTTTCGCCCAGTCGTCGATGAGCTTCCTTATTACGGTGTTGGGGTAGCAGTAGCACTCCGGGCCTTCGCCGCGCCCCATCGTGATCAGGTCCAGGCCTTTACTTTCCGTGACGGCCGTGTTCAGCTGGTATTCCAGGAACGCTTCCTTGGTCGTGCCGGCCGGGATCCTCAGCTTTTCTCCCTGGAACTCGTTGAGGATGCGGCCTACCGTCTGCCTGACCTCCAGCCCCAGGCTGTCGGCCAGGTTGGCATTGGGGTCGGCGTCCACGGCCAGTATAGGCCCCTCTTTATTCCTGAGCAGGTAGCGGATGACCATAGAGGCTACCGAGGTCTTGCCGGTGCCTCCCTTTCCCGCTACGGCGATGTTGATCGTCAAAATCTTTTCTCCATTAGCTTACGTCGTGCAGGCCGTGTATGATACCGGTCTTGACATCCACGTCGATCTTCTTGAAGGCCGGGTCGGAGCCGGTAGCGGGCATCAGGCTGATGTCCCCGGCCACGGGGCAGAGGAACCTGGCGCCGGAGTAGATCAGGACGTCGCGGATAGGCAGCGTCCAGCCCCTGGGTACGCCCTTGAGGGTGGGATCGTGGGAGAGGGAAAGGTGGGTCTTGACCATCATCGTGGCGTAGTCGTTGTATTTGGGGTCGGCCTCGAAGGCCCTGGCCTTCTCCGTCGCGGTAGCATTCCAGGACACGCCGTCGGCGCCGTAAACCACTTTGGCGATCTTGTCCACCCTCTCCCGCAGCTTCATCTCGTTCGGGTAGAGGAATTTGAAGTCGACCTTCTGTTTGCAGGCTTCTTTCACGGTGTCGGCGAGCTCCTGCGCTCCGGGGCCGCCCTGGGCATAGTGGGTGGACACGGCGCAGCGGGCGCCGGCCGCCTCGGCCGCCTGGCGGATAATGGCGATTTCTTCCTTGGTATCAGTTGGGAAGGAGTTGATACAGACCACCGGGTTGATGCCGGAGGCGCGGATGATGTTGATGTGGTGCACCAGGTTGGCGCAGCCTTTCTCTACCAATCCCGGATTGGATTTCTTATATTCTTCGGGGATCGGTACGCCGGGTGTGACCTTGGGGCCGCCGCCGTGCATCTTCAGGGAGCGGACGGTGGCGACGAGCACCGATACGTTGGGCTTGAGCCCGCTATAGCGGCATTTGACGTTCCAGAACTTCTCAAAGCCGATGTCCGAGGCGAAGCCGCTCTCGGTGACGTGATAATCGAACATCTTGAGGCCGACCCTGTCGGCGATGATGGACGATTGGCCGATGGCGATGTTGGCGAAGGGCCCGGCATGGACGAAGCAGGGCTGGTATTCGGCGGTGGAGCACAGTGTCGGGTTGATGGTATTTTTCATCCAGGCGGTCATGGCCCCGGCCACTTTAAGGTCTTCGCAGGTCACGGGTTTGCCCTTCTTGTCGTAAGCTACGGTGATCTCGCCGAGTCTCTTGCGTAGGTCGGCCAGGTCGGTGACGATGGAGAGGATGGCCATGAGCTCGGAGCCGACGGCGATGCCGAACTTCGACTGCATCATGTAGCCGTCGGTTTTCTGGGTGCCCATGCCGATGACGATATTCCGCAGGGCCTGGGCGCAGAAGTCCATGATCCAGCCCATTTCCACGCGCAGCGGGTCGATGTTCAAGCGGGGCATGTGGCTCAACCTGTCCAGCTGCTCGTCATCGTAGTTGCGTTCGTGCTGCATCCTGGCGGTCAGGGCGACCATGGCCAGGTTATGGGCGTTCATGATATCGTTGATGTCCCCCGTCAGACCGAGCGAGAACTCGGTGTGGGGAATCAGGAGGGCATTGCCGCCGCCGGCCGCGGTGCCTTTAACGTTCATCGTCGGGCCGCCGGAGGGCTGGCGGATGGCGCCGCCGACGCTTTCCTTCTGGTAGCCGAGGCCTTCGATCAGGCCCATGGTGGTGGTGGTCTTACCTTCGCCCAGCGGGGTGGGGGTGACCGCCGTGACCTCGATGTACTTGCCGTCCGGCTTGTTCTTGAGCCGGTCCATCACTTTCAGGAAGTCGACCTTACCGACTTTACCATAGGCAAGTATCTCATCCTTCTTCAGGCCAAGTTTTTCCCGCCATTCCTCCGGGGTGGGCATTTTTTCCGCGGCTGCCTCGGCGATCTGCCAGTCAGCCATCTTTGACACGTCGTAGGCCACTGCTAGTCCTCCTTAATTGTATTTTGTTTTGTATCAGCTTTTTGATCCGGCTGCCGACCCGCCGCGATGAGTTTTTCGTATATGCCTTCGACCGCCTTGACCGTGGATGGGCTGGCGGCGAAAAGCGATTGGCCGGCGTGATCGGCCCGGCCGATGGCGGGATCGTGATCGATAAATCCCAATATTTCGATGCCGGGGAGGTTATCTTTAATGAACGACCGGTCGGCTTCGCCGGTGATCTTGTTGCCGACGGCGCCGATGCTTTTCAGTCCCAGGTCCTGCGCCAGGTTCTTGATGGTCTGCGCGGTCTCCAGGCTGCGCCGGCCCGGCTCTACGACGATGATCAGCTTATCCACAGCCCGGGAAGTGCCGCGGGACAGGTGCTCGATGCCGGCTTCCATGTCCAGGATAACGACCTCGTCCCGCTGCAAGAGCAGGTGGCCGACGAGCGCCTGTAACAGGGCGCCCTCCGGGCAGTAGCAGCCGGTGCCGCCGCGCTTGATCCGCCCCATGGACATGATCCTGATGCCGTCAAGCTTGACGGAGTATT
>DAIQQC010000061.1:6072-9910 GCA_036787005.1 Dehalococcoidales bacterium | reverse complement strand
ACATCGAACGACTGGAAAAAATGGGGGCGGAGGTAGTCATCCCGGGACACCAGAAACCGGGTATGCCTTTCGATTATTCTGCCTTCAAATTTACGAAAGAGTACCTGGTAGCCACCGAAGAAGAGCTGGCTAAAACGAAAACCACCGGCGAGTTCTTCCTGGCCATGGCTAAGCGGTTCCCGGAGGCCAACCTGTTGTTCCTGAGTAACGAGATGAACTCCGCCGTTTTCAAAGGCGGCCGGGACTGGCACTGGGCGGAATAGTCCGATCTAGAACTTATTCTTATGTATTATTTCCGCCAGCTTCCGCTTGGGTACGTGCCTGACGCCCTTGTCGTCCACGAAGATATTAGTGGAATCAGCAGCTACATCAGCCACCGGGCTTTCGTCCGGGTAGCCCATCGGGATGACTAAAGCGATATCGTGAGTATCAGGGATCTCCAGTAGCAGCTTGATATCGGCCTCGTTGAACATCAGAATCGGGCAGCAGCCGATGCCCAGCTCCACCGCCGCAAGCATGATGTTCTCCGCCGCCAGCCCCACGTCCACCAGGGTAACCCGGCGCCGGTTGGCATCGCCCTCTCTGCTTTTATTGATCATGACGATGGTATAAGCCTTGGGCGCTTGCTCCGGCCGCGGCCCGCCTTTATCCGGCGGCAGTTTAGCCGAACCGCCGATGTTCTCGAATATCCCCGGCAGCACTTTAGCGTCGTTGATCACGATGTACTCTATTACCTGCTGGTTGCGGCCGCTCGGCGCCAGGCGCGCCGCGTCGATGCACTTTTCCAGCGCTTCGTAAGGCACTGCCTTGTCCTTGAAACGCCGTATCGACCGTCGCTTGAGGATTGCTTCATACGCTTTCATCGTGATTCCCTCCCCGTTTTTATATTCACTCGTTCCGGTTGTCGGCCAGCTTTTCCAGCTTGCGCACCATCGCCGCCCAGTGCGTCCCCCGCCAGTAAACGCGATGGCACCCGGGGCATTCCATGTACTGCGTCTGCGTCCGGTAAACGTAAGGCGGCACGCGCCCCGCCATTTCCTCCCGGCTCCGGCTTTCCAGCGGCGTGTTGCACTCCAGGCATAGCGTGAACGGCCGCGTTTGCGTTTTAAGGTCGAAGGCACGCATCAACTGACGCATCTGCTGCTCAGGCTCCTCGCTCTCGATGAGTATCGCTTTAACGCGTCCGCTGCTGACGGCCCGCCGCCGCATGATGCCGGTGTCCCTGGTCAGTATCACCCTGCCCTCGGCCAGCGCCTGCTTGACCATCGCGGAGTCGTCCGCTCCGCTGAAAAACACGCTGTCGTAACCCATCATCCTGAGCCACCTGGCCAGCTTGCCAACATTATGGTCGACGACAAACCGCAGCTCGCTGATGGCCGCCTCCCCTGTGTTAGAGTCGCAGGATCATACCTTCACGCCCGAAGTGGATAGGGATTTTTAAAGCCCCGACCGTGACCGCGACCTCGCTCTTAATGACCTTCTCGTCGAGCGGGTTCATATGCACCAGGGCGACCTGCGGCAGGTAGCCCTTCATTTCACGGAAGGACTCAAGCTCCTGTTTTAAGAGCTCCGCGGTAAGGTGCCCCGTTTGCAGGGAGAACTCGCGCCACTTGTTCAACGAGGTGACCTCGATGATTAGCAGGTCGGGCGATATCTGCCGCCAGGCGTCGGCCAGGCTCGGCCCGGTGTCCCCCGAATAAAACACCTTTTTGCCGTCGGGAGAGGTGACCTGGTAGCCGGTAGTAGGGAAAGCGTGTGTCACCGGCACGGGCAATACCTTGTAGCCGGCCACGGGAATTTCCTTGCCGGCTTCCATTTCCGTGAACCTCAACGACGGCTTTTTCTCGGGCTTGGTCAGGAAGTTAGGGTAAACGACGTCGTTCAGCAGGTGGGCGGTAAGGACGTCATAAACGGCCTTCGCCCCGTAGATGTCCAGGGTGTTCCCGTGCAGCGAGAAATTAATGCCCAGCGCCGGAATATCGCGCATGTGGTCGTAGTGCTGGTGGGTGATCAGGACGGCCTTGATTTTCTGTTGTTCCGCCTGGGTCAGACTGGACGTCAGGGCGCCGGCGTCGATCGCCAGCACACCATCGATCAGCAGGCTGACATAGCGGGTGTCCTTCGACTCTATATTATGGGCGCCTAGAATCTGAATCTTCATAACGACTGCTCCTGTCCCGATATCGTGAAGGGATTATATTTGGTCTTATAGTCGTAGGCATCCGCGCCTTCGCGGCGCTTCAGCCAGTTAACCACGGCATAGGTGGCCGGCGTGCAGACGGCCTCGATACCGACCTTGACGACCCAGTGTTGCCAGATCATTACCTGTACGTTCGCCCCGGTGCCGGCATAAGCCAGGGTGATGAACAGGACGGTATCCAGTCCCTGTCCCACTATCGTAGAGCCGATGGTCCGGCTCCACAGCCAGCGTCCCCGCGTCATGATTTTCATCCTGGCCAGGATGATGGAGTTGGCGAACTCGCCGACCAGGTAGCCGCAGACCGAAGCCCCCAGGAGGCGCGGCGCGAAGCCCAGGATACTTTCGTAGGCAGCCTGGTTTCCCCAGAAATCGGCAGCGGGAAGCGCCTGTCCCACCCAGGCGAAAAAGACGAAAACCAGGTTACAGAGAAACCCGAGCCAGATGACCCGGCGGGTGACTTTATAACCGTAGACCTCGGTCAGGACATCCCCGAAGATATAGCTCAAGGGGAAAACGAAGATGGCCGCCGGCAGCACCAGCGGCCCCAGGCCGATAACTTTAACGGCGATGATATTGGCGGTGATCAGGCAGGTAATAAAGAGGGCGATGATGATTACCAGTCGGTAGGAGATCTTCATTTTCTAAATCCAGCGGCGGCGGCGGAAGAAAAGGAGCATCGCACCGGAAAGGACGCACATGACGACAATCAAGATGATGAAAGTCTTATAGTCGCCGCCGCCGGTCCCGCCGGGAACGACGACGTTCATGCCGTAGATGCCGGAGATCGCCAGGAAGGGCAGGACAAAGGCCGAGAAAATGGTGATGATGCGCGAGACCCGGTTTAGCCGGTAGGTCGCCAGCGTATAGTCGGTGTCTTTAAAGACCTCGATGATCTCCCGGCATTCATCCAGCGTATCGCAGACCTTGTTGATGTGATCCATGAGGTCGTTATAGTGGGCCGTCACATCCACTGTGCTGAAGCGTTTCAGCTTGTTTTCCATCTCCACGAAGATGGCGCGCGTGGGGAACATGACGCTGCGCTGGGTGATAATGTCCCGCCGCAAGATACTGATTTCCTTGGTCGCTTCCACCACCTCGTCGAAAACCGCGTCCTCGAGTTCTTCCAGCAGGCTCATGATCTTGTCCAGGACGGGGAAATAAGAGTCGATGGCGCGGTCGAGGATGCGGTAGAGCAGGAAGCCCGACCCGCCGCTTAAATACTCCTTGCGGGACTCTTCATTAGCCTGGCAATCCCGGAAAAGGGCTACCATCGTTTTCAATTCGCCCGTGTGGATGGTGACCAGGTAGTTTTCCCCGATGAACGCCGACCACTGCCGCTTGGTGCTGATGCGGGTGGCTTTATCGTACATGGGGAAGTGAAAAACAAAGAAGAGGTAGCCCGGATAGACGTCCAGCTTGGAGATCTGCTTGCGTGAAAGGCAGTCGTCGAGGGCTAAAGGATGGAACTGGTAATTCTTGGCCAGCCAATCAATCTCGCGCTCGGTCGGATTCTCGATATTTACCCATATGAGACCGTTATAGGTAACCGTCTCCACATGCAGCGATTCCAGGGCCGATTCTTTCTGGCCTTCTCGTTTCTTATCGGTTCCCTTGTGCCAGCCCAGCAGTTTATACACG
>DAIQQC010000061.1:0-5972 GCA_036787005.1 Dehalococcoidales bacterium | reverse complement strand
CCGCCCGTGGCGTAAGCCCGGATATATGCCAGCGGTTTGAGTCCCAGCTCTTTGGCTTTATTCGCCGACATCACTACCACGGCGGCCCCGGCGTCGGTGATAGCCGAGGCATTGCCGGCGGTGACCCCGCCGTCCGCCTTGAACACCGTGGGCAGCTTGCCCAGCAGCTCCACGGAAGTTTCACGCGGGTGCTCATCGGTATCGAACAATTTAGTCTCGCGCTTGACCTTGATTTCCACGGGGACTATCTCTTCTTTAAAAACGCCGCTCTTGATCGCCGCCAGGGCGCGGTTATTGCTTTCCAGGGCGAACTCATCCTGCTCTTTGCGCGAGATGCCGAATTTTACGGCGATATTTTCCGAGGTCACGCCCATGTGGTAGTTATAAAAAATTTCCCAGAGCCCGTCGTAGACCATGCCGTCGACCATCTCGGCGTTGAACATCCTGGCTCCCCACCGCATCTTGGGGACATAGTAGGGGACGGCGCTCATGTTCTCGATACCCCCCGCCACGATGACCTCGGCGTCGCCGGCCTTGATCGCCTGCGCGGCCAGTGCTACCGCCTTCATACCGGAGGCGCAGATCTTGTTCACCGTGAAGGCGTTGACCTCCTTGGGCACGCCGGCATAGATGGCGGCCTGGCGGGCGGGGTTCTGTCCCTGCCCGGCCTGGAGGACGTTCCCCATGATGACCTCGTCGATCATGACTTCCTTCAGAGAGCCATCCCACTGGGCGTGTTTCTTCTCCAGGTCGATCAGCCCCTCGCCTTTAAGCGCCTGCGGGGCGAAGCTTGTATCTCCCTTAGGCTTTAAGCCGGCCTTTTTCAAGGCCCCCTGGATAACGACGCTACCCAGCTTTACCGCCGGGACGTCCTGCAGGGCGCCGCCGTAGTTGCCGATAGCAGTCCTCACGCCGCTCACGATCACGACTTCGTTCATTCGGGACTCCTTTTATAATTTTATGCGCTTGGCGATCAACGATCAACGATTTATCGGGAAAACCGTAGTGACCTGTTGCTAACCGCTAAAACGTAAACAGGCTGGCGCCGCCGCTGACCTCGATGGCCTCGCCGGTTACGTAGCTTGATTCTTCAGATGCCAGGAAGACCAGGACGTTGCTCAACTCCTGGGGCGTCCCGGGACGCCGCATCGCCAGTGTCTTGACGATACGCTCCTGGAACTCCGGGGCGACCTCGTGGAAGGCGCCGCCGTCGATAACCCCCAGGACGAGGGCGTTGCAGGTCACGCCCTTGCGGGCGGCTTCCAGGGCGACCGTCTTGGTCAGGCCGATGAGTCCCGCTTTGGTGGCGGCATAGCTGCACTGTCCCGCCCCTCCTATAGAGCCGGCGATAGAGGAAATATTGATAATGCGTCCCCAGCCGCGCTCCATCATGCTCGGCAGAACGCACCTGATGGTGTTGAAAGGGCCGGTCAGGTTAACGCTCAGGTCCCTGGCCCAGTCCTGGACCTTGGTCTTGGCGGTAACCACCGCCCGCACGATGCCCGTCGCGGCGTTGTTGATGAGGATTTCAATGGACCCCAGCCTTTCCTCAATCAGTTTTATGCCGGACTGAACCTGTTCGTAGTCCGCTACGTCCATCTTGATGGCCAGCGCCTTCCGGCCCATACCGACTATTTCCGCGGCCACTTCCCTGGCTTTTTCCATGTGGCTGTATCCGATGACGGCAACATGGCACCCGGCTTTAGCCAGGGACAGGCAATGCGTTATGCCCAGCCCGTGCGAGCCGCCGGTAACCAGTGCTACCTTACCTTCGATGCTCATGATCACCCTCCTCATTATCGGCTGGCCTGGCGGCCGTGGCACGATTACCAATATCGACGCAGCTTCTCACGGTCGGGTCTCAGTACGATTAATGTCATTCTAAATTTTAGCAGAAGGTTGTCTGGCCGTCAAAGCGCTTAGGTGGACCTTGATTATTTGTTTTAGTTGTATTAATATAATGGATACATACAAGCGTTTATCAACTATTCAGAAGGAGGACTATGTTTAAAGGTAAAGGTAACCTGGCAAGAATCCTGGGTATCATCATTATGGTGGTAGCGCTGTTCTCGGTGCTGCCCGGATGCACCGGGGAAGCGACTCCCACCGCATCAGTTTCACCTACTGTTTCCGTTTCGCCCTCCCCGACAGATGTTCCCCCGTTGACCGCTACCCCCAGGTTCAGGATAGCCACCACCACCAGCCTTTATGACACCGGGCTCTGGGGTTATCTTGAACCCTTGTTCGAAGAAGAGTATAACGTCGAGCTGGACATCCTCTATACCGGCAGCGGCCAGGCCCTGGAGTACGGCCGTCGCGGCGACGTCGATGCCATCACCGTCCATGATAAACCCAACGAGCTGAAATTCGTCTCCGAGAACTACGGCGTCGAGCGTGTCCCTTTCGCTTATAACTACTTCCTGATCGTCGGCCCGGAATCCGACCCCGCCGGAATCAAAGGCATGACCCCGGAAGATGCACTGAGAACGCTGTACGAATCAGGTACCGCCACTTTTGTCTCCCGCGGCGACCTTTCCGGCACCCACTCGATGGAAAAGAGGCTCTGGGCGTCGGCAGGCTATGATTATGCTACCCAGATAGAAGGAGCCGGTGACTGGTATGTCGAGGCCGGTTCCGGCATGGGGCCGACCCTCCAGATGGCCGACCAGAAGGCCGGTTATACCCTGACCGATATGGGCACGTTCATCGCGTTTCAGAGCGACCTTGCCCTTGTACCGATAGTGGACGAAGGTGATATATTGCTTAACGTGTACTCGGTTATCGCCATCAATCCGGCAAAAGTGACGACAGCCAAGAACCTGGCTATGGCGAATAACCTGATAGCATTCCTCACCTCTGCGGAGATACAGGAACTTATCGGGAAATACGGCGTTGCGGAGTACGGTCTGCAACTCTTCGTTCCCTGCGCGGGAAATGAGCCGGGTACCTAGCTTGTTAACACCCCCTCTCCTCCGGGGAGGGGGGTGTGGCGAATCTAAAACGGAGTCATATACTTGACCGATATATGGAACGGCCTTACCAGGGCCTTTGAGCTAATTGTTACCTTTGATCCGGAGGTGATGGCCATCGCCTGGCTGTCCTTGAGGATCGCCTTCTCTTCTGTCCTGATCGCCGCGATAATCAGTCTACCCCTCGGCGCCCTCATCCATTTCCACAGCTTTCCGGGAAAAAGATTATTGATTAGCGTCATCCAGACATTCTACAGTGTCCCCACGGTAACCGTCGGTCTGTTTATCTTCGTGATGTTTTCCCGGTCCGGGCCTCTGGGTGGATTCGGCTTGCTTTTTACTCCTGCGGTCATGGTCATAGGGCAGGTATTGCTGGTAATGCCTATATTGCTCGGGCTGACCATCTCCGCGTTGAGCGGCATTGACCGCTCGATTACCGATACCGCCCGCTCGCTCGGCGCCAGCGGCTGGCAGAACGTCCTGGTCGTTATGAAAGAAGCCCGTTTCGCCGTGATGGCAGCCGTTATCCTTGGGTTCGGGCGGGCTATCTCGGAGGTCGGGCTGGCCCTGATGGTCGGCGGCAATATCAAGGGCTTTACCCGTGTTATCACCACGGCCATTTCTCTGGAAACGGGAAAAGGCGATATCGAGCTTTCGATGGCGCTGGGCATTATCCTCATCATCATCGCTCTAATCATAAATCTGATATTAAACAGGGTACAGCAGAGGCGCTGATGGCTTTTATCGAAATAGAAAAAGTATTCCAGAAGCGCGACGGGCGGGATATCCTGAAGAATGTCAGTCTCGCCATCGACCGCGGCAAGGTCTTTGCTTTAATCGGCCCCACCGGCGCGGGCAAGACCACCCTGCTGCGCGTCATTGATATGCTGGACAGGCCGTCTACCGGCCGTATAATATTTGACGGCGTTGACGTTACGAGTTCCGAAAAAGCCAGGCTGGCGGCCCGCCGCCGTATGGCGTTTGTCCTCCAGAAGCCGGTGGTCTTCAACACTACTGTCTATGAGAATGTCGTTTATGGCTTGAGATGGCACGGACTGGAGGCGCGGCAGATTCGCGAGAAGGCGGAAGGCATCCTGGAGATGATCGGCATGGCCGCTTACGCCAGGCGTAATGCCCGGACGCTCTCCGGCGGCGAGGTACAGAGAGTTGCCTTCGCCCGGGCGCTGGCAACCGGCCCGGATGTATTACTGCTCGATGAGCCGACCGCTAACCTCGACCCCGTTTCGGCTTCGAAAATCGAGGATCTTGTGTGGGGAATTATTAAGCGGGAGGCTATTACCGTGGTCATGGCCACCCACGATATGTCGCAGGGGCAGCGCCTGGCTGACCGTATCGGCGTGCTGGTCAACGGTGAGATCGTCCAGACCGGCGGGGCCAGGGAGGTCTTTACCTCACCTACGAACCGCGAGGTAGCCGAGTTCGTCGGCATGGAAAACATGATTAACGGCGAGATTTTTGCCTGCGAGAAAGAGCTGGCGGTCATTCGTGTCGACGGCGGCACCGTTGAGGCGGTTACCGGTTGCAGCGCCGGTGAGAAAGTGTTGGTGGGCATCCGGCCGGAAGACGTGACGGTCGCCCTGACGCGCCTGTCCAGCAGCGCCCGCAACTGCCTGGCCGGGACGATAACCTACACGGTATTCGACGGTCCTTTATGCCGCGCCGGGATCAACTGCGGCTTCCCGCTGGTGGCGCTGATCACGCGCAAGTCCGCCGAGGAGATGGACCTGCAAAAAGGAAAGCAGGTGTACGCTACCTTCAAGGCGGTAAGCATCCACGTCATCCGCCGGCATTGACAGCCCGACTGTCCGGATGATATATTTTTTATGCTGGTAGCGTAGCTCAGTGGTAGAGCAGGGGACTCATAAGCCCTTGGTCGGCGGTTCAAATCCACCCGCTACCACCACTTCATTTACCGTCCCTGCTTCCCTCAGTCCCCGCATTGCGCATGCGAGCGTATTGGAAAGCGAATTCTGCTCCCAGGATCATGATGAATGCCGAATAGTATATCCAGACGATCAGGACAATTATGGAGGCGGCAGACCCATAAATAAGATGATAATTAGCGAAGTTATTGATATACAAAACAAATAAAGTCCTGGCGATTTCGAAGAGAATCGCGGCTAGCAACGCTCCCGGCCAGATATCATGCCAGTATGTCCTGGTATTCGGGATTAGTTTATAGAGTAACAGGAAAACGGCCACTATCAGCAGGAAAGCCACCAGCCAGCTGCCCACGTGTAAAATCAGCAGGTCCGCAGGTAAGCCAACAAACTGGCGCACAATAGAAATGATGGCGCTGGTCCCCAGGGAGAGAAGGAAAAGAATCCCGATGCCGAATACCATGCCCAGTTCGCTGGCTTTTCTAACGAAGAAATGACGGGCGTACCGGTGGATATCCCAGGCGCGATTGATTGCCAGGCTTATCGCACTGAACATCGAACTCGCGCCCCATAGGAAAATGATGATTCCCAGTACGCTCATCACGCCCCGCAGCTCGATAATGGCGGGAATATTTTCCTCCAGGATGCTGGTAGCCCCGGGAATATTATCCCCCACATATTTCAACAGCGCTTCTTGCAGATTTGCGGAAGGTAAGAAAAACCCAAAAATGGCAATGAGTCCCAGCAGCAGCGGGAATATCGATAGAAACGCATAATAGGCTACAGCGGCGGCCCTATGCGTGGCATCGATATCACCTAACTTCACTGCGGTGCGGTATATCAGTTGCGCTACAGGAATTTTTAACAGACGGTCTATTGCTTGATGTAACCTGGTGTTCAAACGCTTTAGTATATTAGCCATCATTTAAACTGGATTCTAACACCGGGTAATGTCAAAGTCCAGACCCGGACTTAATCTGATTACCGTCAGCAGCTGGAAAACACTAAAGGGGAGTTGTAGATGATTGGGGCGGATTGGCCCTTCGCCGCCAGAACCAGAGGTGCTTCCGCCAGCTCTTTTTTCCTATCTCGCTACGAATGC
>DAIQQC010000142.1:0-2739 GCA_036787005.1 Dehalococcoidales bacterium | reverse complement strand
CTGCTCAAGGATATCCTCGACCTCGGCATCAGGTCCGTCGCGCGTGTTAAGGTCAACAGCATTTACCTGCTCGAAGGGACGCTGCGAGATGACGAGCTTGTGACTATTTGCCGCGAGCTCCTGGCCGACCCCATTGTCGAGGAGTATGCCACCGGCGACAGCCCCGCCCCGCCCGGCGCCCGCCTCGTCGAGGTCGCCTATAATCCCGGCGTCATGGACCCCGTCGAGGAGAGTGTTAAAAAAGGCATTCAAGACCTCGGTATCGATACTATATCTGCGGTCCGCACGGCCAAAAAATACCTTTTCCCCGCTGACCTGTCCGATGACACCATCAAGTATATTTCCGATAAACTTCTCGTTAACAGCGTCGTCCAGCATGTCGTCGCCCGTAAAGAAGCCGTAGCCCTGCGCCCGGCTACCTATAGCTTCAGGCTGGATAAGATTGATATCGATGCCATGGATGATGATGCCCTGGTGGAACTCAGTAAGGGCCGGTTCTGGCTGAACATCCGCGAGATGCGCATCATCCAGGATTACTTTAGAATGCTCGGCCGCCAGCCTACCGATGTCGAGCTGGAGACCCTTGCCCAGACCTGGTCGGAGCACTGCATCCATAAGACCTTTAAAGCTAAAATAACCCTCGGTAAAAAGGTTATCGATAACCTGATGAAAAGTACGGTGATGAAAGTCACCCGCGAGCTTAGTAAACCCTGGTGTCTCTCGGTCTTTAAAGATAACGCCGGCGTTATTGATTTCGACGGCCGTTTCGCCGTCTGCTTCAAGGTAGAGACACATAATCACCCCTCCGCCGTCGAGCCTTACGGCGGCGCCGCCACCGGTATCGGCGGCGTTATCCGCGACCCCCTGGGCACCGGCCTGGGCGCCTTTCCCATCATGAACACCGATGTCTTTTGCTTCGGCCCCCCTGATTTTCCCCACGCCGACCTGCCGAAGGGTGTCCTGCACCCGCGCCGCATCTTTAAGGGCGTCCGCGCCGGTGTCGCCGACTATGGTAACCGGATGGGGATCCCTACTTCTAATGGCTCCATCTTCTTCGACGAGCGTTATGTGGGTAACCCGCTCGTCTACTGCGGCACGGTCGGCATCATGCCTGTCTCGATGAGCCAGAAGGGCATGCAGCATCCCGGCGACCTCGTGGTCGTGGTGGGCGGCCGGACGGGACGCGATGGTATCCACGGCGTTACCTTTGCCTCCGGCGAGCTGGATAAACAGTCGGAAACTCTTTCTTCGAGTTCCGTCCAGATCGGCAACGCCATCGTGGAGAAGAAAGCCCTGGACGCCATTATCCAGGCGCGCGACCTCGGCCTTTATCGCCGTATTACCGATTGCGGCGGCGGCGGGCTTTCCTCGGCGGTAGGGGAGATGGCCGAGGAGACCGGCGTCCGTGTCGACCTCGAGAAAGTACCTCTCAAGTATTCCGGCCTCTCCTACACCGAGATCTGGGTCTCCGAGTCGCAGGAGAGGATGTTGCTGGCCGTCCCGCCGGACAAGCTGGAACGGCTCATGGCGGTCATGCGTAAGGAAGATGTTGAAGCCGCGGTCATCGGCGAGTTTACCTCTGACCGCCGCCTTGATCTCTACTATGACGGCAATCTGGTTTGCGATCTCGATATGGAGTTCCTGCATAACGGCCTGCCCCAGCTGGAGCGCCAGGCTTTATGGCAGCCGCCCCGCCACCCCGAACCCGATTTCCCCCCGCCCCCCGACCTCTCGGAAGAGCTGAAAAAGATCCTCGGCTCCTGGAACGTCTGCTCCAAGGAATGGGTTATCCGGCAGTACGATCACGAGGTCCAGGGCACCAGCGTCCTTAAACCCCTCGTCGGCGTTGCTAACGACGGCCCCGGCGACGCCGCCGTTATCCGTCCGCTCGCAGATTCCGATAAGGGCATTATTATCTCCAACGGCATTAACCCTAAATACGGTGATATCGATACTTACTGGATGGCCGCCTCGGCCATCGATGAAGCGTTAAGGCAGGTCATCGCCGTCGGCGGCAGCCTGGACAGGGTTGCCCTGCTCGATAATTCCTGCTGGGGCAACCCGGAAAAACCCGACCGCCTTGGTACGCTGGTCAGAGCGATGCAGGCCTGCTATGACATCGCCATTGTCTACGGCGCGCCTTTTATCTCCGGCAAGGACAGCCTCTATAACGAGTACGAGACAGAAAAAGGCAGCATCTGCATACCGCCCACCCTCCTTATCTCCGCCATGGCGGTAATGGAGGACGTTGGTAAATGCGTCACTATGGATTTAAAGAAGACCGGCGACCTTATTTATGTCGTCGGCGCTACTTATAATGAGCTGGGCGGCTCGCATTATTTCGCTAATTACGGCTTTATCGGTAACGGTGTGCCCAAGGTCTATCCGGAAAAGGGCAAACGGCTCATGGATGCCCTTTCCGCGGCGATGCAAAAGGGCCTGGTCGCCGCCTGCCACGACCTCTCCGAGGGCGGTCTGGGCGTGGCGGCGGCTGAAATGGCTTTCGCCGGCGGCCTGGGTATGACCATTAATCTCAAGAATGTCCCGCTCGGAGAACCTGTCGACCGCGATGATTTTATCCTCTTCTCCGAGTCCAACTCCCGCTTTCTCGTTGAGGTCGAACCCAAGAATAAAAAAGAATTTGAAAGCGCCCTGTCCGGTGTGGAATTCGCCGAGATCGGGCGCGTGATGAAGGACGACAAGCTGGAAGTCCACGGTCGCCGGGGCGGTATCGCCCTG
>DAIQQC010000060.1:8739-10038 GCA_036787005.1 Dehalococcoidales bacterium | reverse complement strand
GGGCCAAAGCCCCCTCCTTCTTTTCTTCCCCCTCTCCGCGAACGGAGAGGAGGACACAGGGGTTAGGTATAGCCTATAAAGAACGCCACTCCTAGCTGACCGTGACTATTTTGTCACTATTTTAGAGACCTATTTGATATATTTGTGAGGCCCATCGGGTATCTTAACAGTGTCGGGGTGGGATAACAAAATGATACTGGTCTGGAAAGATAACAAATCATTCGGCCGGCACCTGGAAAACATGCGGTGTTTCCGCGAGGGGCATGAGGCCGAGGCGAAATGCGGCCGGGAGATGATCATGGATATGCCGGCGCTGGGCGGGAACCAAATTCCCGCTGAGACGGGAGGCTCCCGAAGCCGCCTGGAAGCAGCCAGCCCGGCGGTCGTCCCCCTGTGGAAATTCACGCTCTCCGCTGGCGTAAAAAACTGAAGGAAGTTCCTGATGCTATACCAGAACGAGAACCAGCCGCCGCCGATGGTCGAACGCCAGCGCATCATGCTGGTGGACAATGACCAGGATATGTCGAACTTTTTAAACCTGACACTAGAGCAGGAGGGCTTTGACACGGTCGTAGTCGTCGATGCCGGCTCCGCCGCCAATATGCTCGACAGCCTGAACCCGGACCTGGTCATCCTGGACACGCTATCGCCGGACCAGGACAGCCTGGAAATACTGGACAGGATGCGAAAACGCTCCAAGGTCCCCATCATCATGCTGAGCGCGGAATACGAGGCGGATACCATGCAGAAGGCGCTGTTGCACGGCGCCGACGACTATATCCGTGTCCCCTTCGGTATCAAGCCGTTCATCGCCCGCATCCGCGCCAAGCTGAGACGGACGCCGCACAGCGAGAGCCAGTAAGACAGAGATAATAACGAAAAGGGGCGTCTAAGAGGGGTTCATCCTGAGGGATTCACCCTGAAGGGCGAAGCCCCTCTTTTCTTTTTCCCCCTTACCGAACAGAAGAAAAACCGTTGCTGGTAGCCAAACTGTTTGGAGAGGGGGCAAGGGGATGATGTGAAAAACCCACGGCTTGATTTTCATTTCCAGATACTGTATATTGATAGCACAACAGAATAGTGCAACAGGGGCGCCCGAGCGTGAGCGAGGGCCCAACTGGATGGCAAGTCGGTGAGAAGCCGACGCGGCCGCGCCGCTGTGATGGATCCTCCCGGGAGAATCCTGAGCCAGAACGCCAGCCCCCAGGATAGCCTACAGTACTTCGCGGGGAAGTGGTAGGACTTTTTATTGAGTCGTTATCACCCCTTGGCTGAAAAAAGCGAGGGGTGATTTTTTTA
>DAIQQC010000060.1:5288-8639 GCA_036787005.1 Dehalococcoidales bacterium | reverse complement strand
ATCGGCCGTCACCATCACCGACCAGCTGGGCAGGACGGTGACGCTGGAGACCACCGACCCGCAGAGAATCGTCTCGCTCGCTCCGGCCAACACGGAAATCCTCTTCGCCCTGGGGCTGGGCGATAAGGTAGTGGGCGTGACCGAATTCAGCGATTACCCGCCCGAAGCTTTGCTGAAGCCCAGCGTCGGCCGCTACGATATCCCGAACATCGAGCTGATACTGGCCGCCGATCCCGACCTGATACTGGCCGATTCCATCCACCAGTCGGAAATAATACCGCAGCTCGAGAGCCACGGGCTGACCGTCGTCACGATAGCCCCGGCCACCTTCGACGAGATATTCGACAGCATCCGGATGGTCGGAGAGATCACCGGGACCGAAGACGAGGCCGAAGAGCTGCTGGAGGACATGGAAGAACGGGTCGAAGCCATTACCGAAAGGACCGCCGACCTGCCGGAAAGCGAGATAACATCGGTATTCTACCTTGTCTGGCACGACCCGCTGATGACGTCCGGCGGGGACACCCTGATCAACGAGATGATCGAAATCGGCGGCGGCAGAAATATCTTCGAGGACGTCTCCGGGGCGGCGATGATCGAGCTCGAGGAGCTCATCGCCAGGAACCCGCAGGTCATCATCGCCGGGGTCGGCATGGGCCTCGACGTAGCAACAACGATGCAGGTATTCGAGTCGGAACCCAGGCTGGCGGAGACGGACGCCATGAAGAACGGCCGGGTCTACGGCATCCACCTGGACATCTCCGGCCGCACCGGTCCGCGTATCGTCGAGGGGCTGGAAGCGTTCGCCCGGGCCATCCATCCGGAACTGTTCGAGTAATTCACACGAGGATTATTGAATGTCATCAAAAGTGGGATCGGCGATAATCCAGGGACCCGGCAGGCGCGCCCGCATCTACAGCCTCATCGGGCTGGCGGTCCTGCTGCTGCTGGCCATCGTCATCGCTACCGGCATAGGCAGCGTGAGCGTGCCGTTCCCGACCACCTTCAGCATCCTGGCGGACAGGCTGCCTTTCGTGGAGATAACGCCGAGCTGGCCGGACACCATCGCCACCATCGTGGTGGACGTGCGCCTGCCGCGGGTTATCCTCGCCGGGCTGGTCGGCGCCGCGCTGGCCGTGGCCGGGGCGACCTACCAGGGGCTTTTCCGCAATCCGCTTGCCGACCCCTATCTTATCGGGGTGGCGCAGGGGGCTTCGCTGGGAGCCGTCATCGGCTTCCTGCTGCCGGTCGGCTGGAACATCGCCGGGTTCGGCCTCATTCCCCTGCTGGCGTTCGCCGGGGCGCTGCTGGCCACGGTGACGGTCTACCTGCTGGCGCGGGTAGGCAAGACCCTGCCCGTGACCACGCTGATACTGGCGGGGGTGGCGCTCAGCGCCCTGCTGAGCTCGATCGTTTCCTACCTCATCATTTCCGCGGGCAACAGAATGCACGGCATTATCTTCTGGCTGATGGGCAGTTTTTCCCAGAGCCGGTGGTCGGAGATACAGATCGTCCTGCCGTACGTTGCCGCAGGAACCGCGGTCATTATCATCTTCGCGCGGCTGCTCAACGTCATGCAGCTCGACGAGGAGCAGGCGCAGCAGCTGGGCGTGAACGTGGAAAGGCTCAAGATAATCCTGCTGGCGGCGGCCACCCTGGTCACCGCGGCCAGCGTGGCGTTCGTGGGGACGATCGGGTTCGTGGGCATCATCATCCCGCATGCCGTCCGGATAATATGGGGGGCAGACCACCGTTTCCTGCTACCGCTGGCGGTGCTGACCGGGGCCACCTTCATGATTTTCACCGACCTGATAGCGCGCACGGTTATGGCGCCGGCGGAGATACCCATCGGGGTAATTACCGCCATCTGCGGCGCGCCGTTTTTCCTGTATTTATTAAGACGAAGAAAAAAGGCGATATTCTAGGGATGTCTATGATCGAACTGGAAATGCAAAAAGTGAACCTGGGCTACGACCGCCACGCGGTGATGGAGGACATCAACCTCAAAGTGTCGCCGGGGGAAATGGTGGGGCTCATCGGGCCCAACGGCTCCGGCAAATCGACCATCATCAAGGCGCTATGCCACATCGTCCGCCCGCGGTCGGGAAAGATCACCATCGACGGGCGGGACATCGCCAGGATACCGCGGAAAGAACTGGCCCGGATGGTCGGAGTAGTACCGCAGCTACCGCTGCTGCCCAGCACATTCACCGCGGCCGAGATCGTCCTCATGGGGCGGAACCCGCACCTGGGACTGTTCCAGTCGGAAAGCCGGCGCGACCGGGAAATGGTGCAGCAGGCCATGGAAAAGACCGGCACCCTGCCGCTGGCCGACCGATACGTCAATGAGCTGTCCGGGGGAGAAATCCAGTGCCTCCTGATCGCCAGGGTGCTGGTGCAGGAGACCAAAGCCATCCTGCTGGACGAGCCGACCGCCAACCTGGACATCGGCCGGCAGGTGGAGATACTCGACCTCATCAGGCGCCTCTGCACGGAGAACCGCCTGGCCGTGCTGGCGGCCATCCACGACCTCAACCTGGCGGCGCAGTACTGCGACCGGCTGCTGCTAATAGATGAGAGGCATATCCACGCCCAGGGCACGCCGGCGGAAGTCATCACCGAAAAGAACATGAAAGAAGTCTACGGCGCCGAGAACTGTGTTTACACCCACCCGGTCAACGGCCTACCGGCCGTGCTGCTGGGCGCCCACCACCGCAGGCCTGACAGCAGCAATAACCAAACAGCCGAATAGTATATAATAAAGCCATTATTTATCCCGGGAGCGTGAAAAATGGCTGCTGAAAAACAAAACACTGCTAAAGCCAGCGCTAAAGTCCAGGAGAGTTTAGCGAAACTGGAAGTCGACCTCGTGGGAGTCGCCAGCTTAAGAGATTTGAAGACCACGACGCTGGGGAAAGCCGCTTTAAAGCTGCTGCCGTCGGCGCGGTCTATCGTCGTGGTAGCGATGGAAATTTACCCTGAGTTCCTGGAGCTTACGTCACCGGAGAGGATGATGGGGAGCGCCAACTTGAACGACCTGTACCGGCGGCACACGGACATCCTGGCCGGCCGGCTGACCGGGGCGGTATATAATATCGCCAGGGAATCGCGTAAAGCGGGACTTAAAGCAATGCCCCTGCCGGCCGAGGGCCCATGCGTGGACGGCAGGTTCCTGGAAGCGATAATTTCCTACAAGCACGCCGCCGAGGCCGCCGGGCTGGGGAAAATCGGGATGAGCAGCCTGCTGGTAACACCTCAATTCGGGCCGAGGATACGCCTGGCGCTGTGCCTCACGGAGGCTTCGCTGAAATCCACCGCCAACGGCGACCCGGGCGCCTGCCGCTACTGCAA
>DAIQQC010000060.1:0-5188 GCA_036787005.1 Dehalococcoidales bacterium | reverse complement strand
ATGGCGGCGGCGCGGTCGCGCCAGGACAACCTGACCAAGCCAGCGGGGAGCCTGGGGAGGCTGGAGGAGCTATCGATCCAGCTGGCGGGCATCCAGGGCAAAGCCCGGCCGGGCGTAGAGAAAAAAGCCGTCATCACCATGGCCGCCGACCACGGGGTAGTCGATGAAAAAGTTGGTAACTGGCCGCGCGAGGTCACCGCCCAGATGGTGTACAATTTTTTAAGGGGCGGGGCGGGAATAAACGCGCTGGCGCGGCAGGCGGGCGCCCGCATCGTCTTCGTGGACATGGGAGTTGCTAGTGATCTCAAGCCTCACACCAAACTCATCGTCAGAAAAGTCGATTACGGCACCAGGAACATGTGCCTGGGGCCGGCCATGACCGCCGCGCAGGCGGCACAGGCGATAGAAGCCGGGATAGAGATTATCAAGGGGGAGACGGAAAAAGGGCTGGACATCGTCGGCACGGGCGACATGGGGATCGGCAACACGACCTCCAGCAGCGCCATCTTCGCCGCCCTTTCCGGTAAAAAAGTTGCAGAGGTGACTGGCCGCGGCACCGGCCTCAGCGATGAGCAGCTCGCCCACAAGATAGACGTTATCAAGCGCGCCCTGGCGGTCAATAAGCCCGACCCTTCGAAACCCCTCGACGTCCTGGCTAAAGTCGGCGGGTTTGAAATCGGCGGGCTGGCCGGAGTGATCCTCGGCGCAGCCGCGGGACGTATACCGGTAGTTATAGACGGCTTCATCTCCGGCGCGGCGGCGTTAATCGCTACTTCGCTGGCGCCCCTGGTAAAGAATTATATTATCGCCGCGCACTGCTCGGCGGAAGCGGGCCACGCCGCCATGCTCAAATACCTGGGACTCAAGCCGCTGGTGAACCTCGATATGCGGCTCGGCGAGGGCACCGGCGCGGCCATCGGCATCATCCTCGCCGAGGCCGCCGTCCGCACTCTAAACGAGATGGCGACCTTCGCCGAAGCCGGCGTTTCTGAAGGAGACGAGGGGGAAAAGTGAGCTTCCTGGCCGCATTACAGTTCCTGACCAGCATCCCGGTGCCGCTGAGGGGCACGCTCAGCCCCGGGCAACTCGGCCGCGCCACGGCTTATTTCCCCATGGTCGGGCTGATCATCGGGGGGATACTGGCGGGGCTGAACTGGCTGTTGCTTTATGTTTTGCCTGCCGCCGTCGTCAACGCCCTGCTGATAGTAGCGCTGGTGGTCATTACCGGGGCGATGCACCTCGACGGCCTGGCGGACACCTGCGACGGCATCGCCGGCCACAAGACGGTCGAGGAGAGGTGGCGGGTAATGCGGGACAGCCGGACGGGGGCTTTCGGGGTGGTCGGCGTGGCGCTGCTGCTGCTGGTCAAATACGTCTCACTGAACAGTATCCCCGATTATCTAATGACCGCCGTGCTATTAATTTTTCCGGTGATAAGCCGATGGGCGATGGTCTACGCCATTTTCGCTTATCCTTATGCCCGGCCTGAAGGACTGGGAGCTAACTATAAGAAGGCGACGCGATGGCCGCAGTTTACGATGGCCACTATCATCACGGTCGCGATTGCCGCCGCTCTCACCCTGCTGTTTTCTTACACGGGACTGCTGCTGATACCGGGGATTTTTATTATTACAACGATACTGGCACTGTATTTTAGATACAAGTTCGCCGGGCTGACCGGGGACAATTACGGGGCGATTAACGAAGCGGCGGAGGTAGCGGCGCTATTAGTGGTCATCATCATTGTTACTGTAGCGCCCGGTTTAACGAGATGAACGGAGGGCGGATTTGAAACTCACCCTTATTACCGGCGGCGCCCGCAGCGGTAAGAGCCGCCTGGCGCAGGAGATGGCAAAAAAAGCGGGCGGACCGGCACTTTTCGTGGCTACGGCCGAGGCCGGGGACGCGGAGATGAAAAGGCGCATCGAGGCGCACCGTAAAAACCGGCCGGCCGGCTGGACGACGCTGGAGGTCACGACCGGTATCGGCAGTGCGATTACCGGCAATACCGTCCAGGTACCGACGGTAATTATCGACTGCATCACTTTACTGGTCAGTAACGTTTTCCAGCAGCGCAAAGGGGCGGACGCCGATACGCTGGAGAAAGCTACCGAGGCGGAAATCAACGGGCTGTTAAAGTGCGCGGAACGCTCCGCCGCGCGGTTCATCGTCGTCACCAACGAGGTCGGCCTGGGCATCGTGCCGGGAGATGAGATCAGCCGGCTCTACCGCGATTTGCTGGGCAGGGCCAACCAGATGCTGGCCGAACGCGCCGACGAGGTCATACTAATGGTGGCCGGCATACCGATGACGGTTAAAAGGCATTGACAGCTACCAGGCATTGGTGTAAGATAAATCCATCAATCGACCCGAAAGGTCTTTATTTATTTAGGGGGTAAAAAAGATGCCATATTATGTCATGTTGACCAAGCTAACCGATATCGGCAGAAAGAGTATAATGCGTAATCCCGGTAGAATCTGGGAAGTAAACCAGGAAGTCGAGGACATGGGAGCCAAAGTGCTATCCCAGTATGCTTTACTGGGCGAGTACGACTTCGTCAATATCCTCGAAGCGCCCAATAACTCCGTGATCGCCAGGGTGGCCTCCGCGCTGGGCTCCCGGGGAACCCTGCTGCCCCTGACGCTGGCGGCCATCACCATCGAGGACCTGGTAAAAGAGATCCAGACGGCCAAAGCCCTCAACGAATAATCTCAAATCTCCAGGCGGCGCGCAACAGAAAGAAAACGGGCTTCGTTTGACTACGGAGCCCGTTACTGCTATAAAAGGACCGAACATGCAAGCGCGACAGAAACCTCTCAAATGGTACCGGGAGCTGGCGGACAAGAAGGACCGGCTCGAAGCCGGGGCGTTCATCGTGGAGGGGGACAAAGCGATACGGCAGGTCGCCACCGGCCATCCGGACGCAATCATAGAGATACTGGCGGTAGATGAGCCGCCGCCTTTTTTCCGCAAGTATCCGGCGCGATTGGTTACCTCAAGCCAGTTCCAGTACGTCAGCAGCAACCAGACGCCGCAGGGCATCCTGGCGGTCGTCCGCCTGCCGGCCGATGTCTATACCACCCGTCTACCCGGGGACACCGGCGACAAAATCCTGCTGCTGGAGGACATCCAGGACCCCGGCAACACCGGCACCCTCATCCGCACGGCAGCCGCGTTCGACTTCAGCGGCATCATTATGACGGAAAACGGGGCCGACCCGCTTTCACCCAAGTGCGTGCAGGCGACGGCCGGTTCAATATTGTCGGTCTGGCTGCGCCGCACCAAAGATTACCTGGAAATGGCAGAGGAATTGAAAAACAAAAACTATCCGCTGGTGGCCGCCGACCTCGCCGGCGACACCGGGCCGGAAGTCCTGCGCGGCCGGGAAAAGCTCCTGCTGGCGCTGGGGAACGAGGCCGCCGGGCTCTCCAGGCCTCTGCTGGACACGGCTGATTACCGCCTGCGCATCCCGGTGGACAGGGAAAAGGCGGAGTCGTTGAACGTAGCCGCCTGCGGGGCGATATTGATGTACCTGAGCGCTTAAAATTACCTTGACCGGAATAAGGGCTTCTGTTAAGCTTTAGGGCGAAAGTCCGGCGGAACGTTTTTAAGGAGGTCACATCATGGCTGTTAAAAAAGAATATGCCCACCTGATAAAACCGGCGGCGGTCAAAGACCCGCCCAAGGGGCTCTACGCCGAGCCGCGCATCTGGATGGAAGCCAAGGACATGGAGGGGTTCAACGCCCAGTTTTCCTTCGGGTTCGTCAAGAAGCCGAGCACCTTTCACCCGCTGGAAGGCGCGCTGGTGCATCCCTACGACGAAATCCTCGTCTTCGAAGGGACAGACCTATCCAGCATCCTCCACCTCGGCGCCGAGGTCTCGGTAGAGCTGGGCGAGGAACGGGAGGTGCATACCTTTACCGAACCTTCCTGCGTGCTTGTCCCCAAGGGGACGCCGCACGGCCCGGTCACCGTGAAGAGCCTCGAAAGGCCCATCGTCCACTACACCATCGGGCTGGGAGATGCCTATAAAGCCCAGGCGCTAAAGAAAACCGGCAAGCCGGCCAAGGGCACCAAATACAACCGGCTTATCAAAAAAATGATTACCGCCGCCCCTCCTGCCAGCGCTACCGACCGCCTTTCTAACGTCATCGGCAAAGACGGCATCATGCGGCCGGCCAAGTTCGGGGTGGGGCCGGGCAACGGCGACCAGATAGTGTGGCTGTACGGCTCCGACCTGGAAGGCTTCGACGTCAATTTCACCTGGGGATTCTACAGCCAGAACGGCAAATGGCACCGCGGCGGCGAAGCGCACTACCATCCCGAGGCGGAGATACTGTGCTTCCTCGGTCTCGACCCCGACAACCTTGGCTTCCTGGGAGCCGAGCTGGAGCTGGGCATGGGCAAAGACTACGAAAGACATATCTTCAATACCCCAACCATCGGCATCTGCCCGGCGGCGTTTCCCCACCTCCCGCTCATCACCCGGTGGTGCGACAAGCCCTACGGATTCATCGTCATCTGCCTCAGCGGCGAGCACGCCTCGCCCTGGGTGGAGGCCAAATAACCCGAGGAGCAAGTAAATAAATTACCGCAAGTTCGGCCGGCTGGACTGGCAGGTCTCGGCGCTGGGCTTTGGCACCGGGCGCCTGCCCGGGACAGGCGGGGACGCGGCCGGTCTCAACGAAGCCGGAGTCATCAAGCTGATACGCCGCGCCATCGATTGCGGCGTTAACTACCTCGACCTGCCTTACGTTTACGACGCCAAGCGGCGTGAACAAATTACCGCCTGCGTCGGCCGGGCGCTCAAGGACGGCTACCGGGAGAAGATAAAGATAGCCGCCGGCCTGCCCGCGCCGCTGATAAATTCAGACCGGGACATCGAGCGCTTCCTGGATAAACTACTAAAGCAGCTACAGACGGACAGGCTGGACTTTTTTCTCATCGCGGCGCTGGACCGGCAGACCTGGCCGGAGCTGCCAGCGAGCGAGGTTTTCCGATGGATCGAAGCAGCTATCTCCAAAGGTCGCCTGGGACACCCCGGCTTTGCTTTCCACGACGATTTCCAGACCCTGAGGACCATCGCGGACGCTTACCACGGCTGGACATTATGCCAGTTCCAGTACAGCTTCATGGACATCGACCATCACCCGGGGACGGGCGGTATCAAATACGCCGGCGGAAAA
>DAIQQC010000059.1:6830-10083 GCA_036787005.1 Dehalococcoidales bacterium | reverse complement strand
TTTTCGGCCAGCAGCTCATAGTAAGCCTGGGCGTGCTTGCAGGCCGGGCATACCTTCGGCGGTTCAGTCCCTTCGTGGATATAGCCGCAGTTGGTGCAGTGCCACCTCACCACTGTCTTCTTTTTAAACACTTCGCCGGAAGCCACGTTTTTAGCCAGCTTGCGATAGCGCTTTTCGTGGAACTCTTCGACCTCAGAAATTTCTTTGAAAGAGGTCGCGACAGCGGCAAAGCCCTCCTCCGCGGCGATTTTCCGCATGTCCGCGTAGAGTTCGCTCCACTCCATTTTCTCGCCGGCGGCGGCCGCCTCCAGGTTCTGGAAGGTGTTGCCGATGACCCCCGCGGGATACTTAGCGTTGATCTCAACATCGCCACCTTCCAGGTACTTGAAAAAGATCTCCGCGTGCTCTTTCTCGTTACCGGCGGTTTCGGTGAAGATGTTGGCAATCTGCTCGTAGCCCTCCTTACGCGCGACGTTGGCAAAAAACGTGTAGCGGTTCCTCGCCTGCGACTCCCCGGCAAACGCGGCCAGGAGATTCTGTTCCGTACGGGTGCCCTTTATCGATTTGTTCATTATTTCCTCCTCCGGCCGGGCAAATGCCAACCCGGACCATCCTATCTATTTTAGCCGATATCGCCGGCCTTTTGCCAAGAGAAGATGAAGTTTGTGACTTTTGTCTTTGCGGTAGATACAGCTAAATGGTTGAATATATATTACTAAACACCCCCGGTGAGTGGAGGATGGACATGTTAAAGCACGCTGGCGACCTCAAACCCAGAGAAATCAAGAAAGGCATTTACAGCGTGGGCGCGGTAGACTGGGACCGGAGACTGTTCGACTCCCTGATACCGCTGCCGGACGGCACGAGCTATAACGCCTACCTGGTCAAGGGCAGTCAGAAAACCGCCCTGATCGACACGGTCGACCCGCCGATGAAGGACGTACTGATCAACAACCTCGACCAGCTGGACGTAACAAAAATCGATTACGTCATTTTCAACCACGCCGAGCCAGACCACTCCGGCAGTATCGTTGAAATTTTAACGAAATACCCGGAAGCAATCGCCGTGTGCACGGCCAAGTGCAAAGGGATGCTCATCGACCGGTTCGGGGTAGCCGACGGGAGGTTCAAGACCGTCGAAGATAAAGAGACGATCTCGCTGGGCGACCGGACACTGGAGTTCATCCACGCCCCATGGGTGCACTGGCCGGAGACGATGCTGACCTACCTGCGGGAAGATAAAATCCTCTTCCCGTGCGATTTCTTCGGGTCGCATATCGCCACCACCGACCTCTACGTGAAAGACGAAGGCCAGGAATACGAGGCCGCCAGGAGATACTGGGCGGAGATCATGATGCCTTTCCGCCTGCCGATACAGAAAAACCTGGATAAAATCAAGGATTATATGTTCGACATCATCGCGCCCAGCCACGGGCCGATCCATAATAAGCCGGATCTCATCATCAAGGCCTACCGCAGCTGGGCCTTCGACGAGCCGGGAAATATCGTAGTAATTCCCTACATCTCCATGCACGGCATCACGCGAAAAATGGTCGCCTACCTGGTAGAGGCGTTGACGCGGCAGGGGGTGACGGTAAAGCAGTTCGACCTGGCCGCGAGCGATATCGGCAAGCTGGCCGGCGCGCTGGTGGACGCCGCCACCATCGTCATCGGCACGCCGACCGTGATGGCCGGCCCGCACCCGACGGTGGCCTACGCGGCGCTGCTGGCCAACGCCCTGCGGCCCAAGGCCAAGTTCGCCTCGGTCATCGGTTCTTACGGGTGGGGCGGCAGGGCCGTAGAACAGATAGCGGCCATGATACCACAGCTTAAAGTAGAGATACTGCCGCCGGTCTATATCCAGGGCGCGCCCAAAGAGGCCGACTGGCTGGCGCTCGACAAGCTGGCGGCGACCATCGCGCAAAAGCATAAAGAAAATCACCTGGCTTAAAAATAAAGCGAAAGGAGAGAAATCATGCTGAAACTTTCTAAAAAATCCAGCCACAGTCCCGAAGAGGTCCTCAAACGCGCCGTGAAGTTCTATGGACCGGAGGGCTACGGCCTGAAGATCACGGAAAAGGACGACTGCTGCGTCACCTTCGAGGGGGGCGGCGGCGGGGTGTACGTTACTACCGCGGCGGAAAAGAAGGGCACCACGGTAGACGTGGAATCCCGGGAGTGGGACTACCAGACCGAGGAGTTCATGGGGAAAATATAGTAATTATGCCCAGGACGGCGGCGATATCAACCTTAAATCACAGATAAAGGAGTATCATCATGGCTTTCACCGCGAAAGACTACAGCAAGCTCACCGGCATGGAGGGATTCAGCGAGACGCTGCTGAAAAACCATTTTACGCTCTACCAGGGGTACGTGACCAACACCAATAAAGTCACGGACGCCCTGGCGACGATGCTCAAGGAAGGCAAGACCGCCAGCCCCGAATACGCCGAGCTCAAGCGGCGGGTCGGGTGGGAGTTCGACGGGATGAGACTGCACGAATTGTACTTCGAAAACCTGGGGGGCAAGACCCGCCTGGCGAAGACGGGAGTGCTGGGGAAGCTGATGGAGACGTCCTTCGGGAGCTACGAAGCCTGGGAGCAGGACTTCAAGGCGACGGGGTCGATGCGGGGCATAGGCTGGGTGGTGTTATATTATGACGTCCCCAGTTGCCAGCTTTGCAACGTATGGATCAACGAGCACGACGGCGGCCACCTGGCGGGCTGCCAGCCGATCCTGATCATGGACGTCTTCGAGCACGCGTATATGCTCGACTACGGGCTGAAGAAGGCGGACTACATCGGGGCGTTCTTCAAGAACATCAACTGGAGCGCCGCGGAGAAACGGATCAAATAATCCCATTACGTTACGTGATATCGGGGAGGCCCGTTATGAAGAGAATCATCTTTTTAACACTATCGTGCACAGTTATCATCGCGGGACTGCTGGGGGCCGTTTCCTGCGGGACGTCATACCAGACGACGACACCAACGACAACGCCGACACAGACCCAGGGCAACGCGGTGTCCATCCAGAACATGGCTTTCTCGCCGGCGACAATCACGGTTTCAGTCGGCACCACGGTGACCTGGACCAACAATGATACGACCGCCCATACGGTAATATCGGATACGGGGGCATTCAGTAGCGGGACGCTCGGCAGCGGCGGCGCCTTCAGCCGCAATTTTAGTACCGCAGGCACTTTCCCTTACCACTGCTCCATCCATCCGGAAATGAAGGGCACGGTCATCGT
>DAIQQC010000059.1:0-6730 GCA_036787005.1 Dehalococcoidales bacterium | reverse complement strand
AAGCTCCATGATGTGCCTGACGCCAACGGGCTGGCCGCGCCGGGTAAGGCCATCGATAAGCTGTATCTCACAGCCGGGGCAATCGGTAACGACGACGTCCGCGCCCGTGCCCAGGATAGAATCGACCTTACGGGCGGCGATCTTCTGAGAAAGCTCGTAAAAATGGATACTGAAAGTCCCGGCCATACCGCAACAGATATCGGCGCCGGGCATCTCCACATAATTGATATCCGCTAACGACTTTAAAATAAAGCGCGGCTGCTCTTTAACGCCCAGGTAGCGCCCGAGGTGGCACGGCTCGTGCCAGGTAACGGTCTTGCCGCGAAACTCCGCGGCGGCGCGGTAGGCGGAGGGAGGCAGCTTTAAAATATCCACCAGGAACTCGGTGATATCCTTGATCTTAGCGGCGAACTCCTGATATGATTTCTTTCTTGCTTCGGTATCCGCTAAATATTTAACGTAGTCCTTCATCGCCGAGGCGCAGGTAGCGCAGTCGGTAACGATATACGCCACATCTTTAAAGGCCTTTACGTTGGCATCGGCGAAGCGGCGGCCAGTCTTAAAGTCGCCAGCGCCAAGAAAGACCGGGGCGCCGCAGCAGCCCTGGGCGCGCGGCACATGCACCTCGACGCCGTTCTTCGCCAGGAAACCGATGATCTTTTTGCCCAGTTCAGGAAAGACGAAGTCCGTCATGCAGCCGGTGAAATAGCCGACGGCGTATTTTACGGGGGCGCCGGCCGGGGGCGGGTTAATTTCCGGGACGGACTGGCGCAGGAAGCGCGGGGCGATCTGCGGGATATGCCGTCCTTTACCGAGGGCGGAGAGGAAAAAGGAGAGGTGGCGTACCGTGCCCTCGGTTTTAGGGAGGAATATACCCTGAAACCACGAAGCGAAACGCACCGTCCAGCCGAAGAGTCGGCGCCGCGGCAGCAGCCAGCGGAAAATCAGATTATAGGGAAAAGGCACACCTTTCCTGGCGACCTTATCGGCGCGGGCGGCGGCCACGATGGCAGGGACCTCGGCGGCGGCGGGGCAGTTCGTGGCGCAGGTACGGCACAGGGTGCAACGATTAAGCTGCACCGCCATCTCGTCGGTAAGGGCGAGGCCAGAGTCCAATAAGGCGCGGACGAGCATGACCTTGCCGCGGGCCACCGAGGACTCGACGCGCTCCTCGCGGTAGACGGGGCAGGCGGACATACAGAAGCCGCATTTAGTACAGCGGTCGAGCTCGGCTTTGAACTTTTCTACCTGAGTAAAAACGGGAATGGTTTTCATGTCGCGCCCCCATCCCCGAGATTCTTCGCTACGCTCAGAATGACAATTAGTATGGATTCCGACTTTCGCCGGGATGACAATATGGGATTGCTCATGCTTCCGTGTCTTCCCAGATCTTGCCGGGGTTGAGGATATGGCGGGGATCGAGCACATCCTTGATCTTCTTCATGACTTCGATGGCGACGGGGTCCATGGCCTTCTTCAGGAAGCGCTGCTTTTCCAGGCCGATGCCGTGCTCGCCGGAGAGGACGCCGCCCAGAGACAGGGCGACCTCGATGATCTCATCGACACAGGCCAGGGCGCGGGCGTAATGCTCCTTATCGCGGTTATCGGTAAGGACGACGGGATGGAAATTACCGTCGCCTACATGGCCGGCGAAGCTGATAGGCACGTCGTGGCGGCGGGCGCTGGCCTGGCTCAGCTTGATAAAGTCGGCAATCTTATCGCGCGGGACGGAAACGTCCTCGTTAACGATGGTATGGGCGCGCGAAGAGATATCGGAGAAGTGGGACTTGCGCGCCAGCCAGTAGCGCTCGGCCTCGGCTTTATCCGCCGCCACCCTGACCCGGGTAGAGGTGCGTTCACAGATATCCACGACCTGCTGCGTCTCGGCGGCGACGGTCTCGGGGAGGCCATCGACCTGGATGAGCAGGATTACTTGAGAACTATCCAGGACGTCATCGGGCAGGAGCCCGCGGAACTTGGCGAAGGTCCAGTTATCAACGAACTCGACCTTGGAGGGCAGGACGCCCGAGGCGATGATAGAGGTCACGGTCTCGCCGGCCACGGCGACGTCGCGAAAGACCGCCACGATGGTCCGGCCGGCGGGCAGGGCGGGGAGAAGGCGTAAAGTAATTTTGGTGATCACGCCCAGCGTGCCCTCCGAGCCGGTAAAAAGCATCATCAACTCGTAGCCGGTACGGTTCTTGGGGGTCAGCCCGCCCAGCTTCATGATACGGCCGTCGGCCAGCACTACCTCCAGGCCGAGGACATACTGCTTGGTAACGCCGTACTTCAGGCAGGAAGGGCCGCCGGAGTTCTCCGCCACCACGCCACCCATGGTGCAGCCGGCGAAGGACTGCGGGTCCGGCGGGAAGAACAGGCCTTCCTTAGCTAAAGCCGACTGGAAGTCCTGCAACACTACGCCGGGCTCGACGGTGGCGTTCAGGTTGGTCTTGTTGATATCGAGGATGCGGTCCATACGGGTGGTGCACAGGACGATGCCGCCCCGGATAGGGACGGAGCCGCCGCTGACGTTAGTGCCACCGCCGCGGGGCGTGACGGGAACCGCGTTTTCATTAGCCAGTTTCAGTATGTCCGAGATATGCTCAGCACTTCGAGGAAGAACAACGACGTCCGGCCGGTGCGACCAGGTGTTGGTGCCGTCATAAGAATAAGCGACCATCTCCTCGGGGGAGGTGAGGACGTTCTCCCTGCCGGCGATGCGGCGCAGTTTTTCAACCAGCCTGGCGTCAATCATAAAGCCCTCTACTATTACTTTACTGTTTTATAATCGGACGTTCAAGCGGGAACTAAAAGCCCATCAACCGCCGAGGGGGCATTCAGGACATTTACCCTGCACGCAAAAGGTCTTAAAGACGTGCAGCAGTCCCTGCTGCCGGCGGACCGAATTCACCACCAGACGGTTTGCGCCAAGCTGGTGGCGCATATGTCTTTCCGGGGCGTTTTCCGCCAAAGCGGGATAACGACGATATGTCTCCGCAGCCTTTTCAGCCAGCGCCGGGCGTCCCCAGGCGGCAACAAAAGGCAGCAACACATTAACGATAATAATACTAGCCCGGTCCGCCCCGAGAAGGGCCGGTACAGGACCGCGGGCGGGCAGGCCGAAGTCCAGGTTCTCTGCCCAATAATCCGACGCCGCAACCACTAACGAACCCTCCAACCGGTTTCTGGTATTTTCAGAAGTGGAGTTTTCCAGGGCCCGGCCGAGGCCGGCCAGCAGACCTTCATCGCGATAGCGTAACAGCAGGTAACTCATGGCGGCGAGGCGGCGACGGGGCAGGTTGCCCGGCCTGACCTTGAACGAACGCCAGTCACCTGGATCCATCGTTTCAGCCACCCCGTGAGACCCCCAGAGCTGTCTCAAGCGCCCGGCCCAGCCGTCAGAAACCGGAGGCAGCAGGCCGGCCGTTCCCAGCAGGAGCGCCTGATACCTCGCCAGGCATTCACCGTCCGGGGATCCCGCCGGGGTTGCCTCTGTTAGCCGCGATAACGGCAGGCGGTGGGCCAGCTCCAGCATAGGCGCCTTGTTTTTTACGTAGCCCAGCGCCCCCATGATGCCCTCATACAAGGCCTGCCCGGCCCCGAGCCGGGCCAGCGCCGCCCGGAATTCATCGACCCTGGCGGCAAGCCTCAGGTCTCCGGCGCCGTCCAGGACGCCGCCGACAAAACCGTCACCGCGGCGGCTAGGCGCGGCGCGGCAGGGCAGCGGCCGAAGGTTAGAAGGAGAAAACGCCGCCCGCCGCCTGGCCGCGCCGGCGATGTAGCCCTCTAATGCCAGCGTCGGCACCGCGCCGCCGTCCTGACGGACCACTGTCCTGTCGGTATCACGCTGATAGACGACATGCAGGATCACGCGATTATAGATAGGGTCCTGGTGATGGCCGTGCCCCCACCAGCTGGAGGATTTAACGTGAACCTCGACATCACCTCTGCGGAGACACCGGCCGACGGCGATAACGCAGTCTTTTAAGTCGGCGCCGCGGTCATCGTTGGGACGGCCGGGGTAGACTATCTCGACCGGCCCTTCCTCTGCGGTGACCAGGTCGGTCCTTCCCACCAGGCAGTCCTGCCAGATCCTGACGACGCGGCTCTCGGGGAATATGGAGGTCATGAAGGCGCCTCTTCATAAGAAACCGGAGTGTTCGAGGGTTAATCCAGGGAGATTATACACGGTAACGTGTAGGATGTCAAGGTTTCTTTTCCGCCGGCCCGGCCCGGTATTTGAATTTAGCCTGCTCGGCGATAAAGGAAAGCAGGGTGGCCGAGGTCCCGCGCGGCCGGTACATCCCGGTCTCCCACTCGCTGATGGTCTGCTGCCGCGTGCCGAGCTTTTCCGAAAGCTCTTGCTGCGTCATCCCAAGATGCCGGCGCAGGGACTGGATGCTTTCCCCGTCCCATTGTTTTTTAACGACGGTCGGCTTCTTTTTCACGCCCTGATTTTAAACGATATCGTGTAAGGCGTCAATAGAGGAATATTAAAGGGGTCATGTAAGGTCATGAAAAGTACCAAACCGGAGAAAAGAATGATTAAAATTCTGGGCTTGGCCAGGCTATATTATGGAGATATCGAGAGATAATACGAGATATAATGAGCCTATCGGCTATGGATGTCAATATCAAACCCTACCTTAAGTTGCGCTGATGCCTTAACTGCGGTATGATAATGATGTTAGCACTCTCATGGGGAGAGTGCTAAATGATGTCATCAGGCTATTCAGCTGTTAATAAAAGGAAGGAGGAATCTCAATGGCAGCTAAACTACAGCCACTGGCTGACCGAGTACTGGTAAAACCGAGCGAGAAGGAAGAGAAGACCAAATCCGGGATCTACCTGCCGGACACAGCCAAAGAAAAGCCACAGGAGGGGGAAATCATGGCGGTGGGGCCGGGGAAACTGAACGAGGACGGCCAGAGAATACCCATGGACCTCAAGGTTGGGGACCGCGTCATTTACGCCAAATACGGCGGCACCGAAATAAAGGTCGATGAGGTAGAGCTCATCATCCTGCGCGAGAGCGATATTTTAGCCAAGAAGGGCAAGTAGCCCTCAAAGAGGAAGGACAAGGAGGAAGAAATATGGCCAAACAGATAATCTTCGGGGAAGACGCACGGCACGCGCTGAAGAAAGGGATAGACGCCCTGGCGGACGCGGTGAAGGTGACCCTGGGGCCGAAAGGGCACTGCGTGGCGCTCGATAAGAAATGGGGGGCGCCCTCGGTCATTGACGACGGGGTGACCATCGCCAAGGACATCGAGCTGCCGGACGCGTTCGAGAACATGGGCGCGCAGCTCGTTAAAGAGGCCGCCAGCAAGACCAACGACGCCTGCGGCGACGGCACGACCACCAGCACTATCCTGGCGCACGCGATCATTAACGGCGGGTTCAAGAACATCGCGGCCGGGGCCGATTCGCTGTCCCTCAAGAGGGGCATCCAGAAAGCCGTGGCGGTAATCGTCGAGCAGCTCAAGAAATCCTCGACGGAGGTCAAGGACAAGGCGCAGATCGCCCAGGTGGGCACCATTACCGCCAAGGACAAGGAAATCGGCGACCTGCTGGCCGAGGTCATGGAGAAGGTCGGCAAGGACGGCGTCATCACCGTTGAAGAGTCCAAGGGCACCAAGTACGAGATAGAGTACGTCGAAGGCATGCAGTTCGACCGCGGTTACATCAGCCCCTATTTCGTCACCAACGCCGAGAGAATGGAAGCGGTCATCGAAGACCCGTATATCCTCATTACCGATAAGAAGATCTCAGCCGTGGCGGACATCCTGCCCGCGCTGGAGAAGATACTACAAGTGTCCAAGAACCTGCTCATCGTCGCGGAAGACGTGGACGGGGAAGCGCTGGCCACACTGGTGGTCAACAAACTGCGCGGCACGATCAACGTCCTGGGGGTCAAAGCCCCCGGCTTCGGGGACAGGCGGAAAGCGATGCTGGAAGATATGGCCATCCTCACCGGCGGCAAGGTCATCTCGGAAGAGGTCGGCCGGAAGCTCGACTCGGTGACGGTGGAAGACCTCGGCCGCGCGCGGCGGGTCACCTCGGACAAGGACAACACCACCATCGTCGAGGGCAAGGGCTCCGAGGAAGAGATCAAAGGGCGAATCAAGCAGATCAAGGCCCAGATAGAAGAGACCACGTCCGACTTCGATAAAGAGAAGCTCCAGGAGAGGCAGGCCAAGCTGGTGGGCGGCGTAGCCGTCATTAAAGTGGGCGCCGCTACCGAGACCGAGCTTAAAGAGAAAAAACACCGCGTGGAAGACTCCCTATCGGCGGTCCGCGCCGCCGTCGAAGAGGGCATTCTGCCCGGAGGGGGAGTCGGCCTGCTGAGCGCGCTGCCGGTGCTCGACAAACTGGACCTGCCCGGTGATGAAGCGACGGGCGTGGACATCATCCGCAAGGCGGTCACCGAGCCCCTGCGCTGGATAGCCACCAATGCCGGCAAGGACGGATCGGTAATCATCGATACCGTGAAGCGGGGCAAGAAGGGCTTCGGGTACGACGCCGAGAACGACGAGTTCGGGGACATGGTAGCGAAGGGCATCATCGACCCGACCAAGGTAGTCAGGGTGGGCCTGGAGAACGCGGCCAGCATCGCGGTCATGGTGCTGGTGACGGAATCGCTGGTTGCTGATATACCCGAGAAGAAAGAGGCGGCGGCGATGCCGGGCGGGGCGGGTGGCATGGGGGGGATGGGCGACTACGGGATGTA
>DAIQQC010000058.1:0-10094 GCA_036787005.1 Dehalococcoidales bacterium | reverse complement strand
ACGATCTGGTCGCAGTTATGGATGCCGCCGTAAAGCGGATCGGAACAGTAAAAGATATCGCCGTCCTTGCATCCTACCGTCGGGTCTTTGAGCCACGTCTCGGCCACATATTTTATCGGTAGTTGCCCGACGACGGCGTGGAGATAAGTGCCGCACCAGGCGGCCACCATGTCGCCTTTCGGGGTATAAATACCGGTAACGACGTCCCCGGACCGGAGCATGCTGCTCACACCCAGCTTGATAAAGACCTCCTTGGACTCGAGCAGGAAGCTGTTGAGCTTCTCGGTATATATTTCGTAATCGCCGGGTTGCAGCAATTTAAGGCATTCCAGGTCTTTGTCCGTCGCTGGACTGGGCTTTATCCATTCTAGGAGTTTTTGCGGATCAGGTCTCATATCCCTCCCCCTTCTCTAGATCTTTTCCATGATGAAATTCTGGTATTTGTCTACCGAAAGCTTGAATACCGGCGTCAGCACGATAGTGGTGTCCTCGGCTTCGATGATCGCCGGTCCCTTGATGAAATTACCGTGCTTCAGCGCCCTGGCGTCATAAACAGGAGTCGGGCGGAACTCTCCGTATTCAATCCAGTAAGCGTCCCGTTGACCTTTCAATGCTGCGGGGTCAGGGGTCTCTCCGGCTTTCGGATAGGTTGGCAGCTTCGGTTTGGGGTGGTCCACGGTGGCGCGTAATATCAGGTTAAGCATATCCACGCCCCCCTGGGGGTAAGCCGAGATGCGGTTATAAACGCGGCAGTATTCTTCTTCGAAAGATCGATATATTGCCCTGACGTCATCGGCGGCCCCGATTTGCAGTAGCGGCGACGTGAAACGGAGGATGTTGAGCTGGCCTCCGTATTTGGCTTCTATCTCCAGGCCGAACCTGATGGCGTCGGGAGAAAAGCCCTCGTTGGTAATATCCTTGGTGGCTCTTTCCTGCAGGCTTTTTACAGCTTTATTGAAGACGTCATAGTCTTCGAAAGGCTTCATCGTCACCGGGGCGAGCAAAGGCAGGCGGAGCGATTGCTCGTAGAGATGCAGGATATCCATGGTGCTCGAGCCGAAGGCGCAAAATACCGGCGAGAACGGGAAGACGACGATTTTACTGATCCCGGCATATGGCCCGTACGAGCAGCAGTGGGTCGGCCCGGCCCCGCCGAAGGCAAAAAGTATGAAGTCGCTGGGCTTGAATCCCCGCAGGAACGTCTCCTTGGCGATGGTGTCTCCCATGTTGGCGTCGACGATTTTTTTAATCAGCAGCGCCGCCTCCTCCACTTTAGTGCCCAGGGGCCCGGCGATTTTTTCCCTGATGGCCGCTATCGCCTTGCTTTTATCCAGCTTCATACGCCCACCGTGATAGTAATCGGGGTTGATATAGCCCAGCACGATATCGGCGTCCGTTACGGTTGGCTCGGTGCCGCCCAGGTTATAAGAGGCCGGCCCCGGCATGGAACCGGCTCCCCGTGGCCCCACCTCCAATCGATTGCCCATGACCGGGTTCAGGGAGGCGATCGAGCCGCCGCCGGCCCCGATCGACCTTGTCTCCAGGACGGTCATATCCACCCACCAGCGGTCGATGAGGGGATGGTATTGGTAGAACCGGCTGCTGCCGGCGACGATCAAGCCCAGGTCGAAACTGGTGCCGCCCATGTCGCTGACGACGATGTTATCGTACCCCAGCATCCTGCCGACGTTCGCCCCGCCGATGAGTCCGGCTACCGGTCCTCCGTTGAAGGTCTGGATGGCCGCCGTGCGGAAAACCTCGGCCATGCCGCCGCTGTTATGCACCATCATGATGGTCTTTTCGTAGCCGGAGTTACGGAGTTCGTCGCCCGTGCCGGATATCTGTTCCCACATGGAATAGTGCAGATAGGCGTTCAATATGGTGGTCACGGTGCGTGTATATTCGTTCTGCTTCGGCGTCACCTCGGATGAAAGCACCACGGGCATGGCCCCCAGGTAAAAGTCCGGGTACTCTTTGCGGATGATCTCGGCGATGCGCCTTTCATGGCTGGGATTCGCGTATGAGAAGAGCAGGCTGACGACGAATCCCCTGGCGCCCCGGTCCACCATGTGCTGCAGCTTTTCCAGAAAATCCTCCTCGTCCAGGGGCCTGATTATCTCCCCCCGGGAGTTGACCCTTTCCTTGACGCCAACCGTCATTTCCCGGGAGATGAGGGGCTCGGGCTTGCTGATGCGCGCCAGGTTCCTGATTTCCCGGAAAGTCAGCTGGTCGGCCCACGAGGCTCCCTTGCCGATGGGCACGATATCTTCAAAACCTTCCGTGGTGATCAGCGCCAGCCTGGGGCCGGTCCTCTGCAGCAGCGTGTTCATGGCGATGGTCGTGGAATAGCGGACCACCTCGGTGCTGCCCAGGAGTTCCTTGACGGATATGCCGAGTATGGCCGCGGCATCTTTCACCGCCCGCATGAAGCCGACCGACAGGTTATAGCCGGTGGTCGGCGTTTTGGTAAAGACGGTTTTTCCGTCATAGCTCAGGAAAAGGTCGGTAAACGTTCCGCCGATATCTACGTCGAGTGAGACCTTCATTCATGCACCTGCCTGATACTTATTTCTTGACCTGCTTGTCCACTCCAGACGTCAGGTACTTTTCTTTCAGCGCGTCGATATCCAGTTCGATGTCGTGAGTGACCGGGTGGCCCGGTGGCAGCATTTCGTTTTCCACCATGACGCCGCAGCCGGGACAGTAGAACTCCACCAGCATCGCCCACGTGGCTTCCGGGGCAAAACTGAAAGGTCCCTTTACGGGCGAGTTGTATATCGTATCCAGGTCTTTCCTGATATAGACCCGGCAACCTTTCTTGTAATTTTCCCTGGCGGAGATGAGCTCGTATCCGCAGCGGTTACAGCACCAGAGCTCTTTTTCCAGGTCGATGTCCAGGTATTCCGTTATCTGCCTCTTGGTACCCATCGTTCCTCCTTTCAGGCCGACTCTATGACCCCGTTCAAATAATTATCTACGGTGTACTTTTTACCCCGGGGTATCAATATCGTCGTATCGTCGCTCTCGATGATCGCCGGCCCCTTTATGACGTTGCCGCAGGCCAGCTCCGGTTGCTGGTAGATGGCCGTGCGGGTGAAGCCGTCCTTCCAGTAGACGTCCCGGTAGCCCTTCAGGGCTTTCTCCGGGCTCTCGCCGGTAAATTCATGCCTGGCCAGTTCCGGATGGGCGGTGGTGCTGGTTGCCCGCAAACGTAGAAGGTTGATTGTCAGTTCGTCGATACGGCCGGTATTGTTCTGCCCGGCGAAAACATCGAGGATCCGGCTGACGTCCTGCGGCCCCTCAAGCAGAGTCACCGGGGATTCCACCACCGCGGCGGCGCCGTTTGAGGCAGCTTCAAGCTCCAGGGAAAAAGAGACTTTTTCCGGCGGGAACCCCTCCCCCCTCATATCCATCAGCACCGAGTCCATCAAACCTTTGACTACTTTATTAAAACCCTGTATTTGTGATTGGTTGCCTTGGCGCTTGAGGGACAGCCTCACTGGAGATTCGTAGGCATGGAGGACATCGGCGCACGAGGAACCAAAAGCGCTGAAAACCGAGCTGAAGCTGAAGCAATAAATCCTGGGGATGCCCGCCTTGTCGGCGATCCCGCAGCAATAGAGACCCCCCGCCCCTCCGAAAGAAAAGAGGACGAAATCGGCCGCATTGGAGCCCCGGTCCTTTATCAGGTTAACCAGGTCCCCGGCGCAAATATCCTCCATGGCTTCCGTGATCAGCCGACCGCATGCCTCCGCGGAGATGCCCAGCGGTTTGGCCAGGTTCCGGTCGATAACCTCCCTGGCAAGCCCCGCATCCAGCTTCCGCTTGCCGCCAAGGAAATAGTCCGGGTCGATGTATCCCTGGACGATACAGGCGTCGGTGGAGGTAGCTTCGGTGCCGCCCAGGCCGTAGCAGGCTGGACCCGGCATGGCCCCGGCGCTGTCAGGTCCCACCTTGATCTGGTGTTCATTTTTAACCCTGGCTATCGAGCCGCCTCCTGCCGCCGTCGGGTAGACCTCGATAACCGGTAATTTCAGCGGTATTCCCTCAAGCATCGCCTCGCGTTTGTAGCCGTGCCGGCCGTTCATCACCAGGCTGATATCGGCGCTGGTCCCGCCGATGTCCATGCTGGCGACGCATGGTAGTCGGTACAATCGGCTCATATAGGTGGTGCCGAGCACGCCGGCTGAAGGTCCGGAGTTATGCGTCATGATGGCCGTTGTCTTGGCCACCCGGGCTACGCCGCCATCGGCATGCATCACCAGGAGCGGTTTGCGGTACCCCAGTTTTCTGACTTCATCTTCGGCCTTGTAAAGGAAACGGGCCATGTCCGGATGGAAATAGGCATTAAGCAGGGCGATATTGGTCCGGGAAGCATCATCGGTAGCGGCGCTGACTTCACTGGAGAGCAGCAGCGGCACGGCGCCCAGGTAGTGCTTCGGGTAGTCGTCATCGGCTATCTCTCTGACCTTCAGTTCGCTGGCCGGGTCCAGGTGAGTGCGGTAAAGGCTTACCACGATGATCCTCGCCCCGCGCCCCAGAAGGTTGCGTATTGCCAGCCTCACTTGCTCTCTATCCACGGGGTCCTTGCCAGCCGCCCCGTCGATGCCGACAACCATCCCGGCGGGAACGATGAAATCCAGCACCGGGCTCCTGGCGGCTGGTGAGTAAAGGCTTTCTTCAAACCCCCTGGTCACGATTAGCCCCAGCCGTGGCCCCGACCTCTGGAGCAGGGTGTTGGTGGCATGAGTCGTGGAAAACCTTATCACCTCCGTTTGATGGAGTAGTTGCGCCATGGTGAGCCCGAACTTCATAGCGCCTTCTTCAATACACTTGAGGAAACATATGGTCAGGTCATGAGGGGTTGTGTCCACCTTGACCCATTCGGTTTGCCCGTCACCCGTAAAGAAGCCGTCAGTAAAGGTCCCGCCGTTATCAATGTCAATTGTGAATTTCATCTGGACCCCCCGTGAAATATCGATGGGAATATTTATATATATAAGGCTTTCGAACGGGGCGTGTCAAATTATGGCTCTTATCATAGGAGGATCGATAATTACACGCATCGCCTGCTCTCCCCCGGATCCCGGGCGTACAGGATACAAATCTCAAATGATGCTATAATAGTCTGAAAATCAGTTTGGGAAGGAATCTTAAAATGGGTAAATATGATAAGTATATCTGCACCACCCTCCAGAAAAGGCATATGCTCCCCGGCCCCACCCCCGAACAGCGGGATAAGCTCGCCGCCGCGGGCAAACGCATCAGCATGGAGCACCTGCACTGGATTGACGCCGATGTCATCCCCGGCGCCTATTATGGCGAGACCTGCTGGATATGGCCGGCCGATTATCCCAACCAGGTGTCCTGGCAGGAGCTGATCAAGCAGGGTATGCAGGTGCCCGGCATGTATCCCCACGTCCACGATTTCCCTGAACTGCTCTCCTGGTGGGGCACCGACCCGGACCATCCGGAAGACACTAACTCCATGGCGATGCTCATGGGCGACGAGGTTATCCCCCTGGAAAAGAGCTGGCTGGCCTATATCCCCGCCAACCTCCCCCACATGCCCACCCGCGCCGGCGGCACTAAAGTAACCAAACGGCCCGTCTGCCACTGGGTCTCCGGCCCGGGCGGCGTCTATACCCGCGAACACAGCGACAAAGCGGAAACACGGGAAGAAAAGAAAAAAGTCGAGCCGAGAGTGATCCGGGATACCGCGGATTCAAAGTACGCCCGTTACATGGTCTACGGCACCCGGCCCGGCCAGAAGCGGCGCGACTTCATGCTGCCCTACGACCCCAAATATGTGCGCCCGATGGCCTATATCGACGCGACGGTCATCCCCGATGGCGAGTTTGGCTGCGAGACTTTATGGTTGCTGCCCGGTGAAAGATCTAAAGCCGGCTATAAAATGATGGAAGCCCACCAGGAACCCCACGGTACTTCCATCGTCTTCGCCGCTATGAACTACCCCGATATCACCGACCTCTGTGCCGAGGTGGAGCTCTGGATCGGTGGCGAAAAGCATATCATCAATAAGGGCTTCGGGGCGTATATCCCGCCCGGCGTCGCTCAGGGCCCGATGATTGTCCGCAACGTTACCAGGCAGATTTTCTATATGATGTCTTATCCCATCGGCGCGGGCATCGCCAAATACCGCGGCGGCAAGTGAACTGGTCTCCCTGCTATTATCCCCCTCCTGCAGACAGGAGAGGGGTCAGGTGGGTGAGGTACACCAAAAATCCTAGAGCCTGGAGGTCAGGATGATGACGGCCGTGCCGATGATAAGCGCAGCCCCGATAAGGCCGACTATCAGCATCTTGACGATTCTCTCCAGGTGTTCTATGTGACGTTCCAGCCCGGTGACTTCGGTGCGGACGTGCAGCTCGCCGCGCTCTACCGATCTTACGATGCGTATGATCCGCCTGGGCAGTCCGGCCCCGAAAACGGCCAGGTCGGCCAGCGCCCCCGGGAACCGCCGGACCGTGGCGGATAGGGAGTACCGCCGGCTGTAAATATTCTCCACGTGCGGCTGGAGCTCCTGGAAAAAATCAAAGTTCGGGTCCAGGCCTTTCCCCAGGGCCTGCACCATGGACATCGCTTTAAGGAGCAGGAAGGTGTTAGCCGGGAACTGGACCCCGTTGCGGCGCACCACGTTGAAAAGCTCCCCTAGGTTCGTAGCCAGGTAAAACTCCGCTTCCTGCGGGAAATGCCCCATCACGTGCTTGAGGTCGGCCCGCAGGCTCTCTCTCGTCCCCATCGGGGCTACTGCGCCCATGTCGATGATCGATTCTACCAGCACGTCGACGTCCCGGTCGAAGATGGCTTTGATGGCGGCGCCGAGCTGGTCCCGTATTTCATCGTCGATAAATCCCACCATTCCGAAGTCGATCAGCCCCAGGTTCCCGTTCGCCTCGACGAACAGGTTGCCCGGATGAGGATCGGCGTGAAATACGTTGTTCTCGAAGACCATCCTCAGCCAGATATTGACCGCCCGTTTAGCCAGGTCTTTTAGATCGTAGCCCGCTTTGTTCAGCGCCGTTATATCGTGGATGCCGATGCCCCTTATGCGTTCCAGGACGATGACCCGCGCCGTCGTATATTGCCAGAGTACTCTGGGGACGTGGACGGTCTTATCGTCCTTGAAAAACTTGGCGAAGTGCTCGGCGCTGTGGCCTTCCCGGATGTAGTCCAGCTCCGCGTTGATTGTATCTGCTATCTCCTCGATTAACGTGTTGAGGTTATACTGGAAGGCGTTCTTCCCGCGCTCCATAGTGCGCGCCGCGATTTGCCTCATGATGTCCAGGTCTTCCGTCACCTGCTCTACCACTCCCGGCTTGCGCACCTTCACCACCACATCTGTACCGTCGTGGAGCGTGGCCGCGTGCGCCTGGCCGATGGACGCCACTCCCAGCGGATTCGGGTCGAAAGTGGCGAATATCTCGCTGACCGGCCGGTGCAGCTCCTCGCTGATTCTCTTTTCGATTATTTCCACGGGCAGCGGCGTTAACGAGTTTTGTAGTTTGACAAGCTCCTGGACGAAGTCGCTCGGCATGACGTCGGTGCGCGTGGAAAGGATTTGCCCCACTTTGATGAACGTGGTCCCCAGCTCTTCCAGGGCCATCCGCGTGCGTTCGGACCGGCTGAAGCCGTCTTTACCCCAGGGGAACTCCGGAGGCACGATATGGAAAGGCATGAACCTCTCCATTCCGAACATCTGGATGAAGTCCCGCAGGCGGTGCTTTATCAGCACCGCGGCGATTTCCCGGTATCTGCCCAGATGACCTTTACGGCGTGTCGTTTGTGTCGTCATCGTCACTATCCCTCCAGACGACATTTACAGCCTTCTAAAGCAGAAGCTGTTATATGTTGTGTTGATAGAGGCGCGGACCCTTTGCCGGCGGTGCCGCTATTTCTCGGTATCGAAGTGCTCCACCAGCGTCTTTCCCAGGCTCTGCGCCGCCTTGCCGGCATCCCGGAATTTAGCTTTGGACTGTTGGCTCCTTAGCTTGCTCTCCACCACCTTCGCCGCCGAATCGATGACGCTCTGGGAAAATTCTTTGGCCTTTTCCCTGATCTCCGGGTCTTCGAATATCTCGGCGATGGTGTTGCCGAAGGACCTGATCATTTTGCCGAGGTTTTCCGCGTCCTTTTTAGCGTCAACTTTTTTAGTGCCTGCCTTTTCTTTCGCTTTTGTGGCCATGTTCGTCTGCCTCCTCTATTTATATGACATTATCATATTGTATCGGCCGTTACAAATAGATAACATCGCCCACTGATTTATGACAAAAATGTTACATTGCTTGTGATAGCTTAGCGGCAGCTCAGGAGCCGGTAGACCTGCACGCGCTCCGTTTTGCCCTTGAACGTCTGCAGCTCCAGGGTGATGCACTCCGCCTGTTCTTTGGCCTGGCGGAAGGTCTCCGGCCCGATCCATATCTCGGTGGCGGGAGTAGCGCTGCAGATGCGCGAGGCCAGGTTCACGGCGTCGCCGATGACGGTATACTCGGTGCGTCCTGAGGAGCCCACGTTGCCGGCGACCACCGACCCCGTGTTGATGCCGATGCCGAACTGCGCCTTGGGCAGCGACGGGTCTTTCTCCTGGAGCTCGGCCAGGCCGTGCTGTATTTCGCAGGCGGCCTTGCAGGCCAATCGGGCGTGCTCTTCCTGCGGCTGGGGCGCGTTCCACACCGCCATGATGTTGTCCCCGGCGAACTTGTTGACCATGCCCCCGTTGGCCAGCACCCTGTCGATGGCAACCCCCAGGTGGGCGTTAAGCATGTCGACGATCTCCTTCGGGGTCATTGTCTCGCTCATCTTGGTAAAGCCCCGTATGTCGGCGAACATGATCGTCGCTTCCCTCTGTTCCCCCCCGAGCTGCAGGTTGCCGGCGTCCGCCAGGCTGAGGATCTGGTTGGCCACCTGCGGCGAGACGTACCGCCCGAAGAGGTCCTTGACGAAGCGCTTGTCCGCCTGCTCCATCAGTATCATCGTGATGACGCTGCCGATGAACGCGATCACCAGCAGCAGCGGCGGGTAGACCAGGTTCATGATGCGGCCCCTGTCGAAGACCAGGAAACTGATGGCCAGGTAGGCCGCGAATAAAACGAATATCACCAGCACGCCCCACTTGATCCTTAATCGCGGCAGGACCAGCGCGATGATGACCGTCAGCAGCAGCATGATGAGGAGGTTAGTGATAACGCCGGTCTCGCTGAGGAAATTGCTGCGGAGGATGGTGTCCATCGCGGCGGCCTGGATAAAGACGCCCGGCACTTTTTCCGATGATGTCGGTATCTCCCAGGTGTCCCCGGTTTCGCCGGTCGCCGTCATCCCGATGATGACGATCTTGTTCTTGACCGCCGCCGGATCGAAGGCGTTGGCAATAACGTCGCCGTAGGAAAGATAAGGCCGGTCGCCCGGCTGGGGCGCAAAGTCGATCCGCAAATTGTAGGCCTTGTCTACTGGCACGTCGCGCAGCAAAAGTTTCAGGTTGCCGCTCTCTCTTACATACGTCTCCGGGAGGGGCATGGACGCCATGGTATAAAGCGCCGCCAGGCTGAAGGAGGGATATTGTTTGCCGGTAGTGTCGCTTATCGCCAGTGGCAGCCGCCGCACCTTGCCGTCGCGGTCCGGGATGATATTGGCGTGGCCGGTGTTCCTGGCCGCCTCCCTGATCGGGGAGACCGGTATCAGGAAACGGTCGTAAGTAATGCCCGCGTCGCCGGTCGTGGCCTGCGTGCCGGCCACCGGCAGGACGACGTTCCCGGCGGCTTCCATGAACGTAGCCAGGAGCTCGTCTTCCGCCGAGCTGTCTACGAATAAGACATCGAACCCTATCACCTGGGCCCCGGCCTCGGTCAGGTTATTGATGGCCAGCGCGTGCAGGTCCCGGGTCCAATCCGACCATTTTCCGAAGGTCAATAAAGTGTCGTCGTCGATGCCGACCACGACTATGTTCGGCGAGGGCTCGGTGGGCAGGAAAAGCTGGTCCGAAAGCCATAGCTGGAGAAAGCCGAAAGGCTGTACGAAGGCGAAAAACAGGGTAAAAACGAGGCCGATCCCGCCCAGCACCAGGGTATGCTTCCAGA
>DAIQQC010000141.1:0-2784 GCA_036787005.1 Dehalococcoidales bacterium | reverse complement strand
GGGCGCCCGCGAGCATAATCTCAAGAACATCGACGTCGTTATCCCCCGCGATAAGCTGGTCGTCATTACCGGCGTCTCCGGCTCTGGCAAGAGCACCCTGGCCTTCGATACCATCTACGCCGAGGGCCAGCGCCGCTACGTGGAGTCGCTCTCCGCCTACGCCCGCCAGTTCCTGGGGCGCATGGAGAAGCCGGACGTCGACTATATCGATGGGTTGAGCCCGGCCGTCTCTATCGACCAGAAAGGCCCCTCCAAGAACCCCCGCTCCACCGTGGGCACCGTGACAGAAATTTATGACTATCTACGCCTGCTTTTCGCCCGTGTCGGCCACCCCCATTGTCCTCAGTGCGGCCGCGAGATAACCATGCAGACCGTCCAGCAGATTGTCGATGCTGTCCAGAACCTGCCTTCGGGTTCCCGCATCATGGTCATGGCCCCCGTCGTTACCGACCGCAAGGGCGAGTACCAGTCGGTCTTTGATGACCTCCGCAAGCAGGGCTATGCCCGCGTCCGTGTTGACGGCAAGATTTACGAGCTTTCGGACGAAATCCCGCCGCTGGTTAAATATAAGAAGCACTCCATCGCCGTGGTCGTCGATCGCCTTGTCGTCGGTGGTAGTGGCGACCGCACCCGTATTGCCGACTCCGTGGAAACGGCTTTGAAGGTCGCCTCGGGCGTGGTGCTGATCTCCGTCGCCGGCGGTGAGGAGCTTTTGTTCTCGGAGAAGTTCGCCTGTGTTGAGTGCGGTATCTCCCTCGGTGAGGTCTCCCCCCGCACCTTTAGCTTTAATACCCCCTATGGAGCCTGCCCGTCCTGCACCGGCATCGGCTTTAAACTTGAGGTCGACCCCGACCTCGTGCTTAATAAGGAGCTTTCCGTCATGGAAGGGGCCATCCGGCCGTGGCAGACGCATAACTGGTTTATGTGGCGCCTGGAACCTCTTACACGCCGCGGCAAGCTTTCTTTACGCACCCCCGTTAAAGATTTGTCCAAAGAAGAGGTTGATCTCCTTCTCTACGGCGAAGGCGATCGCCGCACCTACCGCAACCGCTTCGGCCGCACCGTCCGCGTTTCTGACGGCTACGAGGGCATTATCCCCAACCTGGAGCGGCTCTACAAAGACACGGAGTCGGAGGGCTCCCGCCAGAACATCGAGCGCTATATGGTCTCGCGCCCCTGCCTGACCTGCCAGGGACGGCGCCTCAAGCCGGAGTCTTTAGCGGTGACCATCGGCGGCCGGAACATCATGGATATCAGCGACATGCCGGTGACGCATGCCCTGGAGTGGGTTGATGAGATCTCTGCTAAAGTCCTGACCGAGCGCGAGACGCTGATCGCCCACCAGGTTTTAAAGGAGATCAAGACCCGGCTCGGCTTTCTGAAGGACGTCGGCCTCGACTATCTTTCCACCGCCCGTGCCTCGATGACCTTGAGCGGCGGCGAGTCCCAGCGCATCCGCCTGGCCACGCAGATCGGCTCCGGCCTGATGGGCGTGCTCTATGTCTGTGACGAGCCTACCGTCGGCCTGCATCCCGCCGATGACTACCGTCTGATCAAGACCGTGCAGCGCCTGCGTGATTTAGGTAACACCGTCCTGATCGTCGAGCACGATGAGGCGATGATGCGCGCCGCCGACCATATTATCGATATGGGACCCGGCGCCGGCGAGCGCGGCGGCTATGTCGTCGCCGCCGGCACTCTGGACGATATTCTGAAGTGTGAGGCGTCCCTGACCGGCCAGTATCTTTCCGGCGCTAAGGTGATACCCCTCCCTTTATCCCGCCGACCCGGCAACGGCAGGGAGCTGGTCATTAAGGGCGCCCGCCAGAACAACCTGAAAAACATCGATGTCGCCATCCCGCTGGGCAAATTCGTCTGCATCACCGGCGTGTCTGGTTCGGGCAAGAGCACCCTGGTGGACGAGATTCTTTACCGCCGCCTGGCGCAGATATTTTACCGCTCTAAAGAGCGCCCTGGCGCCTTCGACTCCATCCTCGGCGTCGAGTATATCGATAAGGTCATTAACATCGACCAGTCGCCTATCGGGCGTACCCCCCGCTCCAACCCCGCCACCTATACCGGCGCCTTTACGTCCATCCGCGACCTTTTTGCTACTGTCCCCGAGGCCCGCTTGCGCGGTTACGGTCCCGGCCGTTTCTCCTTTAACGTTAAGGGAGGCCGCTGCGAGGCCTGCCACGGCGAGGGCTATATCGAGATCGAGATGCAGTTCCTCCCGGATGTCACCGTCCCCTGCGAGGTCTGCAAGGGCGCCCGCTATAACCGCGAGGCCCTGGAGATCCGCTTCAAGGGCAAGAACATCGCCGAGGTGCTGGATATGACCGTGGCGCAGGGCCTGGAGTATTTCGAGCACTTCGGGCGTATCCGGAACAAGCTGGCGACTTTGAACGATGTCGGCCTGGGCTATATCCATTTAGGACAGCCCGCCCCGACCCTCTCCGGCGGCGAGGCCCAGCGCGTTAAGCTGGCGACCGAGCTTTCCCGCCGCTCTACAGGCTCAACTTTATATATTTTAGATGAACCTACCACCGGCCTCTCTTTCGACGATGTGGCCGCGCTGTTGCGTGTCTTGCAGAAGCTGGCCGACGCCGGCAACACCGTGATTGTCATCGAGCACCATTTGGACGTTATTAAAAACTCCGATTGGGTTATCGATCTCGGCCCCGGCGCTGGCGACCTCGGCGGCTATGTCGTCGCCACCGGCACCCCTGAGGAGATAGTTCAAAATAAAGAATCTCTGACAGGGCAGTATTTGAAGAGGGTGGT
>DAIQQC010000010.1:24106-28581 GCA_036787005.1 Dehalococcoidales bacterium | reverse complement strand
TAGCGCTCCTTGAAAGCGCGGGCGGTCTGCTCCTTCTGCCAGGTCTCCACGGCCTTCTTGGCCTCGGCATTCTGCGGGTCGAACTTGCAGAATATTTCCGTCTTGCCGAGATGCCCCTGTTCCACACCCCAGCCGAAGAAAGCCCCGCCGTCATCGACGATAAGTCCTTTTTTAATCAGGGGCTTCTTGGCCTCGCCGGCGCCGATGGCCCACTTGATGGTGAGGTCGCGCTGGCCCATGATGGGAATGGAGTTAAAGGCGCCGCCGGCGCGGAAGGTCTCCCGGATGGAGGCGGAAATACGGATGCACTGGCAGAGCAGGATGCCCTCGACCTCCGGGTCTTCGACGGATTTGAGGGACTTGCCGCCGGCGTCGGCGATAATTTTATTCAAGACCTTTTTCCGGAAAGCGAAGTCTTCCGCGGAGTTACCGGCGACGATAACGAAGAAGCCGGGCCCCTGCACTTCTTTACTCAATTTGGCGAAAACCACCTCCTCTTCTTCGTTGCAGGTGGTGATATTGCAGGCGACCATGGCGGGGTTAAAGCCCATCAGCTCGTAGCAGATCTCGGCCTCGCCGAGCTTGAGCTCCGCCTGCCACATCATTTCCACCGAGGGGAAGCTGTAATAGCGGGCCATCATATTGGCGGGGATCTCGCTCAGGACATATTTAGGGGAATGCCCGACGACCGGGAAGGCCGCGGGGCCGGGCCAATGATAAAGCTTGACGGCGCCCTTGGTAAAGACGCCCGGCGTTACGCCCGGGGGCACGGCGCTGGTCAGGATGCTTCTTAAAGACGGGCCGGGGCCGTCGCCGCAGAACCACTCGTCGGTGGAGCCCAGCGCGCCCGTCCTGACGATATCGCCTTCAGGGGTGACCCACTCAATCGCCAGGTGGTTGCGGTCGTCGCCGCTGGTGGTCTGGTCCATGTGCCCGTGACCGCGGAGCATCGCCGAGCAGTTGGTGCCGGCGCCCTTGATGCAGAAGTTCAGGCCGCGTTTCATGAGCTCCGCCTGTAGCTCCGCCGAGATAACGTAAGGCTCGACCACGGCGTACATGTTCTTCTCGTTGATCTCAATAATCTTGTTCATACGGCGGAGGTCGAAGAGGATAATGCCCTTGGGGAACATGCCCGACCAGCCGGTGCAGATGGGGCGGAACTTCAGCTTGTGCTTATTGCAGAGCTTAACGAGCGCCTGGACCTCCGCGGTGTTGCCGGGGAGAACCACGGCGGCGAACTCGGTGTTGTAATAGGAGGGCATGATAACCGGGTCATCACAGATATTCTCCTCCCCTACCACATCCTCGAACTCTTTATAGACCTGTTTATCCAGAGCCATGTTCTGTACCCCCTTTATTTTAGCTATTGGCGGTTAGCTCTTAGCTATTAGCTTCCAGGGAGGGGAGGGCTATCCGCTAAATGCTTATTGCTAACCGCTCCTAGATTGCTTTTTCCACGAGCTCGACGATATCATAAATCTTCAGAGAGCTGCCGCTCTCTTTGATAGCTTCGTTAAAGGTCTTCTCGCACCAGGGGCAGGCGGTCACAAGGGCCTGAGCGCCGGTGGATACCGCCTCCTCGATGCGCTTCCCGGCCGTCCATTTTGCGAAGTCGGGATTGGACTCGTTAACGCCGCCGCCGGCGCCGCAGCACCAGGAATATTCCTTGATGCGGGTCATTTCGACAAGCTTTACGCCGGGGAGGCTTTTTAAAACATCGCGGGGCGGCTCATAAACGCCGTTAGTACCGCGGCGGTAAGGCTTGGGCGGATCAAAGACAAAACGGTCGCCGGGGATCTTGGTGCCCTTCCAGTGTATCCACGGCTCGCCCAAGCGGCCGAGCCGGCAGGGGTCGTGGTAAGTGACCGAGATATCGACCTTTTTACGGGGCTTGAGTCGACCGTCCTTTAACAGACGGTCGATATACTCCGTGATATGCAGCACTTCCAGGTCTCCCTTGAGGTCGAACTTGTCATAGAGTACCTTAAAGGCCTGGTAGCCGTCGGCGCAGCCGGTCACCAGGATCTTGGCGCCGGACTTTTTTATCATGGCCATGTTCTTTTTCGCCTGCTTGAGGAAATCGTCTTTATAGCCCATCTGGTAGGCGCGGCCGCCGCAGCAGGTCTCGGCGTCCCCGGCGATACCGAAGTTCACGCCGGCCTTCTGCAATATCTTCGCCGCGGCCTTAGCCAGCTTCCACATGTCCTTATCGTAGCTGGTCAGGCAGCCGACGTGAAAAAGAACGTCCACCTTCTCTTTGGTGGCGTCCTTTATGTCAAGTCCAACCGCCCAGTCGCCGCGCTTCCCCTTAACGGGGACCATCGCGCCCGTCTTGCGCAGGCCGGCGACGACCTTGTCCAGGGCGGGGTTAGTCTTGCCGTCTTCATTACATTTGATCCGGAACTCCTGGATGGGCTCGAGGACTTCCATGTCCATGGCGTACTTGCAGGAAGTATCACAGGCGCCGCACACCTGGCAGTTATAAACGATGTGCAGGAGGCGGTCGGTATAGTTCATACCGTTCTTCAGCGCCTGCGTGCCGATATTCACCCGGCCGCCGCCGGAATAGGAATGGAAATTGAAACGTGATATGCTCGGGCAGACATAAGAAAACCCGGAACCCTTTACTTTTTGCAGGGGGATGAATTTACACGCCGAACACCGGCAGCACATGGCCATATCGCCCGCGTATTGTTCAAGACTCATAAGTTGCCTCCTTGGCTAAAGTAATGGCAGTTACCAGGCTAAAAACCCGCTTTCCCCGGATTCATGATACGGTTGGGGTCGAAGATCTTTTTAAGCTTGTTCAGGACCGCTACACTGGCGGCGTCCCGGTTGACGATCATGCCGGTGTTCTCGCCGTAAGGACGGGAGAAGAAAGCACCGTGGGACATCAAGCCCTTAGCGGCCGCGGCGGCCAGTCCCCTGACTTTATTGACCTCACCGGCATCGGCGGGATCGTAGAACAGGGTAAACTCGCAATGAACGCCGGTGCCCTGCACGACGGGCTGGACGTAAATGCCCATGTCCGAGGCGGGATAGCCGGCTTTTTCCGCCAGCCTGTTCATCACCGAGATAAGTTCTTCCAGCCTGTCATTGATGGTCAGGAAGAAAATATCCTCGAAGGCGCCCTTGTAGCGGAGCTTCCAATAGGGGTCGGGGCAGGGCTGCTGGACGGTTTTTAATATCTCGCCGGCGGAGATACCACCGACAGACCTGACGGCTTCGATACCGAGTCGCTGCGTAATTTTCGTAATATCATTAACATGAGTTTTCACCCGTTCCTCAGGGTAAAATTCATAGCCGGCGACGGTATAGAACAGGGTGAAGGGAGGAAGGGCGTTCTTGAGCCGGTAATAATCGGCGGGCCACTTCTTCGCAAAGACAGCCGCGAGGTCGGTATTGTTCAAGATAAAGCACTCGTTGGCCATGCGCAGGCGGATGAGCCAGGAGGCCAGATCAAGCAGGACAGCGAAATTGGTGGATCCGACCACGAAGGGCTCTTCGATAGCGGGGAGCAGCTCGCAACGCATGGAAACCCAGGTAACGATGCCGATAGTGCCCTGGGCGCCCTGTACCAGGCGGTGCCAGGAGGCGACACCGGGTCCGTAGGGCGCTTTTTGCACACCGCCGACTTTCCACTGCTCATCGACGGTGCCGGGGCCGGCCGCCTGACCGGTCCGGAACTCTTCGCCGGAGCCGAAGATAACCTCGACACAGGCCAGGGGGTCGGAGACATCCCACTGGTACTTGGGCATGATGACCGGCTCCCGCTCCAGCAGGCTGCCAACGACGGTCTTCGACTGCCGCGGTAATAGCGGCATGTTAAGCCTGATGCCCTCCCCGGCGGCTGCCGGTATGAGCTCGGCGAAAGTCACGCCCGGTTCGACCATAGCGACGCGGCGGGGGCGATCGACGTTAATGATCTGTTTCATTTTACTTAAATCTACGATTATTGCCCCGCCGGCGCCGGGGACGGTATCGCCGCGGAAATGGGGAGGGCCGGAGCTCACCGGGACGAGGGGCGTCAACGTCTCATTGGCCAGCTTGACCAGCGCCTGGACCTCGGCGGCGTTCCTGGGCCGGACAACGCATTCAGGCCTGACCGCATTCACGAAACTCACATCGCGGGAATATTCGTCCAGAGCCGCCGGTTTGTAGCTCACGCCGCCGGCCCCGACAATCTTCACCAGCTTCTCTTTGGAAATCATGATGACCCCCTTTCGTTCCGGGCAGACTAATGGGTTTTTAAGTTTACAGGCACACCGGAATTATCTTTTTATCGCTTTTGAAAAACAGGTAAAAACCGGCTTAATATATTTTCCTACCAGATAGTAGACTACTTACAGGCCGCCTGTCAAACGGATATGGGGTGTTCAAGAAGGGGCAAAGGGGAGAGACAATAATCTCCCTCCTGTCCCTTCCTTCGGCTGGCTCAGGACAGGCTCTTTGCCAAAGGAAGGGGTTCACCCTGA
>DAIQQC010000010.1:0-24006 GCA_036787005.1 Dehalococcoidales bacterium | reverse complement strand
TGAAGAATACAATTACCCTCGCCTCTCGCCAATGGGGGCGGAGACCTCCAGCACCTGGCCGGAAAGCTTGGCGGAGACATCCGAAACGAGGAAAGCCACCGCGTTGGCGATATCCTCCGGAGTGGTGGTCCTGCCGGCTTTAGCAAGGCTAGATACGATCTCCGCCATACGGGGGTCGCCGCCGGAGACCCGGTGGAAGTTGGTGGCCCCGGGGCCGGGGGCGATGATATTGATATTGATGCCCCGGGCGCCAACCTCGCCGGCGAGGGTCTTACTGAACATGACCGTACCTGCCTTGGCGGCGATATATACCGCCGCCCCGGCGAGCCCGGTGGGCTGATGGGCGGCGTGGGTGGAGAAGTTAACGATCTTGCCGTAATGGCGTTTGAGCATATGAGGGAGAACCGCCTGGGTGACATTCATCGTGCCGCGGAGATTGACATTGATATCGATGTCCCACATGTCCGGGGTCATCTCGATAAAGGGATGGAGACCGCTGGCGCGGCCGGCACAGTTGACCAAAATATCAATATGATCGAAGGTTTCCAGGGCTTTTTTCACCGCGGCGTCGACCGCGGCCCTGTCCGTGATATCGACCTTCAAAGCCAACGATCTCCGGCCGAGCTTTTTTACCGCGGCGGCTGTTTTTTGAGCCCCGGGGAGGTCGATATCGGCGCAGGTAACGTCGCAGCCTTCTTCCGCGAGCTTCAGGGCGATGCCCTTGCCGAAGCCTATCTGCGAGCCCGTGCCGGTTACCATAGCTATTTTGCCTTTGAGTTTAAGGTCCACAGGAGCCCTCCCGAAAAACTTTTCGAGGTATTATACCATGATAGATCGGGGAGGAGAAAATGCAAATCAGATGTATTTTTTAGCTAATAAGAGCTAACATATATCATAAGCTTAATCATGTAGAATACCCCCGTTATTGCAGGGTATCGTTAAACAGAGGTGAGAAATGATCCGATATGCGCAATCCGCTGACTTAGCCGCCATTTTAGATATCTACAACGATGCAATACTAAATACGACCTCGGTCTATGATTACAGACCGCATACACTTGAAGACCGGAGATCCTGGTATGAGAAGAAAGCCAGTGACGGATACCCGGTCCTCGTGTATGAAGAAAACAACAGCGTAATCGGGTTTGCATCGTATGGGCCGTTCAGGACCTGGCCGGCGTATAAATATACGATAGAACATTCGGTCTATGTTCATAAAAACTACAGGGGTAAGGGCGTTGGCGTTAAACTCATGAAAGAGCTAATAAAGGCAGCGAACTCGAAAGGCTACGCAACAATGGTAGCCGCGATCGATGCGGCTAACGACGTCAGTAAAATCATGCATAAGAAGTTAGGATTTAGTGAATGCGGCACCATTAAGAAGGCGGGATACAAGTTCGGTAAATGGCTGGACCTGACCTTTTACCAGTATGAACTACGGGGACCTGATGCGCCGAAAGACGGGTAAAACACAAAAATTCATAGCTGTCGCTTGACATTTAGCTTGATAAACAATATAGTTATTTAAACTGAAAATGGGACCGCGATATAGATATTGTTTGAAAGGCACAGGAAAAACATATACAATATTAAATGAAAAATAATAAAGGAGGAAAAATGGTAAAAAAGGTACTGGCACTGATCTTTGCTCTCGTGATCATTACTACTATGCTGGTGCTGCCCGCCTGCTCCCCATCCGCCTCGACCAAGGAACAGATACTGCGCACCAATATCGCGGGAGAACCTTCCCAGATCGACCCGAACCGCGCGTCGTGGTCGACAGAACGCACCGTCATCATGCAGGTCTTCGAGGGGCTGCTCGGCTTCAACCAGGACCTGTCATTGCGGGCCATCGGGGCCGAGGAAATCCCTACTGTTGATAATGATGGCATATCCGCTGACGGTAAGACCTACACCTTCGAACTCAATACCAAGGTCGAATGGAGCGATGGCGAAAAAGTCACCGCCCAGGACTATGAATACAGCATCAAACGGCTGTTCAGTCCTGACCTGGCGGCCGAATACACGTCTTTCTACTTTGACATCGTCGGGGGTGAAGCTTACTACTCCGCGATAGATGCCGACGTCGCCACCAAGGCAGCGCTTAAGGACGCCATTGGTGTCAGGGCCATCGATGACGATACTCTGGAGATCAAGCTGAACGCACCCCGCCCGACGTTCCTGCAGCTGATGGCCCTCTGGCCTGTTTATCCCGTGCGGGAAGACATCATTACCCAATTCGGCGAACAATGGACGGAGCCGCCGAACTACATCGGCAACGGCCCGTTCATCATGACCGAATGGGTGCACTCGGACCACATCACCCTGATAAAGAATGAGGACTACTGGGGCACGAAAGCCAAACTGGATACCGTTGTTCTTTATATGAAGACCGATATCAACGCGGAGTATGCTGCCTACCAGAACAACGAACTCGATATCTCGCAGGTCGCCGCCGGCACTGAGGCAAGCACGCTGGCTGACCCTGTACTCGGACCACAGGTCCTGCGCTACGCGGAGCTGGTTACCTTCGGATTCCAATTCAATCTTGAAGTCGCGCCGTTCGATAACAAGAACCTGCGCAAGGCCATTAATGCCGCCATCGACCGCGATTCATTCATCAATAACGTCCGCGGCGGAGTCGGCAAAGCAGCCTACAGCTGGATACCGCCGGGCATGCCTGGTTACGATCCGAACCTCGGCGCTGACTATCACTTCAACGTGACGAAGGCCAAAGAGTTCCTGGTAGCGGCCGGCTATGCGAGTAACGGGAGCGACGTGCCGGAGCTGCGCCTCCAGTATGCCGATACGGGCACTAACCCCACTATCGCCCAATTCATCCAGAACCAGCTTCAGATAAACCTGGGTATCGACGTGGCGCTGGAGCCTATGGAACGCGCCGCCTTCAGTGAAATGGTAAACGCCGAGCAACACACCTGGGCGTGGTTCGGCTGGGGCGCCGATTATCCCGACCCGGATAACTGGCTGCCCGAATTATTCGGCACCGGAGCCGGCAACAACCATACCAACTACAGCAGCGCGGCTTTTGACGCGCTTTGCACCGAAGCCGCTGCCGAGCTGGATAACACCCAGCGTCTCGCGCTATGGGCGGACGCCCAGGCGATGGTCGTCGACGATGCGCCCGTACTGTTCATGCAATACCGCGAGCGTTTCCGCCTGGTCAAGCCTTACGTCAAGGGGCTGAAGTACACCGGCATGGACGGAGACTCACCGGGTGACATGTTCTTCGCTGAAGTGTACATCGACTAGTAACGCTGGTCGCCTTAGCTAGATACTAGGAGAACCGGGAGAGCCTAAAAACTCCCCCGGTTCTCCTTACAAAACAAGATGACGAAATATATCATCCAACGCATATTCTGGCTTTTCGTCGTACTTTTCGTCGTCAGCTTCATCACTTTTTCTCTGATGCACCTTGTTCCCGGGGGGCCCTGGGACCGGGAAAAAGCCCTGGATGAACGGGTGGTGGCGGCTCTCAACGCTAAGTACGGGCTGGACAAGCCTTTTATCGTGCAATTCGGCAACTACATTGCCGGGATTTTTCGCGGCGACCTGGGTGTTTCTTATTCCCGGCAGGACCGTGATGTTACCGCCATCCTGCTGGAAGGCCTCCCTAAAACGGCCACGCTGGGTATCACGGCTTTTATCCTGGCTATTCTTATCGGTGTCCCCCTGGGGATGGCGGCGGCTTTAAAACAAAACTCCATCATCGATTATATTTCCGTCTTGTTTGCGACTGTTTTTGCCAGTATACCCGGCTTCGTCCTGGGAATTCTACTCATGATCATATTTTCGGTGACCCTGCACTGGCTCCCTACCGGGGGCTGGGGGAGCGTGCGCCAGGTTATCATGCCTGCGTTTGCCCTGGCCACCCTGCCGGCGGCCTTTATCGCGCGCATTACCCGCGCCAGCACCCTTGAGGTCATGCGCCAGGATTACGTCCGCACCGCCCGGGCGATGGGAATTAAACACCGCGTCATCCTTATCCGCCATATATTACGCAACGCGCTGATCCCCGTAATCACCGTTGCCGGCCCGGAGCTGGCTTTCCTTGTGTCCGGCTCGTTTATCATCGAAAACCTTTTCTCCATACCGGGCATCGGCCGTCTCTTTGTAAACGGGGTCTTCGCGCGCGATTACGGATTGATCATGGGCACTATTCTCTTTTACGCTTTCGCCGTGGCCTTCATTAATCTTGTCGTGGATATCATGTACGGGGTAATCGACCCGCGCATACGCTATGATTGAGGCATGAAAAATTGACCGTAATTACTGAGAGTGTCCGCCCTCACCGCAGTCTCTGGGGTGATGCCTTCATCCGGCTCAGGCGAAACCGCCTGGCGATAACCGGAGGCGTCATTATTCTCCTGGTGGCGCTGACTACTATAATTTATCCCTTCTTGAGTAAATACGATTTCGCCAGCCAGGACCTGGACTCCGTTCTCACGGGGCCAAGCAAAGAGCACTGGCTGGGCACCGACGAGCTGGGACGGGATGTGCTGACGCGCTTGATCTTCGGGGCGCGCACGTCGCTGGCAGTGGGCATTTTTACCCAGCTAATCGTCCTCGGTATCGGCTTGCCTATCGGGGCTATTTCGGGCGCCGCGGGTGGTAAAATAGATAATTTTATCATGCGTTTTGTCGATGTCATGTATGCTTTCCCCGACCTGCTGCTGATCATCCTTCTGCGCGCCATCCTCGGCGGCAGCATCTACATGATATTCTTCGCTATCGGTCTCGTCTCCTGGGTGGGCGTCGCCCGTCTGGTGCGCGGTCAGACCCTTTCGTTAAAGCAGAGGGACTTTGTGACTGCCGCGCGTGTATCCGGGGGATCCGGTTCGTATGTTACCACCCGCCACCTCATTCCCAACTCGCTCGGACCGGTTATCGTGGCGGTTACATTTAATATTCCGCGCGCCATCTTTGCCGAGGCGGCGCTGGCCTACATCGGCATCGGCGTGAAACCGCCCACTCCCAGCTGGGGAGCGATGATCCGGGACGGCAACAACGTTATTTTTGCCGCGCCGCACCTTGTCCTTTTCCCGGCGATCGCCATAGCTATTCTCATGCTATCTTTCACCTTTCTCGGCGACGGTCTTCGCGATGCCCTAGACCCGAGGTTAAGAAGATGAGTGATGCGCCGCTGCTTGATGTACGCGATCTAAGCGTCAACTTTCATACCCAGGACGGTATCGTCCGGGCCGTCGATGGCGTATCGTATAACGTCAGCCGGGGTGAGACTATCGCCCTGGTTGGTGAAAGCGGTTGCGGTAAGACCGTGAGCGCCCTTTCGATACTGCGCCTGATCCCCGACCCGCCGGGTAAAATAGTATCCGGCCAGACCCTGTTTGATGGACAGGACCTGCTTTCGCTGCCGGCAAACCGGATGGAGGATATCCGCGGCGACAGGATTGCGATGATCTTCCAGGAGCCGCTGACCTCGCTCGACCCGGTTTTAACCATTGGCCGGCAGATAACCGAGGCCCTGGAACGGCACCGGGACATGCACGGCCACGTGGCGATGGAGGAGGCCATCCGGCTGCTGAAGCTGGTCGGTATTCCCCAGCCCGACCAGCGGGTGAAAGATTACCCTCACCAGTTCAGCGGCGGCATGCGCCAGCGGGCGATGATAGCCCTGGCGATCTCCTGCGAGCCGGAATTGATAATCGCGGATGAACCTACAACGGTAGTAGATGTTACTATCCAGGCCCAGTTACTAGAGCTAATCCGCAGCATTACTGAGCGGCTTAACACGGCGCTCATCCTGATTACCCACAATCTCGGCATCGTGGCCCGGTACGCGCGCCGCGTCTACGTCATGTACGCCGGGCATATCGTCGAGCACGGATCGGCGCTGGATATCTACCAGCGCCCTTATCACCCGTACACCAAGGGTCTGCTGGCTTCGGTGCCGCGCCTTGACGAGCCAAGAAAGATCCGCCTCCAGCCGGTCGAGGGACAGCCGCCGGACCTGATACAGCTGCCGAAGGGTTGCGCCTTCGGGCCACGTTGCGCCGGGTGCACTGACGGCTGCCGCGAGTCTTCTCCCCCTTTAATCGAGATAGCGCCGGGGCATTTTGCCGCGTGTTCTTAATAAGGAAACGATGACGAACGAAGTTATTATAGAGATCAAAAATCTGAAAAAATACTTCCCGGTAACATCGGGCCTGGTTCGCCGTAAAAAGATAGCAGAGCTGAAGGCTGTGGACGATGTATCTTTCGCCATTCACAAGGGGGAGACGCTAGGACTAGTGGGAGAAAGCGGCTGCGGTAAAACGACCCTGGGCAAATGCGTCCTCCAGCTTTATCGCGCTACCAGCGGCGAGGTATGGTTCAGCGGGCTGGACCTCTGCAAGCTTTCCAACAAGAAGCTCCGCCCGCTACGAAGAAACCTCCAATTGATATTCCAGGACCCTTTTGATTCGCTCGACCCCCGTTTCACCGCTTCCGATATCATCGGCGAACCGATGCGCATCCATAACATGCAGCATACTCCGGAATACCGCCGCAGGATCGACGAGCTTATTCAACTCGTTGGCTTATCACCCAATATGGCCGACCGGTATCCGCACGAGTTCAGCGGCGGCCAGCGGCAGCGTATCGGCATCGCGCGGGCACTTGCCCTGCAGCCAGGTTTCATCGTCTGCGACGAGCCCATCTCCGCGCTGGATGTGTCCATTCAGGCCCAGATCATCAACCTGCTGGATGACCTGGGCGATAAGTTTGGCATCGCTTTCCTCTTTATTTCTCACGACCTGGCGGTGGTCCGCCATATCAGCGACCGCGTGGCGGTGATGTACCTGGGAAAAATCATGGAGATTGCCGACCGCGATAGTCTCTACGATTCTCCCCTCCACCCCTATACGCAGGCGCTTCTTTCCGCCGTCCCCATCCCCGACCCCATCGTCGAAATTAAACGGAAGGTCATCATTCTTTCAGGAGAAGTCCCCAGCCCCATCAATCCCCCTTCCGGTTGTGTCTTTCATACCCGCTGCTTCAAGGCATTCGGAGAATGCCCGAAAACCATACCTCAACTGGTTGATGTCGGGGTCGGCCACCAAGTGGCCTGCCTGCTTTACCAGGGCCCTCCGGCCAAACCGAAATAGGTCTCTAAACGTTTACCGCCGGACGAATACGGGATGCCTGCTATCTCCCGCGCGCGTTACAATTCCGCGGCCTTTACACGAGAAAGAAAGCCCGAGCTGGAGACCTGCTAATATCTGGAAGCACCGATTTCTTCCATCTTGCCGGTCACCACGTAGACCACGCGCTCGCAGATGTTGGTGATCCGGTCAGCGGCGCGCTCCAGGTTATGAGCTACCCATATCAGGCGAGTGGCCCGTGTAATTGTCTTGGGGTCTTCGGCCATAAAAACGAGCAGCTCGCGGAAGACCTGGTCGTAGAGCTGGTCAATGGTATCATCTTCCGTGCTGATTTTTTTAGCAGCTTCGGCGTCACGGTTGACAAAAGCGTCCAGCGAGCGGCGCAGCATGTCCACCGTCTGGTCGGCCATACGCGGAATATCAATCAGCGGCTTTAGCGGCGGCTCGTTCCCGATCATCACGGCTATCTTAGCGATTCCTTCGGCGTAGTCACCGATGCGTTCCACCTCGGCGATAATATTCAGCACCGCCAGGATGATACGCAGGTCGCTCGCCATGGGCTGCTGCGTGGCAATAAGCTCCACGCACTTTTCCTCGATCTCGAAGCGTTTCTGGTTTATTTTACGGTCGTCGGCTATTATCTGTTGCGCCAGTTGCATGTCCCGGTTTTTTAGTGCTTCGATAGACCTCAACACGGCCTTGCCTACCATGCTGCCCATCGCCAGGATATCGTCCTGTATTTCCCTCAGTTTCTTGTGAAATGCCGTCCTCGTTTCCATCTTTTTCTCCTTATGATTAACCGAACCGCCCGGTAATATAATCTTCCGTACGTTTGTCTTTAGGATTGGTAAAGATCTGGGCGGTCGGTCCGGATTCCACGAGCATCCCTGCCCGGTCCGGCTCCATCATCATGAAGGCTGCCGTATCCGATACCCTCGCCGCCTGCTGCATATTGTGAGTAACGATAACGATGGTGTAGTCCGCTGCCAGGCTGCGCATCAGGTCTTCGATCTTCAGCGTGGCTACAGGGTCGAGGGCGCTGCACGGCTCGTCCATTAAAATCACCTCCGGCTCCACCGCCAGCACCCGGGCGATGCAGAGCCGCTGCTGCTGCCCGCCGGAGAGGGCCAGGCCAGACTGCCCCAGTTTGTCTTTGACCTCGTCCCACAGCGCCGCCTGCCGCAGGCTTTTCTCCACGATCTCCTCCAGCTCACCGCGGTTCTTCGTGCCATGGCGTTTCGGCCCGTAAGCGACGTTTTCGAAGATGGACATGGGGAAAGGGTTGGGCTTTTGAAAGACCATGCCCACCCGTTTTCTCAGCTCCACCACATCGATTTTAGTATCGTAGATCGCGATTCCGTCCAGCTCTACGTTGCCCTCTACCCTGACGCCGGGGATAAGGTCGTTCATACGGTTAAAGAGGCGCAGCAGCGAGGACTTGCCGCAGCCGGACGGCCCGATGATAGCGGTAATCGAGCACGATGGTATATCCAGCGAGACGTTGCGCAGGCATTGGAAAGAGCCGTAGAAGAGGTTAACGTTCTCCGCTTTGAGCTTGGTGACGCATTTTTCCGCCGGCCTGGCGGAGATGTCCGGTACGCTGATATTGATGTTCATGTTACTTCCTCTGTCTCGTTTTGATCCTGATGGCCGCCGCCAGGACATCGAATGAAAGTACCACGATGAGCAGCACCAGCGCCACGCCCCATATGGTTTCTTCAGGCATATTGGGGACGTGGGCAGACACGGTGTAGAGATGGTACGGCAGCGCCATAAACTGGTCGAGAGGCGATTGTGGCAGCGCCGGGAGCAGGAACGCCGCCCCGACCACAAGTATCGGCGCGGTCTCACCGGCGGCGCGGCTTATGGCCAGGACCGCCCCGGTAATAATGCCCGGCAGGGACTGGGGCAAGACGATATGCCGGACCGTCTGCCACTTGCTGACGCCGATGGCCAGGCTGCCCTCCCTGAGTTCCCTGGGGACGGCCAGCAAGGCCTCCCGCGACGTCGTAATGACCATCGCCAGGGCCTGGCAGGCTAAAGTGAGGCTGGCAGCCAGCAGCGACAGCCCGAAATGGAACGCCAGCACGAAAACGCTCAACCCGAAGAGACCGAAGACGATGCTGGGCACACCGGCCAGGTTCACGATAGCTAAATTGATGACCCGGGTCAACCAATTATCCCGCGCGTATTCCGTGAGGTATATGCCCGTGAGCACGCCTATCGGCAGGGCAAAAACGAGGGTGCCGAGCATGAGGTAAAAAGTGCCGACGATGGCCGGTAAAATCCCGCCGGCCTTACCCGCCAGCGAGGGGAATTCGGAAAGAAAGCCCCAGCTTAATGCCCCGCCGCCCTTGACGACAGTATAGATGATAATAAATAAGACGGGCGTCACGGTAACGACCGCCGCCAGTATTAAAAACGTAAAGGCGGCGCGCTGCGTTATCCGGCGTGAGTTGAAAGCTGCGGTTGTCATCGTTAAGCTACCTGGCGAACTTCCTTTTCTGCCGTTCCAGCACCCTCTCGGCGATGATGTTTACCGCCAGGGTTAAAATGAACAGAACGAGGCCGATGGCAAAGATGGCCTGGTATTGTACCCCGCCGCGGACGGCGTTGCCGATGCTGTTGGCAATGGCCGCGGTCATTGTGGTCATAGGGTCGGTGGGCGATGCCGGCACCGCGAGGGCGTTCCCGGCCACCATGAGGACCGTCATCGTCTCGCCTATGGCCCGCCCCACCCCCAGCATGATAGCGGCGGCTATCCCGGAGAGCGCCGAGGGGATGCAAACGTGCCATATCGTCTCCCACTTCGTCGCCCCCAGGGCGTAAGACGCCTCTTTGAACTCTTTGGGGACGGCGTGCAGGGCGTCCTCGGAGACGCTGACGATGATGGGGAGGCTCATCAGAGAAAGCATGATGGCGGCGGTAAGCCCGCAGAGGCCGCTGGGCAGATTGAACAGGCTCTGTACAAAAGGCGACAGTAGCGCCAGGCCGATGAATCCCATCATAACCGACGGTATGCCGGCGAGTATTTCGATGACGGGCTTGACGGTCTCGCTGACTTTAGGCGGAGCCACCTCGGACAGATAGGCGGCGCAGGCTACGCCGACGGGCACTGCCACCGCTGTGGAAATAAGCGTAACCCACAAAGTGGAGACGAAGAATGGCGTAATGCCAAAGACCGGCGGGTCGGCGAGCGGATACCACCTGGTGCCGAAGAGGAAGTCCCAGGGGTTGGTGTGGGCGAATATCGGCAGACCTTCTTTAAGCAATATAAAGATAATTCCCAGCAGGACGACTATCGCCAGCATCCCGGCCAGGAATATCCAGCCCTCGATAACCCTTTCGCCCAACCGTAACCGCCGCTTGAGTCCCCGCCCGGGAACCCTGGCGGCGGTGGGGGCAGTATTCTGCTGCAGCATTATCTATTATTTTACACTTTCAGGGCAGTGGCACGAAACCGGCGACCAACACCTCTTCCTGTCCTTCCGTGGAAAGGCAGTAATCGATGAAAGTCTTGATGACGCCGGTGGGAGCGTTGTTAGTATAGAAAAACAGCGGGCGGGATATGGGATAGGTGCCGTTCAGGGCCGTCGCCACGCTGGGCTGGACCGCCGTATCGTCGGCCGTTTTCCTGACGGCGATGGTCTTGACGGTATTATTGATGTAGCCGAGGCCGGAGTAGAAGATGGCGTTAACGTTACCGGCAACCTGGGTTATCCCTTCCTGCGTCGAGGGGAGCATGCGCACATCGCCGCCGTATTGCAGCGTCTTGTCCTCGGTGGGGAGTCCAGGCATCTGTATGACGTCCTCCAGGAAGTAGGCGAAGGTGCCGGAGTTGCTATCGCGGGAGAAGACGACTATCTCGGCGTCGTTGCCGCCGACCTCGTTCCAGTTGGTGATCCGGTTGGTATAGATCGCGGAAAGCTGGGCGAAGGTCAGCTCGTTCACCGGATTGGCCGGATTGACGACGACGGACAGGGCGTCCGTGGCGACCCGTATCTCGTAGGGATTGACGCCCTTAGCAAGGGCCTGATCGATTTCCGATTGCTTGATGGCGCGCGAAGCCTGGCAGACGTCCGTAGTGCCGTCGATGAGAGCCGCGATGCCCGCTCCCGAGCCGGGCCCGCTGACGGCGATGTTGACCTTGTTGTTGGCGTTCATGAAGTTTTCCGCCCAAATCGAACTCAGCGGCGTAATGGTATTAGAGCCAATGATCTTGAACGAGCCGGAGAGAGTAGTAGTGGGTGTAGCGGTAGAAGTGGAGGTCGGGGTGGCCGTAGGCGTCGTGGTGGTGCCGCCGCAGCCGACGAAGGTCAGAGCGACTACCAGCACCAGCGCCAGGGGTAAGAACCATTTTTTAACCGATTTTACCAATTGTTTCTCCTTTAGTTTTTCTTTTTTAGTCGTGAATCGAGGCTACTTCCTCGAGGTATTCAGCGGCGAGGTGTTCGCCGTTGAGGGCTTCCGGGTGTTCGGCGAGCAGGTGCAGGACCGCCTCGGCGGTGGCGATATTCGTCGCCAGCGGGATAGAGTGGGCGTCGCAGACCCTCAGCAAGGCCGAGACATCCGGCTCGTGGGGATGGGCGGTCAGCGGGTCGCGCAGGAAAATGACCGCGTCGACGTCTTCGTTGGCCACCAGCGCGCCAATCTGCTGGTCGCCCCCGAGCGGGCCGCTCTGCGTCAGGGTCACCGGCAGCCTTGTCCTCCCCATGACGAGCTGTCCCGTGCTTCGGGTGGCTACCAGGTTGGTTCTGGATAGCTCCTCCTTATGGGCTTTCACCAGTTGCACCATGTCCTCTTTCTTAGCGTCGTGGGCGATCAAGGCCAGAGTGAACTTTTTCATTTTTCACCCCCTTTCAGTCTAGTCGATTTTTCCATATTGAGCTCGTTAATCAGCGCCGCTACCTTATTCTTGTCCATCTAACTTAATTATGAAGGGCGCAGTTTAAAGGCGGTTTAAGGGAATGTTAAGGTTTGGTTAAGTTTTAAGGGGATTATTGGCGGGGGAGGGTGAAGGAAAAAGTCGAGCCCTTGCCCTCCGCGCTTTGCGCGCGGATATCGCCGCCGTGGGCCTGTACGGTATGCTTGGCAATAGCCAGGCCCAGACCGCTCCCGCCGCCGGCGCGGGCTTTATCGGCTTTGTAAAAGCGTTCGAAGATATGGGGAAGGTCATCTGCGGAGATACCGATGCCGGTATCGATGACACTTACTGTTACCGACCTGGCATCGTAACCGGTAGCGATGGTTACGCTGCCGCCAGGCTTATTGAATTTGATGGCATTATGGACAAGATTAATAATCGTCTGCCGGATCCTGTCCCTGTCGGCTTTCACCAGTGGTAAACCGGGTGATAATTCTTGATTCAGAGTCACCGGCTGTTTTTCCGCGAGCGGGCGCATCTCGGCCAGCACTTCATCCGCCAGGGCATTGAGGTTGACCGACTCCATTTGTAGATCGGCCTGGCCGGACTCGATCCTGGAAAGCTGGGTCAACTCGGCTACCATCTGAGCCAGTCGGTCGGCCTCGCTCCCTATCCTTCCCAGGAAATCCCTGGCGGCTTCTCTATCGTCTATCGCGCCGTTTAACAGAGTTTCAGCCATGGCTTTGATACCGGCGATAGGGGTGCGGAGCTCGTGCGAAATGTTCCCCACCATTTCCCGCCGCATCGTTTGCAGGTTTCTCAGCTCGGTGAGGTCTTGAAGCAGGATAAGCACCCCGCTCAACCGCCCCTGGCTATAAAGAGGCATAGCGATGGCCCGTAAAAACCGCCGGGCATTGCCGGACTCGAATTGCGCGGCCTGTTCTTTACCCGTGTGGAGGCACTGTTTCAGTATTTCGTCGATCTCGTAATCGTGGACCGCCTCGATGATGGGCCTGCCGGCGACGCTGTCTTCTTTAAAGCCGAAGAGCGCTCCGGCGGCTTTATTGGCCAGGATGATATCGCCGCCGGTGTCAGTCATAATGACCCCGTCGACCATGTTGGCGAGAATGCTATCCAGCTTGTTCTTCTCCGTGGTCAAGGTTGCTACCGTCGTGTTAAGGTTGGCGGACATCTCGTTAAAGGCCCTGGCGAGCTGGCCGACCTCGTCTTTCGTGGCGATGGTTATTTTTTGTCCCAGCTTGCCGGCGGCAATTTCCCTGGATGCCTTCGTTAATTGCCTGACCGGGCGGGTGGTAGTCCTGGCGATAAGCCAGACCGCAGTTATCGCCAGAACGGTGATGATGACCGTGGCCAGGATTATGGTGTTCGTAACGTGGCTCACGTTTTGCGCCACGGTGGTGAGGGGAAGCGCCACCCTGGCGATGCCCACCGCCTCCCCCTGATTTTCAACCCGCACGGCCACGTACATCATCTGTTCCTGGAGGGTGGTGCTGTAGCGGGTGCTCTCCCCGATACCGTTTGCCAGGGCGTCTTTGACCTCGGGGCGGGCGGCGTGATTTTCCATGGCGGCGGGGTCTTCTATGGAGTCGCCTAAAACCGTACCGTCCGGGGCAATGACCGTGATACGGCTGTCAATTCCCAGGCCCAGCTTCTTCGCCAGAGCATCAGGGCTTTCCCCCTGTCCCAGCAGCGACGGCAGGCTCGCTTCGGCAGTAATCCTGGCCTCCTGCTCCAGGTGGAAGCGTAGATTATCGACCTGAGAATGCCGGACGGTTGTTGTCAGGTAAATTCCCAGGGCCGTCATGCTGGCGATGATGAGGAAGATAATCGGTAGCGTGATTCGCCACTGGAAACTGCGCAATTCACTCCTCCAGTTTATAACCGGTGCCGCGGACGGTTACCAGGTAGCGCGGGTGCCCGGCGTCCCGTTCTATTTTTTGCCTTAGCCAGCGGATATGCACATCTACCGTGCGCGTATCTCCGGCGTAGTCATAGCCCCAGACGTTTTCCAGCAGCTGCTCTCTACTGAACACCAGTCCTTTATTCCCGGCCAGGAAAGCCAGCAGGTCGAACTCCTTAGGGGTCAGTTCTATTACCTTCCCTGATAGGGAAACCGTGTGGCGGGCAACATCCACTTCCAGCTGACCGGCCTTAATGATGCCGGCACTGCCGGCCGGTGGCGTATCTGCCATTTTCGCGCGCCGCAGCATCGCCCTGACGCGAGCCAGCAGCTCTCTCATGCTGAAGGGCTTGGTCATGTAATCGTCGGCACCTATTTCCAGCCCGACGATCTTATCGGTCTCGTCGGCTTTGGCGGTCAGCATCAAGATGGGGACCGTCATTTCTTTGCGGAGAGTACGGCAGACCTCAAAACCGTTCAACTTCGGCAGCATTACATCGAGGACAAGGAGGTCGGGTTTTTCCCGGCGGGCTGCCGCCAATGCCTGCTCACCATCGCTGGCGGTGACGATATCGTAGCCTTCCTTGCGGAGATTGTACTTTATCGTCTCCTGCAGGTTAGCATCGTCTTCTACGATCAGGATCTTCTCAGCCATAGGTTTCCTACGCCCTAGTATAAGGCGAAAAACAGGGCGTAGCAAATACGATAGCACCCATCATCTTCCGAGGAGAGTGCGCGAACATGGAGATGCCGTTTTTTCTTATAGCGCAGTATTGAAACTAATATATTCTTTGGGAAAAAGGCAAACCGGAGTGCCGGGTTGGCCGGATGCCATCGTTTAAACGGGAGCGGCCCCGGAATTCGTTAGCCCTTCTTTTGAAACCAGCCGATATTCTTTTTAGGGATCGCTTTCACCTGCGGCGTCGGTTCCAGCGCCCTGGTCAACCTGTGGGCCAGAAAACTCACGGGTATGGTGAATGGCTTCAGGATGACAAGTTTATGGCCCCAGGCCTGGGCGGTGAGGTCGGTATAGAGACTCACCGTCTGAAGCGCAGTTACAAAGTCCAGGCAGATGAATATCTCTTCGGCTATTCCGAAAGGCATGCTCAGCGGGATAAAACCGCGCGCATATTCGACCGCCCATACGCCGTTGGTGAAATTCATAGCCCGGGCCTGCCCCGGGCCGACGTAGATGCGATCGCCGGGCTTATAAATCGTCTTCTCGAACTGGCCCTCACCATAATACCAGGTCTCCCCGTCGATAACGGTATCCCAGAACCCGGTGAAATGACGCCCGGAATGGCCTTCGGACCCGATGGGAGTTCCCCAGACCATGATGTATTCGGACGTTGAAGCATAATAGAGCTTCATCTGGATCATGGCGCCCCCGGCGATGCTGTATATCCAGGGTTGCGAGAAATCGAGCAGCTTTGGATAATGTGTTGCGAGGGCTTTGGCGAAAGTTTCGAACATCTGCGGCTTGGGCAGTCCCAGGCACTCGATAGCACACTTATGGACGATATCAGGATCAAATATAGCCATCGGCTAGGCCTCCTTGTTTTTTATCTTCAGCCTTCAAACAGTATCATCGAACGGGCCGAACATCTTTTCTATTGATTTGCTAACGATGCGAATAGCCCGGGCGCGGGAAACCGTCCTCCCCATTAAAAAGTATCCCAGCCGGTTGGATCTCCCCGCGATGAGACTTGGTTTTTTCCCCAGCGCTTCCAGCGCCTCGGCGACGACCGGCTTCACATCCATCACCTTCACAAAGCGGTAAGGCTTCGGCTCGTTGGCATCCCAGCCGGGCGTTTTCGTCGAGCCCGCCATAAATCCGAGCACGTCGACCCCATACCGGCGGAGTTCGTACCAGAGGGACTCGGCGATTACCAGGTTATAGGCCTTCGTCCCCGCATAATTGGCGCAATAGGCGGTCCCACACATGGCCGAACCGGAAGAGAGAAAAATGATGCCTCCGCGTCTGCGTTCGGCCATTTTCCTGCCGAAGTGATAGGCCAGAACCAGACCAGCCCGCGTATTGACATGCAACTGCTTTACAAGCTGGTCGAGGCTATGTTCCAGAAAGGGGCGTACCCTTGAGATGCCCGCGTTATTCACCAGCAGGCCAACCTCCAGGGAGTCGGTTACGGGAGTAATCTCCGGCAATATATCCTCCCGGCTTAAGTCGAGCGCTATTGTCCTGACTTCAACGCCATAGTCCCGGATAATGGCATCAGCCTGCGCTTTGAGCAAATCGGCATTAGTGGCAATTTGTATGATATTAAGGCCCCGTTCAGCACATTGGCGGGCGAACTCAGCACCGAGCCCCCGGGAAGCGCCGGTGACCAATGCCCACGGGCCGTATTTAGCCGCAAAGGAGTTGGTCATTTTATAATCCGGCCCTGATGTTCAAGCTGGTATTGATGACAGGTAGAGAAATACATATTACTGCATAGTATAGATATTCTAGGTACTATGGTCAACTAGGTATAATAGTCATGTACTGAATATCAATGGAATTGAAAACGACGTTGCGTAACGGGCACTATAGCAGTAAAGCCCGGTGGCGTCCAGGGGCCGGCCGGTATTTATTATATTATTTCATAGATAAACGAAAGGCTCTCCAGCATCTGAAAAATGGACCGGAATTCCTCTCAGCAGGGGCTGAAGCCGTTCGGCCAGAGCTTTCATACCGGGTTCCTCACTTCGTTCATGGCCGACGATGATCATAGCTCTACTAAAGCCCAAAGCGGCAGCGTCACGGACATAGGCACTAAGTGTCCATTCGGTGATTTCACCACAGATCATGACTTCCAGCTGCCGGTCGTGCATCAACCTGGCCGGCATTTCTTCCTGGCCGAGACCAAGGCTGCCGCCGCCAACCAGTATCCCAACCCGGCTGCATTTCATGTCCGGGTCTCCGACGACCCGAATAACTTTCATGCCAAGTGTTTCCTTTAGAAAGCCAACCAGATCAGTCACCGAGGTCGAAGGAATCGTGTAGCAATGCGGCTGCGGGATTCCGGTGTCAAGATAATCTGTCCATCCCATGTATTTCAATAACCCGGTATAGATGAGATCGGTTTTGCCGATATGCATATGATCATGGTAACGCCAGATAGATATCCGGTTATCGTCTATTAAGGCCTTTTTCCGTTGATAGACCGGATCAGATTTCAACCATTCCGTCCGGTCTGAGCCGGTAAAATAAGTTGGTTCATGGGTGATGATCAGGTTGCAGCCCCTGGCGATTGACCGGTTGATTACGTCGACGGTGGCCATAAACGTGGTGGCCACGCCGGTGACCTGACGATCCCAGTCGCCTTCGATCAACTGGTCACATGTGTTTTTGATCTCGTTTCTGCCGTTAATCTCCAGGATGACCTCAACTACTTCTCTTACATTCATTTTCGCGACCTCCAGATCTCCAACATTATAAAACTAAATTCTGATAAATTTCACTATTCTAACCGGGAGGTCTATAATCAGATAAAGCTGATTTCGCAACCGCGAATAATCTGGTGACCGCGCCGAGATACAATGATAGACAAGGTTTACGGCGGAATTGAAACAGGAGGAACGAAGTTTGTTTGCGCCATCGGTACAACTCCGGATGACCTGATAAAAACCCAGTTTGCCACGCTAGGTCCCGATGAGAGCATCGAAAAGGCAATCGATTTCTTTAAAAGCAATTCCCGCCAAAGACCGCTTACCGCAATAGGCATAGCGTCTTTCGGCCCCCTGGACCTGGACCGGACTTCTCCAACCTACGGATATATTACCACCACGCCAAAACACTCCTGGTCTAACGTCAACATCGTCCAGAAGATACGCAACCAGCTAAATGTACCGGTATCTGTTGATACCGATGTGAATGGCGCTGCACTGGGTGAACAGGTCTGGGGGGCCGCCAGGGGGCTTAACACTTTTATCTATCTTACGGTAGGTACAGGTATTGGAGGCGGCGGTATGGTAAACGGGGGATTGATGCATGGGCTGCTGCACCCTGAAATGGGACACATACGCATCCCTCACGATTGGAAAATGGACCCGTACCGGGGGTGCTGCCCTTTCCATGGCGATTGCCTGGAAGGCCTGGCGTCCGGAAAAGCCATGGAGCTACGCTGGGGACAATCGCCTGAAAAGCTCCCTCCCGACCATCCTGCGTGGGAACTGGAGGTAAGCTACCTGGCCTTAGCGGTCAATAACTTCATATGTACCATATCCCCGCAACGTATCATTATTGGCGGTGGGTTAATGAAAAATCCCGGCCTTATAGCGGCAGTGCGTCGTAAAGCGGCAGATGTTCTGAACGGGTATATCCGTACAGAAGCAATCATGAAGGATATGGACTGTTATATTGTGGCTCCGGCGCTGGGCGACCTGGCGGGTGTGATCGGAGCTTTAGAGTTAGCTAAGAGAACCAATCAAGGAATCGGATCTTCTTCTAAAGCTTAAAGACGCCGCAGGACACTCCGGCTAACGTAATCAGAAGATCATCGCCTTCAATCCGCACTTTTATCCCGTGGCAGATCGGGGAGGCCAGGTTATCAGGTTTTATGCCGTTTATCCGAATTTGGGATGGTTCGGCAGAAGGATTCAGCACGGTAAGGAACCGCTCGCTCCCTGATTGACGCAGATAAGCGAAGTGGTGGTGGTTATTTCCGGTCCGGAGAGGAATAAGAGCGCCATCGTCTTGAAGAGCAGGCGAACATTTCCTCAAGGCAATCAGTTTGCGCACGTGGTTAAGAAGTGAACGGGCATCTCCGGCCTGTTTTTCAACAATGGGACGGTCCCGGCGTGAATCCAAGGGAAGATAAAGCCGCCGTTTGTCAGCGGTGGAAAAGCCGGCGTTAGGCGCGTCCGCCCATTGCATGGGAGTGCGCGAGCCGGTACGATCGTAGCCTCCCTCCCTGGATGTCAAGCCGGGTATGAAACGCATGCCAATTTCGTCACCATAATAGATAAAAGGCACTCCCGGCCAGGTCAGTAAAAACGAGAAAATCACCTTGAGTTCACTAATCGTCCGGCCGTCAGCGCGGGGCCTCTTGATATCATGATTACTGCTGGGTATAGAAATCAGGCCTTTACCTCTGGTCCTGGCAGCCAGCTCCAGATAAGATTTTAAAAAAAACCCTATGTCCGCGGCGCCGCTCCGGCGAAAGAAGCAGTTCCTGTTAAGCAGGAGGTCGGGGTAACCCTCCACTCCGAAGTGCAGCATAAAATCAATATCGAAGCCAGCGGCAATTGATTCCCCGGGGTTTCCCCATTCGGAGATCAAGATTGTATCGGGATAATGCGCGCGTATTTTCCGCCCGATGTCCTGCCATAACTTTATCGTCTCTTCATGGCCCGGGTCCATTTTCACCAGGGAGAAAGCCATATCGACGCGAAATCCGTCTACCCCATGCCCAAGCCAATAAGTCATGATTTTAATCAAATCTTTGCGGGTTTCAAGCGGTCCGGGCGCATCTACCGGTTGCTGCCACGGTTGGTCCGGTTTGGCGAATCCGTAGTTTAAAGCAGGCTGGAAATCAAAGCAATTGGCGAGATAGTATCTATTTCTCTCATAACGTCCCCGTATGAGTGAAAGCGCCGCATTTGATCCGGCTTTGGCGGAGGATGACCAGATGTAACGGTCAGAGTATTTGTTTCGCTTAAAGCGGGAGGAAGACTTAAACCATGGATGATCGACGGAAGTATGCCCGGCCACCAGGTCGAGGCAGACTCTGATTCCGCGCCGGTGGGCTTCACGGCAGAGTCGGTAGAGGTCGCGGTTAGTCCCGTAGCGCGGCGCGATCCGGTAATAATCGGCCACGTCATAGCCGGCATCCTGGAAAGGGGAAGCAAAACAGGGGTTTATCCAAATCCCGTTGATGCCCAGCCATTGCAGGTAGTCCAATTTTTGAATTATCCCGGGGATGTCCCCGATGCCGTCGCCGTTAGTATCATAAAAACTCTGGGGATAAACCTGGTAAAAAATGGCCTGTTTGAGCCAGGCGGGTGAATTGAACCCGGTACTTTTTTGCGGGAAAGGCTTAGGTTTAATTTCATGTTCACTATTGTTCATGGTGATATTTTACCTTGAGCTTACGGGGTTATCAACGTGGTGTGCTCGTTCGCAAGATTTAGTGATTCACTACCTTATCGCTTTAGCGACTAAAATTTATCTTAAAAAATACTAGGTATCATAAAAACAAATTGACAATTAAAAACAAAACTCTTACAATCTTGTTTGAACATAAATTTGTGCGGCGTCTATAATACGAACGTAATTTATGATTTCGCTTTAAACCGTAAAGGAGGGCAATTATGACATGATTGACCAATGTATGAAATATTACAAAACCTGCGAACCACAATAGGAGGAGAAGGACTTTGAAAAAACTACTTTTTGCATTTCTCGCGGTTTTATTGATCAGCTCTCTTTTCCTTGGAGGCTGCGGAGGAGGCGACGAAAAGACGACCGGAGGTATTTTGAAAGGTGTTATCACCGCCGGCCCGTTAATGATGAGCTACCGGGGACAGATGGGACCTGGGGATGCCACTTATATGATGCCTGCCGTGGAATTCCTGGTAGAGCCCTTTGTTGACGAGCAGGGCAACCGCGGCTGGATACCTTTCCTGTGCGAATCATACACGATTGACCCGAATGCTAAAACATTCACCTTCAACCTGAGAGAGGGCGTCAAGTTCCATGATGGCTCGGTTATGACGGCCGACGTCGTTAAATGGAACTTCCAGCAGCAGATCGATAGCGGCTGGCTGCAGGACGCGGATAAAATCATCAGCATCGATACTCCTGATAACAATACCGTAATCATCCGTTTCACCGAGTACAGCAACCAGTATGAATTCAACTGGGGCTGGACTGCCATTTATTCCAAAGCAGCCTGGATGGCTGCCACCGGCGGCGATGCGACGACAACCAACGAAGCAGGTATTGCCTGGGCTGTTGACCATGTCGTGGGGACCGGTCCCTTCAAGCTCAAGGAATACAAGCGCGATGTCAGCATCACCTGGGAAAAGTTCGAAGATTACTGGCAGGATGGCAAGCCTTACCTTGATGGACTTGAGTTCCGGATCATCACCGAGACAACCACCGCCTCCAGCCTGCTTCAGTCCGGTGATATCGATCTATGGTACCAGGGCCACTCCGCCCAGGACTGGGCTGAGCTTGCCCCCAAAGGCTATAAAGTTCAGACCTACTGGCCCGGTCTGCCTCAGATGATACTGGGCAACACGGTTGACCCCGACTCCAAGTGGCATGACAAGAGAGTGCGTGAAGCGCTGGAATATGCCCTTGACAGGCCCACAATCACCCAGGCGCTCGGCCTCGGTTACTACAAGGCGTCTTCCCAGATAGCGCCCAGCACGGAATGGGGTTACATCCCCAGTCTGCCGGTACGCGGTTACGACGCGGCCAGAGCCAGACAACTACTGGAGGATGCCGGCTACACAGATGGCTGCCCCGTCACCTTGATGATACAGAACGTTCCCGCCAGCGTCGATGCCGGTGAAGCTCTCAAACAGTATCTGGATGCTGCCGGCTTCGATGTTACTCTTGATATCGCTGACCCGGGCAGGTTCTTCGGCAGTGTATTCGGTGCCGGCTGGGAAGACACCGTCCAGATGTTCTATGGAATGGATGTCAACTACCTGGCCACCTACATGTCCTGGTTCAGCACTGACCCCAAGTCCAACCTGGCGAGCTATAAGAGGGATGCAACACAAATCGCCTTTGATAAAGACGTAGTATTGATTGCGGATAGCGCGGGACAGAAAGCGGCGACAGAAGAAATCATGCAATACATGTATGAAGAAGCCATTATCTGCCCTCTGTGGTGGGTTCCTGCTGCTACCGTCAGTGCGGATTACGTCCATACCGAAATCTACCGCCATGGGTTTATCCGGGTAGACTGGGAAAACGTATACATGGACGAACACTAGTCCTAGAACGTATCGTGAACTAACTTGAACGAACCGGGGGGCTCTCCAAATAACGGAGGAGGGCCCTCCCCGGTTTTTTATAGAACGAGGGTTTACTGCCGCCCATCTAAGGTTTTATCCTGAAAATGCTTTCGAATGAGCTTATGCCAGTTTGGTTCTTTGTAGAATAATCCAGTATAATGCAATCAGGGATTTGGTTTTGAAATGACCGCATATATCTTACGCAGGCTGCTCGGGGCAATTGTTGTCCTACTCATCGTAACCCTCATCGTTTTCTTTGTAATGCAGCTGCTTCCCGGCGATCCTTTAGTAATATTCCTGGGGCAACAGGCGGGGTCGGGCAGTATTTCTCAAGAACAGCTTGAACAGCTTTACATCAAGTACGGACTGGATAAACCGTTAATAGTCCAGTATTGGAACTGGATATCCGGCGTCGTGCAGGGAAACATGGGAGAATCCATCTATTACCATGATGACGTCGGAGGTCTTTTATTACAGCGTTTCCCTATCACCCTGGACCTGGGTATTAAATCTTTTATCTTGTACAATATCCTCGGTATGGGGCTGGGAATGGTAGCCGCCCTCAGGAGAGGCAAATGGCTGGATACTTTTTCCACGATCTTATCGTATATCGGTGTATCCGTGCCGGTATTCTGGCTGGGCATTGTACTGATATACATCTTCGGGCTGAAGCTGGACTGGTTCCCCATCGCCAGCTACCACCTTCCCTGGGAGAACTTTGCCGCGAATATCCATGAGTCTGTCCTGCCCGTTGTTTGTCTTTCTTTGATGGGTTGGGCGGTAATTGCACGCCAGATGCGCTCGAGTGTGCTTGAAGTCATTTCCCAGGATTATATCCGTACCGCCTGGTCTAAGGGCTTGACGGAACGCGCCGTGGTGATGAAACATATGCTTAAGAACAGCCTTATCCCGGTAATAACCCTGATGGGCATAGGACTGGGCTTGATGGTGGGTGGACAGGTGGTGATCGAACAGGTTTTCGCCATCCCGGGCATCGGCAGATTGCTGATTACCAGCGTGTTTAACCAGGACTACCAGGTCGTACAGTCGACAACGTTGATCATTGCTTTCATAGTTATCGTAGTTAACTTAATCGTTGATATATCCTACGGCTGGTTCGACCCCAGGATCCGATATGAATAGGGAAGTATTTAACTGATGGCAAAACAGGCGATCATTAACGAATTCCGTGAAGCACCACCGCGTGTCAGCGAATGGCAGCGCTTTTTCAGGGTATTTTTTCAACGGAAAATAGTCTTGTTCGGACTAATCATACTGGCGCTGCTTGTTCTTACCGCTATTTTTGCTCCCTTACTGGCGCCGTTCAGCCCGGTAACCGGAGACATGGCGGAATCCCTGCAGCAGCCCAGCTGGAAACACTGGCTGGGGACGGATATTCAGGGCAGAGATAGTTTAAGCCGCCTGATTTATGGTTCCCGGACGGCGCTGGCAGTTGGCTTCGGCTCGGTCATATTAGCCGGGGTTATCGGCGTGGGCCTGGGGATGCTGGCGGGATATGCCGGCGGTATTACCAATATGGTTATCATGAGGATCATAGATGCCCTGATGGGCTTTCCTATGATTTTGCTGGCCCTGGTTATTTCCGCCGTCCTGGGGAGTGGTCTTCTTAACGTGGTTATCGCCTTAAGTGTGGCTACCTTACCGGGTTATGCCCGGGTAATGCACGGTTTGACGCTCACTATTAGAGAAAACGACTACGTTCTGGCAGAACGGGCCATGGGTGCCAGTAATGTAAGGGTGATGTTCATGCACATCCTCCCCAACAGTCTTCCCTCGATGATAGTGTTGATTACCATCCAGCTAGGCGCGCTTATCCTCGCGGAAGCGACTTTGAGTTTCCTCGGAGTCGGGATACAGCCGCCGGATGCGGCCTGGGGCGCTATGGTTGCTGACGGACGCCGGTATCTGCTCACGCATCCCTGGTTATCCATCTCGCCGGGGATCGCTATTATGCTGGTGGTATTCGCTTTCAACCTGGTAGGAGACGGTTTGAGGGACGCTTTAGACCCGAGGCTCCGGGGCATACTCTAAACGAGGATTTAACGTGGTTGAAATACTAAAAGTAAATGACCTGGTTACGCACTTCAAGACGGAAAGCGGCGTGGTAA
>DAIQQC010000140.1:0-2873 GCA_036787005.1 Dehalococcoidales bacterium | reverse complement strand
CTTATCGAGAATGAGGTGAGGGGGGACAAGGTGGATTTTTCTATTATAGGCATCGGCATCAACGTGGACCTGGACGTTACTGCCCACCCTGAAATTTCCAGCATCGCCACCAGCCTGAAAAGCCAGCGTAAAGACTTAGGGGTCAGGATAATCCGGTCACTGCTTATTGAGTTTGAAAGGCTTTACATAAAATTGCCCGACGGCAAAACTATTTTTGAAGACTGGCGCGATAGGCTGGTGACGCTGGGTAAAAAAGTGAAAGCAACATCAGGCAGGCAGGTTACAGAGGGCACAGCAGAATCCGTTGACGAAAGCGGCGCGTTATATATACGCGGAGCCGACGGAAAACTAACGAAAGTTGTTGCCGGGGACGTGACGCTGAAAGGAGAATAAGGGCAGAAAGTTAAGCCTCCCCGCCCTTATTCCTCCCCCATCATTGGTTACTCTATTTTCTTCGGTTCTTCTCTGGCCCCGAACACCTTCATCATCTCGAGGGGCAGCGGGAAGATTATCGTGTTGCTTTTACCCCCGTTGGCTACCTCCGTAAGAGTCGAGAGGTAACGCAGCTGGATGGTCGCCGGCTCCCGCCCGATGACGGCGGCGGCCTGCGCCAGCTTTTCCGAGGCCTGTAGCTCGCCTTCGGCGTGGATGATCTTGGCCCGGCGTTCACGCTCGGCTTCCGCCTGCGCGGCCATGGAGCGCTTCATCTCCTCGGCCAGCTCAACTTCTTTGATTTCCACGATGCTGACCTTGACGCCCCAGGGGTCGGTGTGCTCATCGATGATCTTCTGGAGCATCTGGTTGAGCTTCTCGCGCTTGGTAAGCAGCTCGTCGAGTTCGGATTGCCCCAGCACGTTCCTCAGCGTGGTCTGCGAGATTTGCGAGGTCGCACGTACATGGTCGAGTACCTTGACGTACGCCGCCTCGGGGTCGACGACCCTGAAATATACCACGGCGTTGACCCGCACGGTGACGTTATCGCGGGTGATGACCTCCTGGGAGGGTACGTCCATGGTGACGACGCGCAGGTCGACCTTCGTCATTTTATCGATGAAGGGAATGATGAGGAACAGGCCCGGCCCTTTGGCGCCGACCAGTCTCCCCAGGCGCAGGATGACGCCGCGCTCGAACTCGGTCACGATTTTCACGCTCATGGAAATGATGATGAGTACGACGATCGCGGCAATGATGATACCTATTACGGTCCCGGTCATAAAAAAGCCTCCTTTATGGTTTTTTAGTTACGGTGAGTTTTAAGCCATCGACCCTGGTGATAATTACTTCTTCTTCCGGCTCGGCGCGGCCTTTATCGATGACGGCTGTCCAGCGCTCGTCCTCGACCAGCACCAGCCCTTTCGGCGCCAGGGCGGTTTTTACCACGCCCGTCTTGCCGATGAGCTCTTCGCGCCCGGCCGCAATCTGTTTGCGGTAGGTCTTGAGCGTCAAGATTACCACGAAGTAGATGACGACCCCCGCGACGATTACTCCCAGGGCGATCCAGCCGGCCATGCTTTACCTCCTGTCCGCCTATATCTTACTATTTCTTACGGGTAACGTACAGCGTGAGCCCGTCCAGCCGCTTGATGGATACCTCTTCCCCCGCCTTGATCTCCCCCTCCTCGGAAAATGCCGTCCAGAGCTCGCCTTTGAAAAAGATGGTACCCTGCGGCGCCAGGGCCTCTCTGACCGTGGCCGTCTTGCCGATGAGCTCCTCGCGGCCGGTAGTGACCTGCTTGCGGTGTATCTTTACCGCCCGCTGGATGATGAATCCCAGCCCGAGCGCCAGGACGATGCTGACGACGGCGATGAGCCACCAGTCCACCTTGAAAAGCAAGGGCGCCCCCTGGAAAAGCAGCAGCGAACCCATGATCAGGGACACCATCCCCCCGCCGAAGAACAGCCCGAAGCCCGGCGTCAATACCTCCCCGATAAAGAGACCGAAAGCCAGCACGATCAACAGTATGCCGGCGTAGTTTACCGGCAGCACGCCCAGCGAGTAGAAGGCCATCAGCAGGCAGATGCCGCCGACTATCCCCGGGAAGATAAGACCGGGATTGAATATCTCCGCCATGATACCCAGCATCGCGATGCTCATGAGGATATAGGCTATGTTCGGGTCGGAAATAGTCAGCAGGAATTTTTCAACAAAGCTCATTTCCACCCTGGTAATTTCGTAACCCGTAGTATCGATGGTCACTCTGGCGCCGCTGGCCAGGGTAACTTCCCGGCCGTTAATCTGGGAAAGAAGGCTCTCCAGGTTATCCGCGCGCAGGTCGATCAGGTTAGCGTCCAGGGCGTCGACATCGGTAAAGGACTTGCTTTCCGTCACCGCCAGCTGGGCTTCCTCCAGGTTGCGGCCGCGCTCCTGGGCAATGGTTTTCATCCACTTCGCCGAGAACTCGACTATCTTCTTCATTTCGTCTTCCGGTATCGCCTCGCCGCTGCCGGATACGGGATGGGCGGCCCCGATGGTGGTGCCCGGCGCCATCACAGCGATATTGGCCGACAGGGTGATGAAAGTCCCCGCCGAAGCCGCCCAGGCGCCCCGGGGAGAAACATAAACGACGACGGGGACATGGGCATTCATGATCTTCTGGACGATTTCTTCGGTGGAAGACAGCAGACCTCCGGGTGTATCGAGTTCGATGATGCAGACGGCCGCGTTTGCGTCTTCGGCGCGGCTGATGCCCTTATCGATGTAGTCGGCGATGACTGGCACGATGGGTCCCTTGACGGATATCACAACTACCGTGTTATTTTGCGCATGGGCGCCCGCCCCGATACTGATTGCCAGCATCAGCACGACCATCAACAATACGATCCGTCTTATTTTCGTCATGTCGTCCTTCAAAGCCTTTTCATTATAGAGTGTA
>DAIQQC010000057.1:0-10485 GCA_036787005.1 Dehalococcoidales bacterium | reverse complement strand
TCTTGACTGTGTCCCCTATCTAAAGTAAAATATAGCTAACGCCGAGGTAGCTCAGTTGGTAGAGCACTTGACTGAAAATCAAGGTGTCCCCAGTCCGATTCTGGGCCTCGGCACCATTTAAATGATAACGGGCGGAAGTAGTTCAGTGGTAGAATGCCTCCTTGCCAAGGAGGAGGTCGCGGGTTCGAGCCCCGTCTTCCGCTCCATTCTTTTTACCCCACCACCCCGAGATTCTTCGCTACGCTCAGAATGACAAAAGAAATCTACGCGAAGAACTCAGCCTTCTGCGTCTTCTCCCGCGGCTCCGGGTTTTCACCGGGGTAGCCGCAGATAACCGCCGCCACGACATTCATATTGTCGGCTATGTTTAAAGCCTTGAGTGATTTCTTGTCCCTCTGGATGAGCTGGGCCATACCGATAAAGCACGATCCCAAGTTGACCGAAGTGCAATAAAGCATGACGTTCTGCACCGCGAGCGCGGCATCCGTCGGGCCCCACAGGTTGTCTTCAGGGGCGGTGATAATGATAACAAGAGGGGCGCCGTGAAAGAAATCCGGCTTGGCTCCGGGGGGTCCTTTCAAAGGCAGTCCCTCCTTTTGCACCGCCGCCAGAATGCCATCGGAAAGGTTATCCATTAATGCCTTGTCCGTGACGACTTTATATTCGAGCTCCTGGGCATTACGGGCGGTCGGCGCGAATTTGGCAGCCTCCAAGATAGAATTGATGACTTTTTTAGGCAGCGGTTTGTCCTGATAAGCGCGGATGCTTTTGCGGGCTTTGATGACGTCCATTATTTCCATAGTTGTTATCCTTTCTCGATGATCTCAGGAGTTGTTTCTCCCTCACTCTAACTCTCTCCCACAAGGGGAGAGAGCAATAAATTTACTTATACCATTTAACGATTTCAATAAGGCATGAATTGGGGGCCATGCCGGGGGCGTTCTTAGAGAGCATGCGCGAAGGCGTCAAAATAGACACGCAGCCGCCCTTATCGACGCTGTCGGGATTACCCGGATCCAGCGGGTCGTACTTGCCGGAGCCGTAATAGCAATGCGCCACGCCGGGCCTCATCCTCTCGGTGACCTCGACGATACAGAGCACGGCACCACGGTCGTTAAAAAGTTTCACGATATCGCCGCTGACAATTCCCCGGGGAGCGGCGTCCGAGGGATTAAGACGGACCGGCCGCCAGGAATAACCGTCCTTATAGACGCGGTGACCAGGGATCTCCCCCAGCCAGCCGGTATTAGAATCGTGCTGGGTATGGAAGGAATAACGGGGGTGGGGAGTGATAAGCTGAAGGGGATATTTATCAGCCAGCGGCGAGTCAAAGCCCTCCCAACTAGGGATGTAACGGGGCAGAGGCGGCCTTTCAGTGTCGTCGGGGAGATTTTTCAAAAGGCTCTGAGAAACGAACTCGATCTTGCCGCTGTAGGTCCCCAGCTCCCTAGCTTTTTTGGTGTTACGCTTGGGGTTAAAATGATCGGGGGTATCACAATCGCGTCCATCGTAGAACCAGCGCAGGGCAGGCGTGGATTTATAATTATCGGGCATAGGGACGATAAAATAGCCTTTCTGTTTAAAGTCGGCGTAAGAGACATATTTTGGCAGGTCGGAGTATTCAAAGACCTTTTTCACCCAGTCTTCTTCGGAGTTGCCCTCGGTATAGGCGTCCTTGATGCCGAGCCGTTCTGCCAGCCCGGTGAAAATCCGGTAATCCGACCGCGATTCGTAAAGCGGGTCGATGCACTTATGCTGATAGACCACGACGCGGTGGTTGCAGGCGTTGGAGCCGTGGTGGGTATAGCCGCCGGTGTTCGCCCACTCGCCGATGTCTTCGCGCTCGAAGTTAGTGCAGGCCGGCAGGATAATGTCCGCCAGGCGGGTCTCGGTGCACCACCAGCAGTCCTGGTTAACGACGAACTCCAGCTTCGGGCTTTGATACATGCGCACCCAGCGGCTGGTGCCGGTCATCGTCCCCAGGAACGAGCCGCCGTAGCGGTAGAACATCTTAACCTCGGAGCAGCCGGGGGCGGGGTAAGTAAAATCGATGAACTGCTGCTCCAGCGACTGGCCGGAGAAGGTCTCCCCTTTCCAATGGATGGGCGGGCTCAAAATAGCCTCCGGGATAAGCAACCTATAAATACGCTGCTGCACCGGATTAGCTACCGGCGTTTTCGCGAAACCATTCAGGAAATTGGCCCCGAAGGAGGCGTAGCCGGGGAAATCGAACTCGCCGTTATAAGGCGAGCCCATGGTCGTGCCCCAGATACTAACACCCGGTTTTCCCAGGCCCTGCATCGCCTGGAGGAGGACCATCAGGCGGGCCCACTCGGTGCCGTAGGCCTGGCGGCAAGTGCCGGACTGGCCGCCGCGGGAGCCGGCCGCCAGCATGGTGCGGTGTCCAGCCCATTCTCTAGCCAGACTCTTGATAACGTAGACCGGGACGTCACAGATGGCGGCCGCCCGCTCGGGCGTGCAGCCGTCGCCGAGAATATGCTTTTTGAAATCCTCAAAACCAATGGTATGAGAGGTGAGGTATTGCTTATCGTAGGTGCCCTCGGTCAGCCAGACCCAGGCGATTGCTTCGGCCATAGCAGTGTCGGTGCCGGGGCGGGGGGCGATCCACTTATCGCCCAATATCGTGGCGGTATAGTTGCAGAAGGGGTCGATAAAGACCTGCTTTTTCCCTAATTCCTTCAGCCACAGACGCCACATGGCCGACTCCTGGCCGCCGTAAATGGCCCGGGTGGAATCGGGGTCGTTGCCCCAGTGCACCACCAGCTCGGTATTTTTGAGAGCATCCTCGAGCAGGTCATACTGCTCCGGCATACCGAGCCGCCAAAAAAACCCGTAGGCATGAGTCGCGCCCCAGTGCCAGCCTTCCCAGCTATCGGGATTATCAAAGACATCGGTGAAGCCGATCATATTAAAGAAACGGGCCCAGGCGGAGGTGCGGTAGCCGACATTGCCCCAGTTATGGTGCGAAGAGGCGCGGGACATGACGGCTTCCGGACCATAGGCGGCGCGAATCCTCTGCATTTCAGCGGCGACGATATCCAGGGCCTTATCCCAGCTAATGCGCTTATAGCCGGACCGGCCGCGGTTCTGCGGATTGCGTTTGCCGGAGGGGTCGAAGTCCTCACGGATAAGGGGGTATTTGAGGCGGTTTTCGGAATAAATCCGCGCCTTCTCCACCATGGTAAAGGGGGCGACGCAGGCCTTACGCAGCGGCGAAAATCGCCTGCCGCCGGCTTCAATCGTCCAAGAAGCGGCGTCGCTATTGGTTAAGACAAGGGGCCGGACGCGCACGATCTTGCCGTCGCGAACATAGACCTGGACGGCGCCGCCGTTGGTGAGGTTGGTAAAGATTTTTTCCAAGGTACGCCTTTCCTGCCCGGTGGCAATTGTTCTCTTCTAAAAGTATAATAAATATACACGGCCTTTATCAAACGGGAGACACGATGGCGGCGGAAAAGAAAATCATTTCCTGGAACGTTAACGGCATAAGGTCGATAAGGGGCAAGGGCTTCCCGGATTGGCTCGGGAAAGAGTCGCCAGACATGTTATGCCTCCAGGAGACCAAAATTAACGATATCGAGCGGCTTGACGCCGACCTGAGACAGCCGCCGGGGTACCATGTTTACTGGAACTATCCGGAGCGAAAGGGATACGCCGGCGTGGCTTTGTTCACCAGGGAAAAGCCTCAAAAGATGAGCTATGACCTGGGCGAAGGCGGCCTCGACCTGGAGGGACGGGTAATAGCGGCCGAATATCCGTCGTTTATCCTCTTTAACATCTATTTCCCCAACGGCAAGATGGGCCCCGAGCGGCTGAAGTACAAAATGGCTTTTTACGACGTCTTTCTGAAATATGCCGATTCCCTGAAGCACGCCGGAAAGAGCCTGATCATCTGCGGCGACGTCAACACGGCGCACAAAGAGATAGACATCGCGAGGCCGAAAGAGAACTCCAAGGTCTCCGGCTTCCTGCCCGAAGAGAGGGCCTGGATAGATACGTTCCTGGCGCACGGGTACGCGGACACGTTCCGCCAGTTTCACAAAGAGCCGAACCAGTACTCATACTGGGATATCAAAACGGGGGCGCGGGCGAGGAACGTGGGGTGGAGGATAGATTACTTTTTCGTCAGCGAAGACCTGCTGCCGGCGGTCAAAGAGGCCTTCATCATGCCCGAGGTAGCGGGGTCGGACCACTGCCCGGTGGGGATCATACTTTAGGTTTAGCGCGTAAAACTAGTCGGTAACTATCCGGCGCACAACTTTGACGACATCAAGAAAATCCTCGAACGGGTACCAGTTCAGTCCTTCCGACCGGCAGAGTTCCAGCAGGTGATCCGTAGCGCAAACGTATTTAGATTTGCGCGCGGAATAGATGTCCGAAGTGCCGTCGCCGATGTAGATGACCTGAAAGCCCTGCCGGCAAAGCATATCCGTCCAGGCTTCTTTAAAGCCATCGTCAATTTCTCTATCGTCCGGCCCGATATAGCGCACTTTCATGCCCGATGGTGAAAATACGTTCTCCGCGGCATGAATTTCGACGCCTTTAATGCCCTTTTTATCCAGGATGGCTTTAATATAAAATTCGAGGCCATTACTGACAACCACTACCTTGATGTCTTTCCTTTTACAGTAGTCCACAAATTCCCATAACCCGCGGCGGGTTTTAGCCTTGGGACTATTAAGAATAAAGTCGGTCAGGGTCTTTTCGTCGGCGGTAATCATGCCAAAGACCTTTTTGCTGAATGCGGCTACCGTTATTTTGCCGGTGGTATATTCTTCAAGGTATTTACGCCAGTCGCCGCCGGCGAACTTATCCAGCAAAAGAAAACTAACATCTTCTTCAGTTACGGTCCCGTCGAAGTCGAGCTGAACGGCGAGTTTCATGACTACAGGTACTCCTTAATCTTTTCCGCCTGCTCGCGGGTCATGCCCGTGGTAGCGGCCAGCTCCTCGACGGAGGCCTCGCGGATTCTCTGGACGGAGCCGAATTGCCGGATCAGGGCGCCCTTGCGCCGAGGCCCGATGCCGGGGACGGAGTCGAGCGCCGAGGCGAAAGATTTACGCCTATGCACGTTGGAGAAATAGCTGATGGCGAAGCGATGAGCCTCGTCACGGAGACGCTGGAGAAGGTGGAGTCCGGGTGAAGATTTAGGCAGTACAATCGGATTTTTACGGCGCGGGACGAATATCTCCTCGTGCTGCTTGGCCAGGCCGATGACCGGCGCCGCGACGCCCGCTTCTTTGATGATCTCCAGGGCGGCATTGAGCTGGCCTTTACCACCGTCGATCAAAATAAGGTCGGGCATGATAGCCCAGGCATCGGAGGATGAAGTTGTCTTCCCGGCGTGCTTGAAGCGGCGGCGGAGGACCTCCTGAAGCATGGCGTAATCGTTAGCGCCCTCTACGGTCTTGATCTTAAAGCGGCGGTAGTGGGCGGGCCTGGGGCGGCCTTTTTCAAAGACGACCATGCTCCCCACCGCCGAGGTCCCCTGGATATTGGAGATATCGTAGGCCTCCAGGCGCCGGGGCGGGGCGTCCAGTTTGAGCTCCTTCTGCAGCTCGGCCAGGGCGCCGTCCAGCGACTTAGCGGTGGCCATCTCTTTAATCTTAAGCTGTTCGAGGCCCTGCCGGGCGTTCTCGGCGGCGATGTCCACCAGCTGTTTTTTAACGCCGCGGCGGGGCAACTGGATATCCAGGGCGGCACCGCGCCGGCCTCTCAGCCACTGCCGGATGACCTCTTTATCTTCCACGGGATACTGAAGCAGCAGCAGCGGCGGGATTTGAGGGCAGGAGGAATAATACTGCTTGACGAAGCTGGTCATGACCTGCGCCGGCTCTTCCTCGCTCGTCCCCTGAAGCAGGAAGCTTTCCCGGCCGGTCAGCTTGTTAGTGCGCACGAACAGCACCTGGACATAAGCCTGGTCGCCGTCCTGGACGAAAGCGATGACATCTTCCTCGCCGCGGATGACGGCGGCGACCTTTTCGCCTTCGATAACGTTCTGCAGCGCCTGGATCTGGTCGCGCAACAAAGCCGCTCTTTCAAAGTCCATGGTGGCGGCGGTCTTATCCATCCTGGCCTTAAGCTCCTTCACCACCTTTTCCCGTTTCCCCTCGAGGAAGAGCGTGACGTCCTTGATAGCCTGGTCGTAGTCCTGCCGGCTCACCTGGCCGGTACAGGGCGCCAGGCAGTGCCCCAGGTGATATTCCAGGCAGGGACGGGCTGCCAGGCCGGTAAGGGGCTTAGAGCAGATACGGAGGGGGAACAAGCGCTGCAGGACGTGCAGGGTCTGCTTCACCGACCAGCCGCTGGAGAACGGGCCGAAGTAGCGGCCGCCGTCCTGTTCGAAGCGGCGGGTGATATAGACGCGGGGCCACTCTTCATTGAGGTCGATCTTGAGATACGGGAAGGTCTTATCGTCTTTCAGGCTGATATTATAGTGGGGGCGATACTGCTTGATGAAGTTAAGCTCCATGATGAGGGCTTCCTCTTCCGAGGAAGCGATATAGAAGTCGATATCGACGACGCGGGCGACCATATGCCGTGTTTTACGGTTCAGCTTGCGCGGAGACTGGAAATACGACCGGACGCGTTTAAAAAGGTCGGCGGCTTTGCCCACGTAAAGAATCCGCCGCCCGGCGTCCCGCATGAGGTAGACACCAGGGCGGTGGGGCATACGCTTGATCTGGGCTTCCACGACGCTGCCGGTCAACTCAAAGTACCTCCGACTCCATCCACCATAATTCTAACATAGCCGAAATCAGGAACAAAGAGCGCGGCATTACAGGAGGTGTTCCAGCAGGATACGCAGGCCGATGATGATCAAGATAATGCCCCCGACCGTTTCCGCCCGCTCGCCGAACAGCGCGCCGACGCGCTTGCCGAGCAGGACACCGACCAGGGTAATCACGAGGGCGGTCACGCCGATAGTGACGGCGGCCAGGGTGACATCGACATCTAGAAAAGCGAAGCTGAGGCCGACCGCCAGGGAATCAATGCTCGTGGCCAGGGCCAGCACCAGCAGGACCAGCCAGCTGGAGAGGTTTTTACCGGCCGCGTCCTCTTCGTGTTCATGAAGGGAATTCCAGACCATCCGGCCGCCGATGAAAAGCAACAAACCAAAAGCGATCCAGTGGTCGTAATCCGCGATAAAATCGACAACCGTGCGGCCGGCCAGCCAGCCCGCGACGCACATGAAAGCCTGGAAGGCGCCGAATATGACGGGCAGGCGTAAGAGGCGGGTGAACGAGAGCTTCTGCCGGGCGATGCCGCTGCTCAACGCCACGGCAAAACAATCCGCGGAAAGGCCAAGGGCGATGACGAGCAGCGAGGAAAAGTCCATCAATCAATTATGGCATACGAACGAAGGCGAACTCAAAACGGAATCGACATGTCCTAAAAAAAGAACCAGGGCCTTGCGGCCCTGATTCCAGCTATCATGTTAGGTAAATTTTTTTAAGTTATTTTGATCAGGCCCTGCTTGATGGCCACCACGACGGCCTCGGTGCGGGCGTTGGCGTTAAGCTTGCGCAGGATGGAGGTGACGTGGTTTTTAATGGTCTGCTCGCTGATGCCGAGCTCGGCGGCGATCTGCTTGTTAAGGTAGCCCTGGGCGATATAATTCAGTATTTCGACCTCCCGCGGCGTCAGGGGCGAGATAAAAGCCTCGGCCTCGCTGCGCGTGGTAAGCTCCTGGAATTGCTGCAATACGTGCTCGGCTACCCTGGGGCGATTGGTCAGGGCTTCGTTGATCGGGTGCTCGCCACGGTTGACCCGACGGACGGTCTCCACCAGTTGCTCGGCGGTCATGTCCTTGCTCATATAAGCGACCGCCTGCGCCTTGAGGGCCAGGAACAGCTGGTTGTCATCGGGATTCGACGTAAGCACGATGACGCCGATGCTGGGCGAGCGCTGGCGTATCTTGCGCGCCAGCTCCAGGGCGTCTTCAGACGGGCCATCGAGGTCCAGCAGCGCCACGTCCGGGGGCAGGTTATCGATAGCCTTAAGCACGTCGTCGTTAACGCCGGTCGTCCCGATGATAACGATATCGTCGGTGTCCAGGAACGTGTGCTCAATAGCCTGTAAAAAGAGCGACTGCTGGCTGATGACGAACACCTGAATTTTGTTGTTTTTATTGTTCATAACGGCACCTCCCGTTCAGGTTAAGAGAAATAATCCACTAACCCGATTTTTTAGCATTCACGCCTACTTTATAACTGGAGATAAACGCCTCGACCAGAGAGGGGTCAAAGAGTTTACCGGAACCTTGTTTTAGCTCTTCCATAGCCTGGTCAACCGTCAGTTTGTCTGGCAGAGGTCTCTCGCAAGTCATACTCACAAAAGCATTAGTCACGGCGATTATCCGGGATTCGAGGGGGATATCTTCGCCCTTAAGGCCGTCAGGGTAACCGCTGCCGTCAAAGCATTCGTGGTGGTGCAGGATGCCACGGGCGCAGGCGGCCAGCTGGGGAATCCGGCTAACGATGTCCGCCCCGATCTGCGAGTGTTTTTTTACTTCATCTGCCTCTGCCACGGTCAACTCACCTGACTTGTTCCAAATTGCGTCGTTAATACCTATTTTACCAATATCGTGCAATAAAGCACAGGCCTCAAGCCGGCTGACCTGCGACGGTTCCAGCTTAAGCGACTTCGCCAGCGCGATGGCGCACTCGGTCACCTTCTTCGAATGATTGGACGCAAAATAACTTTTAGAATCGAGGGTCTCCGATAAAACGCTGATAAAGCTGAAATATTTGGTATCGACGTTATTGTTGCGGCTGGCGACCGCCTCGGCCAGCGGCGATGACGAGGCCGTGCCGGAGGCGCAGTAGCTTCGGTTGCCGCCGTTCCTCTTGGCGCGGTACAGGGTGGAATCGGCCGCGGCGATTATATCGGTATGGCTGATACCATCATCCGGCCAGCTCGCCAGACCGATGCTGGACGTAACGTGAATGTCCCCGGAATCGACGATCTTGGCGATTTTTTCGCGGACGCGTTCGAGGACCTGAAGGGCATCGGCCATGCCGGTCTGCGGGAGGAGAATGGCGAACTCATCGCCGCCGTAGCGGAAAGCAAGGTCGACGTTACGGATAGCGGATTTGATAATATGACCCACATCTCTCAGGAGCCTATCCCCGGAGAGGTGGCCGTAGGTGTCATTAAATGATTTGAAGGAATCGAGGTCAAGAATCGCCAGGGTAAAAACGCCGCCGTAGCGCCCATGACGCCCGATCTCGCTATCGATCATCTCGTCCAGCGAGCGGCGGTTGAGCAGACGGGTAAGCTCGTCAACGCGGGCTTTCTTCTCGGCCTTGGCATAGAGCTGGGAATTTTCCAGCGGCATGGTGATCTGCGAAGCGAGCTGCTCGAGGAGCTTAATATGCCGCTGGCTATAAGCGCTCGGAAGCTTGCTGGCGACGATGAAGCTACCGATAGCCCTGCCCTTGGCGATCAGCGGCAGATAGGCCATCGTCCGCAGGCCCATCTGGTAAAATCCCTGGCCAGTGGTAAAGTACATCTCACGTGAGATATCAGGTTCGACAAATGACTTTTTCTGGGTCACCACCCATCCCGTGCCGGTGCCTTCCAGGGGCACCTTGTCGCCCACCTGGTAGGTTGAACCCTCGGGGGAAGACAGCGCCACGCAATTCAGGTTATTTTCCTCGGTAAGGACAATCGAAGCCCAGGCGACGTCAACCACTTTTCTCAGTTCGGCGATAAAGGGGCCGAATATCTCCTGGATATCCAGGCTCGAGGACAGTATCACGCTGGAGCTGTTAATCACCGAAAGCTCTTCTTCACGTTCCTTGAGTTGCTCGCTGAGGAACTCCTTCTCCAGGCTCACCGCGACACGGTTGGTGACATCTTCGATGATGGAGAAGTCCTCAAGCGAATAACGCCCCGATTGTTTTTTGCCCAGCACCAGTATGGCAATGAGGCGGTCGCGGCTGATGAGCGGCACGAAGAGGGCAATCTCCTTGGAGTCAATCTCTTCTTTCTCCTGCGGCCAGAGGCTGAGAAATGCCGGGAGGATGTTCAGGTTTTCCCTGGTCAAGGGTACCTGTTCTTTTTCCAGGTACTTAATGATGGGGCTGTCCGCTCTCAGTTTCAGGTTAGCCAAGCGGCTTTCCTTATCGACAGACTCGACGAACTGGGCCTTAAAATCCTCGCCGCCGATCTCCGGGAAAAGGACACAGGCCCGCTTGATATTCACCGCTTTGATCATCAGCGTCAGGAGTTCGCCGCCCTGCTCCGTCAGGCTGAAGACGTTATGGATTTTACTGGTAAACTCCGTGAGGCGGCGGCGGTAGTTATAGCTGGGGCCCTGGAAGGCGCGGCCCATGATCGCAAAGAAAGAGACTCGTATTTTATAGACGAACACAGCCACGATCAGGCCTATGCAAGTAGCGACGACCGAGACAACGATGTCCAGCTGAAAATCAAGAATTTGCTCAGCAATATAGAACA
>DAIQQC010000009.1:8283-29069 GCA_036787005.1 Dehalococcoidales bacterium | reverse complement strand
CGCCGCGTCGGCCACGCCGGCACTTTAGACCCCGCCGCCACCGGCGTCCTGCCGGTCTGCCTCGGCCAGGCTACCCGCGTCGTTGAGTACCTCGCCTCAGCATCCAAGACCTATCGCGCCGCTATTGAGCTCGGCGTCGCAACGGATACTTACGACGCCTCCGGCCAGGTCACCTTTCGCGGTGATCCCTCCTCTATTGACCTGGATGCGCTCCGGTCATCTCTGGTTCCTTTCAGGGGCGCCATCCGTCAAACCCCTCCGATGTTCTCTGCCCTTAAACAAGGCGGTCAACCCCTTTATAAACTGGCGCGGGCCGGCGTTACTGTCGAACGCCGCAGCCGCGCGGTGACCGTGCATCGCCTCGACCTTATTACCTGGCAGCCGCCGGTCGTTACGCTGGAAGTCGAATGCAGCAAGGGGACTTATATCCGCTCCCTCGCCCACGATCTCGGCCAGGCGCTGGGGTGCGGCGCCCATCTTAAGAGCCTGGTGCGCACCCGCTGCGGCATCTTCGATATCAACGACGCCGTCTCTTTACTAAAGCTCGAAGAGGCTTTTCGCCTTGGCGATTGGCAGCGCTATCTTTATCCCGTTGACAGCGTCCTCCGGGACTTGCCTGCTTTAGTCATTACTGACGCCGCTATCCCCGACCTCAAGAACGGCAAAATGATGAGTATCGCCGGTGGTGAAGGCCTTTCAGGCACGCAGAAGTGCGCCCGCGCCTATTCTCAGGACGGCCGCTTTCTTGGCATATTGAGCTATGCCCCCGATTCCGGGCTCTGGCACCCTGAAAAGGTTTTTATCTCGTAAGTCTTGACAGTCAGTGCATGGAGAGAGTATAGTTCAACTCGGTTATTAACCGGCTATATCGTTATCGGAGTTCCACATTTAGATATGGGTCTAACAAATAATATTGAAATATTCCATAAAAATTGTGAGACCTTTACGCCGGCTGTTGCAATATGTTAGACCTCGCTGTATAATGCATGCTAAAGGGCGAAGTAAAAAAACTATATCAACGCGAATACATGAGGAAAAGACGCGGTTCCCTCCCGGGGCGTAAGCCCGGCCGCCCTTATCTAGAAAGGAGAACTAATTATAAAATGGGGAAAATAAATGTGGCGATTATCGGCGTGGGCAACTGCGCCTCGTCCCTGGTCCAGGGCGTTTACTACTATAAAAACGCTAAAGAAACCGATTCTGTACCTGGCCTGATGCACGTCAATCTGGGTGGCTATCATATCTCCGATATTAACTTCGTCGCCGCCTTTGATATCGATAAGAACAAGGTCGGCAAGGACCTCTCGGAAGCTATCTACGCCAAGCCCAATAACACCTATAAGTTCTGCGATGTCCCTGTCACCGGCGTTAAAGTGCTTCGCGGCATGACCCACGATGGCCTGGGCAAGTATCTCTCCGAGATTATCCAGAAAGCCCCCCCGCCCACCGTGGACATCGTCAAGGTCCTCAAGGAAACTAAAACAGACGTGGTCTTGAACTACCTGCCCGTCGGTAGCGAGATGGCCACCAAGTGGTACGTAGAGCAGATATTGCAGGCCGGCTGCGGCATGGTCAACTGCATCCCGGTCTTTATCGCCAGCCGCAAGGACTGGGCGGCGCGCTTTGCCGACCACGGTCTGCCGATTATCGGCGATGATATCAAGTCGCAGGTCGGCGCCACCATCGTGCACCGTGTCCTCACCAGGCTCTTTGTCGACCGCGGCGTCAAACTGGAAAAGACCTACCAGCTCAACTTCGGTGGCAATACCGACTTCCTTAACATGCTGGAGCGGGAACGGCTGGAATCCAAGAAGATCTCCAAGACCGGCGCTGTGACCTCGCAATTGCCCTATAAGATGGATCCCGGCGACATTCACGTCGGTCCCAGCGATTACGTTCCGTTCCTGCTCGACCGCAAGTTCTGTCATATCCGGATGGAAGGCCGCACCTTCGGTGATGTCCCCCTCCTCGCCGAGGTCAAACTGGAGGTCTGGGATAGCCCCAACTCCGCCGGCGTCGTCATCGACGCGCTGCGCTGCTGCAAGCTCGCGCTGGACAAAGGCATTAAAGGGGCGCTTACGGCGCCTTCCTCTTATTTCATGAAAACGCCGCCGGTCCAGTACTCCGATTCCGAAGCCCGTGAAAAGGTGGAGGAGTTTATCGTGGCTAACGCGCTGGCTAAAGAGAAACCGGCCAAAAAGCGGGGAGTCAAATAGCCGCTCATGAAAATAGCGCTCGTATCGCCTTATGACTTCGCTTATCCCGGCGGGGTCGTCAGCCACATCTCGTGCTTGGAAAAGCAGTTTACCCAGCTCGGCCACGACGTTAAGATTATCGCCCCGGCTTCGCGCGCCGTTTATACCCTCGGCGACCGGTTTATACGCATCGGGACCCCCCGCTCCATCCCTGTCTCCGGTTCCGTTGCCCGCGTGACCTTATCGCTTCGGTTGGAATCGCAGATCAAAGAGGTCTTCGCCCGCGAGAACTTCGATATCTGCCACCTCCATGAGCCGCTGATGCCTACCCTTTGTACCACCGTGTTGAGATTAAAGCCCGTGCCGATGGTCGGCACTTTTCACGCCTCCGGCGGCAAACCCTGGTACACCATGTTCTCGCCCATTATGAAGTGGTACCTCGACCGCTGGTTCCGCAAACTCGATGGCCGTATCGCTGTGTCGCCGGTGGCGATGCGTTACGTGAACAAGTATTTTCCCGCCGATTACGCCATCATACCCAACGGCATTGACACCCACCATTTCAATAACCGCGTCGTCCCCTTCGATGATTATCTGGACGGCAAGATCAATATCCTGTTCGTCGGGCGGATGGAAAAGCGGAAGGGCTTCGACTATCTCTGGAAGGCCTACCGGCTGGTCAAGCGGCAGTTCCCCGGTTGCCGCCTGATTGCCGTTGGCCCCGGCACCCGGCTCCGCAACAAGTATGAAAAGCGCATTAGTCGCGCCGGCCTGGACGACGTTATTTTTACCGGCTACGCTTCATATGGCGACCTTCCCCGTTATTACAAGACCGCCGATATCGTTTGTTTCCCCAATACCGGGTGGGAGAGCTTCGGCGTCGTCCTGCTGGAAGCGATGTCCATTGGCAAGCCGATTGTCGCCTCGGCTATCGATGGCTTTACCAGTGTCTTTAGTGACGGCGTTGAAGGCATCGCGGTGCCGCCTCGGGACATCAACGGTCTGGCCGATGCCATTTTCAAGCTTATCCGTGACGAGTCGCTCCGCCGCGATATGGGCGCCCGCGGCAAGCCCCGGGCGCAGCAGTACGACTGGTCGATCCTGGCTAAAAAACTGCTGGATTTCTATGCCGCTACTCTGGATCGGGTGGACCATCCGGAGTCGGTCGCGGCGCCGCCTCCCGGTTTAGGTCCCGTCTCCAGGAAACGCTAGCTATGTCAGACCTGGAAAAGACCCGCCGGTCCCTGGCCAACTCCATCGCCCCGCCGCTCGCCAGGCTGTTGTCACGGACCCCTCTTACCCCGGACGCCCTGACCTGGCTCGGTTTCCTGCTCAACGTCGGCGCGGCGTTGTTGGTTGTGTTCGGCCATTTATTAGCGGCGGGTGCCGTGGTGCTCGGCGCCGGGCTTTTTGATATGCTTGACGGCGCCCTGGCGCGCCTGACCAATCGTGTTTCCCGCTTCGGCGGTATCCTCGATTCCACCCTCGATCGCCTCTCGGAGGCGGCGGTGCTGCTGGCTTTACTGACGTTGTCTTTGCAGGAGGGGCGCGTCCTCTATGGTGTGCTCATCGGTGTCGTACTCCTCGGCTCGCTCATGGTCAGCTACATCCGCGCCCGCATCGAGGCAATGGGTATTGAGTGCAAGGCGGGCTTCTTTACTCGGCCGGAGAGGGTCGTTATCATTGCGCTGGGCTTGATGCTGAATCAGTTCGACTTTGCCCTGCTTTCCGCGCTCGGTATCATCGCCCTTTTTAGCTGGATTACCGTCGTCGAACGGCTCGTCTACGCCTGGCGCCGGACCAGAAGCTCTCAATAGACTGACTCTAGACTCCCCTGAGTGCCCCTTCACTCGTCCTGAGCTTGTCGAAGGATTCAAGGAGGGGACAGGGGGTGAGGTCATCCAGTATAAATCACCTGTGGACATCCCGCGCCCGTGATGGTAGAATTGATGGGTTTTGCGTTAGGAGGTAAGAAATGCCGGTTGTAGCTGTTATCGGTGCCCAGTGGGGAGATGAAGGCAAAGGCAGGATGGTGGATATGCTGTCGGAGAAGGCCGACTTCGTGGTGCGGTTCTCCGGCGGTGATAACGCCGGCCACCGGGTCGTTAATCCCCACGGGGAGTTCCGGCTCCGCCTCACGCCCTCCGGTATCTTTTATCCCCGTGTCGTTTCCGTAATCGGCAACGGCGTCGTCGTTAATCCCGCCGTCCTGAATCAGGAGGTGGACGGGCTCAACGCGCGGGGCATTGATACTTCCCGTCTCCGCATCAGCGACCGCGCCCACCTGATCATGCCCTATCACATTGTCCTGGAAGGGCTGGAGGAAAAGGCCCTGGGCAGCAAGGCTATTGGGACGACACTCAAGGGCATCGGGCCTGCCTTCGCCGATAAGACCGCCCGGTACGGTATCCGCGTCGGTGACCTCCTGGACAAGGCTGTTTTCCGCGCCCGGCTGGTTACCGTTCTGGAAATGAAAAATAAAATCATTGCCGGCGTTTACAGCCAGCCGCCGCTGTCCTTGGACGAGATCTATCGCCAGTATTGCGCCTATGCCGACCGCTGGGCGCCTTTTATCTGTGATACCACTGCGCTCCTGGCTGAAGCCCTCGATAAGGACAAGAACATCCTCCTGGAAGGCGCTCAGGGCGTCCTCCTCGACCCCGATTTCGGCACTTATCCCTTCGGCACGTCTTCGTCTCCCACGGCTGCCGGCGCCTGTCAGGGAGCCGGCATTGCCCCCGCCCGGCTCTCTAAAGTCGTGGGTGTCTTTAAAGCCTACCAGACTCGCGTCGGCGCCGGCCCCATGCCCACCGAGCTGAATGATGAGATCGCCGCGACTCTACGCGAGCGCGGTAAGGAGTACGGCACGGTTAGCGGCCGGCCCCGCAGTTGCGGCTGGTTCGATGCCGTCGCCGCCCGTCTCAGCGTCCGCGTCAACGGCTTTACCTCGGTCGCCGTCACCCGGCTTGACATCCTTGATACTCTGCCGCAGCTAAAAATTTGCACCGGCTATAAGCTGGATGGCAAGACGGTGACCGACTTCCCCGCTAGCGTTGCCGTGCTGGCGAAGTGCCGCCCCGTTTACGAGGAAATGCCCGGCTGGCAAAAGCCCACCGGAGATATCCGCCTCTTTAAAGACCTCCCGGTGAACGCCCGGAAATATGTTAAACGGCTGGAAGAGCTGATCGGCTGCCCCGCCAGCCATATTTCAGTGGGGCAGCGCCGCGAGCAGACCATCGTCAGGAAGCCGATTTTTTAAGTCGAATCTGCGCATGTCATTCTGAAGGAGCCCCGATATCATCGGAACGACCGTGAGAATCCGTTATATCTTTTTCCGGAACACCACCCGGTCGATGCCCGGCCCGCTGTAGTCCCTGACCACCGGCACGCCTTCCTCGTTGGGTTTTCCTAGCATTTGCATGCCGATGCTTTTATGAAAGGCTACGGATACCTTGTTGGAGGGGGACGTGATTGCTTTAAGTTCTTTACACCCCCTGCCCCTGGCAAATTCTGCGAAATGCTCGTAAAGCCTCCGCCCGATGCCCCTTTTCTGGTACGACCGCCTCACCCCGATGAACTTAACATACCCCACCGGCTCTGTCTGGGAGATAAACCCGAAGAGATATCCCACCACCTTGTCCCCCTCTTTAGCCACGAACGCCGAATTGCCGAACTCGTAATAGAGGATGGGATTGTGCAGGCTCTTGGTGCGCTCGTCTCCCCAGAAATCCACGAAATCAGTAATTATCTGGTCGAAGTCCGACTTCGCGCAGAGGGTTACCTTCATTTCAGTAACCACAACTTCTCTGCTTTTTCCAGCGATTCTATTATAAAGGGGTTTAACCTGGGGTCTTCTCCCGTAAAGAAGTCCTTTGTAGGATAGCCCAATTCGATAAAGAGAAAGCCGCCGTCTGCAGCCGCAATTGGAGGAACTTGGATGTTCACGCCATCAAACGACTGCGAAGAATATGTTGCCCAGAATGCCCCCCAGTAAATCGGTACTTTGTCCACGCAAACGACGAAGCTCTTACCCTGGGTTGGAACTTGCATTGATCTAATACGCTCGTATGCTTCCGGAGTTACCGTTATGTAGTGGATTATTGGTTCTGCGTGGTAAAGAACAATGTCATCGATATCGATAAGTGGCGTAGCCGCGATATCTACATGGCTTAAGGCTTCCATTTGCGCCACAGGAATGTCTCCTTTAGTCAGGTAAATGGCAAACCCTTCTCCCTCTGGGTTTTGTGAGTCGCAGCCGCCTAAAATGAACGGCATCAATAACATTATCGCTATCGATGCCGCTATCACTCTCTTTTTCATGTCGGTATCACCTCCATGAAATATAACGCATCATCAGGCCTTCAGGTCTATCGTCTGCCTCTTCAGCTCCGCGATTATCTTCTCGCCTTCTTTTTCCGTCGGCGGCACCAGCGGCAGCCGCGGCTTGCCCACTTTGAAACCAAGGTAGTTTAATGCGTACTTTATCGGCGCCGGGCTTGGCACGGAGAATATCGCGTTCACGAGGGGCACCAGCCTGCGGTGTATGGCCGCTGCCTCCTGTATCCGCCCCGCCAGCACCAGGTCGATCATTTTCTTATACTGTTTACCGGCCAGGTGCGTCGTTACCCCCACGACCCCGTATCCCCCCATCGCCATGATGGCGAAAGTGTCGTTGTCGTTACCGCTCCACACGTAGAACCCCTCCCTGGCGTTGCTGATGGTCTGCGCCACCAGGTCCATCTTCCCGCTGGCTTCCTTGACCCCTACGATGTTCTTGAACTGGCTCAGCCTGGCGATGGTCTCCCAGGACATCTCCACCACTACCCGGCCCGGTATGTTGTACATGATTACCGGCAGGCTGGTGCACTCGGCGATGGCTTTGAAGTGCTGGTAGATGCCTTCCTGGTTGGGCTTGTTGTAGTACGGGACTACGGAGAGAATGGCGTCTACCCCGATTTTCTCCGCTTTTTCGGTGTTTTCCACGGCCTCTTTGGTGCTGTTGCTGCCGGTATAAGCTATCAGCGTCGGCTTATCGCCCACCGCGCTCTTTACCTCGGTGAAGATGCGCATCTCTTCGTCCCAGCTTAATGTCGGCGCCTCTCCGGTCGTGGCTGCCAGCACCAGCCCGTCGTTGCCGGATTTGAGCAGGGCCTTGGCCAGCCTCCTGGTCTCCGCGTAATTGACCTCCCCGTTTTCTTTAAAAGGCGTTACCATGGCCGTCAGACATCTGCCCAGCGTTTTCATTATTTGTCTCCTTCCGGTTTCACCCAGTCCCTTTTTATCATCTCTTCGGCGATCTGTATGGCGTTGAGCGCCGCCCCCTTGCGTAAATTATCGGCCACGATCCACATCGCCAGCCCGTTGGGATGCGAGATGTCTTTTCTTATCCTCCCCACGAACACCTCGTCCGTGCCGGCCGCCGACCATGGTTGCGGGTAGAGGCTGATGGACGTGTCGTCCAGGACTTTTATCCCCGGCGCCCGCGAGAGGATTTTTAATGCTTCGTCCGGCAGCATCGGCAGGGAGAATTCTATATGCACCGCCACCGCGTGTCCTATCAGCACCGGCACCCGCACGCACGTTGCCGATACGGCTATATCGGGGGCGTGCATTATCTTCCTGGTCTCTTCGAGCATTTTCCGCTCTTCCTTGGTGTAGCCGTCGTCGCGGAAAACGTCTATTTCCGGCAGCACGTTAAAGGCTATCTGGTGGGGAAAGACGTGGGGCGCGGTTACTTCATCCTCGAGCACCTGCTTGACCTGGAGGCGAAGCTCTTCCAGCGCCCCTATTCCCCCCACTCCCGATACTGATTGATAGGTGTCCGCGATGACGCGCTTGATGGGATTGACCTTGTGCAGGGGGTAAAGCGCCACGACCATCTGGATCGTCGAGCAGTTGGGATTGGCGATGATTCTTTTATGGTGTCTGATATCGCCGGGGTTGACCTCGGGCACGACCAGCGGCACGCCCTTTTCCATCCGCCACGCCGAGCTGTTGTCGATGACTACCGCCCCCGCTCTGGCCGCTACTGGCGCGAAATGTTTGCTCTGGTCCGCCCCCGCGGAAAACAGCGCGATGTCGATATCGTCGAACGACTCCGGAGTGGTCTCCTCGACGGTGATTTCCCTATCGCCGGCCGGTATCTTTCTGCCCGCCGAGCGGTCGGACGCCATGAGACGCAATGAAGCCATGGGAAAATTTCGTTGCAGCAGTATCTTGATGAATTCCTGCCCCACCAGCCCCGTCGCCCCGACGACGGCGACGCGATAGTCGTTCACGGCTTACCTCATAGTCCCCGGTAGCTTTTCTTATAATCCCAGTAGTTTGTCCAGGCCGTAGATGAATCCTTTTTGCTTTACCGCCGCCTTGATGGCGAGCATCACGCCGGGCATGTAGCATTCCCGGTTGATGGTGTCGTGCCGGATGCTTAAGGTCTGCCCCGCCGCCCCGAAGATGACCTCCTGGTGCGCCATCAGCCCGGGCAGGCGTACGCTGTGGATGTTGATGCCCGATTGGTTTACCCCGCGGCTGTCGGTGTGTTCACCGGCCGATGGTGCCAGGAAAGCTTTACCGCGTGCTTCGTACATGGCTTTAACGGTCAATAAAGATGTCCCCGACGGCGCGTCCAGCTTTTTATCGTGATGTAATTCTATGATTTCGGCGTGGTCCATGAACTTGCCGGCTATCTTGGCCAGGTGCATCATTAATACAGCCCCGAGCGCGAAGTTGGGCGCGGCGATGATGCCAATCTCGTTGGCCTCGGCCAGCTTTCGCATCTCGTCCAGCTCCGCCGCGGAAAATCCCGTCGTGCCGATGACCATGTTGACGTTGTTTTTTGCCGCGGTGCGTACCGCCGGTATCGAGGCTTTTGCTATCGTGAAGTCCACCATGACGTCCGGCTCGCAGCTCTTGATCATCTCCGCTACGCTCCCGCCGAACGGAGCGGTTGTCCCGTCCGGTCGTCTCAGCGCCCCTGCTGCCTTAACGTCCACCCCGCCCGCCAGCATCATTCCCGGCTCCTGGCAGACGGCCTTGACCACTTCCTGCCCCACTCTGCCGGCCGCTCCATGGACTAATACCCTGATCTGTTCCATAGCGAACACCTCAATAAATAGTGGGGAGATTAGCTGCGTTTGAACGGCGGCCGTGAAGGACCCCGGTTCGACCTCGGCGGACGGTCGCCGCCTGAGAAGCGCGGCTTGCCCCGGTAGCCTGAAGACCCGCGGGAACCGCCGCTGCTAAAAGGGTAATCGCTCGTGGGCGCGCCTTCTCCCTTGGTCTCGCCTGGGTTTTCAAAGAGCGCCCGGCGTGAAAGGTTTACTCGCCCCATATCATCTATGTTGATTACTTTAACCGTAACCTCGTCCCCGATTTTTACCTCGTCTTCCACCCTGTCGATGCGGTGGTCGGTCAGCTCGCTGATATGCACCAGGCCATCTTTGCCCGGCAGTATCTCTACCATCGCCCCGAAGTTCAGGATGCGGCTGACCTTGCCGGTGAAGATGTCTCCTACCTTCGCTTCCCTCGTCAGGCCCTCGATGATAGCAATAGCTTTCTGGGTTGCTTCTGCATCCGAAGAGCCGATGACTACCGTGCCGTCGTCGGCGACGTCGATGGTCGTCTTGGTTTCTTCGATGATCGACCGTATCGTCTTGCCGCCCGTCCCGATGACCGCCCCGATCTTGCCCGGGTCGATCTTTATCTTGGTCATCCGCGGCGCAAACTTGCTTACGTCCGTTCGGCTGGCGCTGATGGCTTCATTCATCTTGTCCAGGATGAACATCCTGCCGTCTTTCGCCTGGCTCAGCGTCTTCTCCACTATCTCCAGGCTGATGCCCTTGAGCTTGGTGTCCATCTGTATCGCCGTGATGCCGTCCTTCGTGCCGGCGATTTTGAAGTCCATGTCCCCGTCGAAGTCCTCTATCCCTTCAATGTCGGTTAACACCACGTACCGGTTATCGCTGCCTGTTATCAGCCCCATCGCGATGCCCGCGACGGCTTTCTTGACCGGTATCCCGGCGTCCATCAGCGACATGCTCCCGGCGCAGACGCTGGCCATCGACGTGCTCCCGCTGGAGCTCAATACCTCCGATACCAGCCTGATTGTATAGGGGAACTCCTCCTCCGTCGGTATTACCGCGGATAAAGCCCGCTCGGCCAGGGCGCCGTGCCCTATTTCGCGCCTCCCCGGCGAGCCTACCCTTCTGACTTCTCCCGTGGAAAATCCCGGGAAATTGTAATGGTGGATGAATCGTTTGCTTTCTTCCAGGCCCAGCCCGTCGAGCATCTGCTCTTTGCGCATCGAGCCCAGCGTCGTGATGCTGAGCACCTGGGTCTGCCCCCGCGTGAATAGCCCTGAGCCGTGCGTCCTGGGCAGCAGCCCTACCTCGCAGGTGATCGGCCGTATTTCTTTAGTTCCCCTCCCCCCCAGCCTCTGCCCTTTTTCCAGTATGCCTGCCCTGAATTCGGCCTTGACCCTCGCGTCGATGGCGGACAGGATGTCTTTGGCAGGGTACGTCTCGCCTAGTTGCTTGCTGCTCTCTTCTATGAGAGCGTTCAGCTTTATCTCGCGCTGGTCTTTGTCGGTCAGGCTCATGATGCCTTCGAGCTTGTCTTCGACCAGCTTGGACAGCGCGGCGACTACTTCCTTGTTCACCGTCTCGGCCGGCGCGGGGATTTTGGGTTGGCCTACCGCCTCCCTGAGCTGTTCCTGCATCTGGATGATGGCCTGGTTGGCTTCGTGGCCCAGCTTGACGCCCCGGAGTACGACGTCCTCGTCGACCTCTTTGGCGCCAGCCTCTACCATGATGACCTTGTCTTTGGTGCTGACCACCACCAGGTCGAGCAGGCTCTCGTCCATCTGGGCCATCTTCGGATTGATTACCAGCTCCCCGTTGATGTACCCGACGTGCACCGCGCCCACCGGCCCGTCGAACGGTATCTCGGATATGGCCAGGCACGCGCTGGAACCGATGACTGAAAGTATGTCGGGGTCGTTTTCCTGGTCGGCGGAAAAGACCGTGGTGATGACCTGTATTTCGCTGTGCCAGTTCTTGGGCAGGAGCGGCCTTATCGGCCGGTCCGTCTGCCGGCAGGCCAGGACGGCTGCCTCGCTGGGCCGGCCCTCCCTCCTGATGAATCCCCCCGGTATCTTGCCGGCGGCGTAGAGCCTCTCCTCGTAGTCGATGGTCAGCGGCAGGAAGTCTATCCCTTCCCTCGCTTCCCGGTTAAAACATACGGTCACCAGCACGACCGTGTCGCCGTAGCGTACCGTTACTGCCGCGTCGGCCTGTTGCGCCAGTTTGCCTGTCTCGATGATAAGATCGCGCCCGCCCACATTGGCGCGGAAAATTTTTGTCTCCAAAAAAGTTACTCCTCTATCCAAAAGGCCCTACTTGCGCAGTCCCAGCCTCTTGATCAAATTATTATACCGCCCCACGTCCTCCCGGCTGAGATAGCCCAGTAGCCTTCGCCTCTGTCCGACGAGCTTCAGCAGGCCCCGTTGGGTGTGGTGATCTTTCCGGTTGACGGCCATGTGCGCCGTCAACTGCTGGATCCTCCCGGTCAGCAGGGCTACCTGCACCTCGGTGCTGCCGGTATCGCCCTCTTTGGCCCGGTAGGTGGTGATTATTTCGGTCTTTTTCTCTTTGTCCAAATTCTTCTTCTCCACCTTATCTTTATTATTTATTTACTCCAGAATTATAACATAATGTGGCTCCTAAGTAAATTTGATTTCCCCGTTTGTCTGGAAAACGGCCCGCTTAAAGCGTTATAATATCTATTGGTCTTCCTAGAGGAGTTGGAGCTTGGATATCGTCGCGCTTAAAACCGCCGTTGCCGCTGATATCGATGCCGGTCATGACGATCTGGCAGCTATCAGCCGTAAATTGCACGCCCATCCCGAGGTCGCTTTCGAGGAGCGCCGCGCCGCAGCCCTGCTCACCGGGTTTCTCATAAAAAAAGGCTTCGCTGTCGAAAAGGGCATCTGCGATCTTCCGACCGCCTTCCGCGGAACCTACGGTAAAGGCACACCTGTTATTGCTTTCCTCGCCGAGTATGATGCCCTCCCCAAGCTCGGTCACGCCTGCGGCCATAACCTTATCGCCGTCGCCTCGCTGGCCGCCGCCCTGGCTTCGCGCCGCGCGGTGGACGCGCTCGGCGGCCGGATTGCCATCTTTGGCACTCCCGGCGAAGAACTCTACGGTGGCAAAGCTATCATGGCAGCGGCCGGCGCTTTCGACGGCCTGGACGTGGCTATGATAGCTCATCCCGGTGGGGGCAGCCGCGTGCTGATGAATACTTTGGCCTGCGAGACGCTCAAGGTAGAGTTTAAAGGCGTCGCCGCCCATGCCGCCGGTGCCCCTGAACTGGGTGTCAACGCCCTGGAGGCCTTGATACAGTCTTTTAACGCCATCAATTCGCTCCGCCAGCACATCAGGTCTTCCGAGCGCATCAGCGGCATCATCACCGACGGCGGCGAGGCGGCCAATATCGTTCCCGCCCATGCCGCCGCCGAGTTTATCGTCCGCGCGGAAAACGATGCCCTCCTCGACGCCCTGGAAAAAAGGGTTATTGGTTGTTTCACTGGCGCGGCCCGGGCCACCGGTGCTAAACTTAAATATAGCTGGGGCGAGCGCTATGCCGCGATGGTCAGTAACGTCGCCCTGGCCAAGCTTTTTCATGAAAACATGCGGTCGCTGGGGCATCCTGTCGACCTTGGTGAAAACAAGATGTTGTATTTCAGCACCGATGTCGGCAATGTCAGTCAGCTGGTACCGGCCATCCAGCCCATGGTCTCTATCGCCTCTTCCGGGGCCATGATACACACTCCGCGGTTCGCTAAGGCCGCCGCCACGCCGGAGGCCTTGCTCATTATGTTGGGAGCCGCTAAAGCCATGGCTATGACCGCCGTCGACCTTCTGGCCGACCCCGCTAATTTGAAAAACATCCGCGGGGAGTTCCGCAAAACTATGAAGGGCGTTTAAGAGGGGTGTCTACCCCTCTTCCATATCCCCTCTCCGCTCGCCCTGAGCTTGTCGAAGGGTCAAGGAGAGTGGGAATTAGGGATGAGGTCGAAGAAATAAATGAACGCTTATCTCGGCATTGACGTCGGCGCGGTGACCACCAAGCTTGCCGTGCTGGATGGATCGGAAAAATTAATCACCAGCCTCTACCTGCCCACCGGCGGTGAGCCGGTCGCCGCCGTGCAGGAAGGCCTCCGGCAGGTTGCCCGGCAGCTATCGCCGGGCGTTACCATCAAGGGGGTTGCCGCCACTGGCAGCGCCCGTTATCTCGCCGGTTTAGTCGTCGGCGCCGACCTTGTTAAAAACGAGATTACCTGCCAGGCGGTCGCCGCCGTGCACTTTATCCCTGAGGTGCAGACGGTCATCGAGATCGGCGGGCAGGATAGCAAGCTCATTATTGTCCGCGATGGCATGGTTACTGATTTCGGGCTGAACACCGTCTGCGCCGCCGGCACCGGCAGCTTCCTCGATCACCAGGCCGCCCGCCTGAAAATGACTATCGAGGAGTTCTCCCGCCGCGCCCTGCTCGGCTCCGATTCCGTCCGCATCTCTGGCCGTTGTACCGTCTTCGCCGAGTCGGACATGGTCCATAAACAGCAGACCGGCCGCCGCGTCGACGATATTATCTATGGGCTCTGCCGGGCGCTGGTACGCAACTACCTTGGCGATGTTGCCTCCGGCAAGGACATTCGGCCGCCCGTCGTATTTCAGGGTGGGGTGGCCTTTAACGCCGGTATCGTCCGGGCGTTCCGTGAGGAGCTTAAAACAGACATCATTGTGCCGTCCCACCACGAGGTCATGGGGGCTATCGGCGCCGCCCTCCTGGTGTGTGAGCAGGCCCCCTCCGGCGCCGGCCGCTTTAAGGGCTTTGCCGTCAGTGACGCCGGGTTCCGGACCTCTTCTTTCGCCTGCCAGGCCTGCCCCACCGCCTGCGAGATCGTCCGCGTCGCTGAAGATGGCAAGGTCATTGCCGGCTGGGGCGGCCGGTGTGATATGTGGGAAAAGAAGATTCAGGAGACAATTTAGCTTTATCTGTCCCCCTTTTAAGGGGGGACATAGGGGGATTTTGACATATCATGAAAATCGCTGTTGACGTCGCCGGTGGCGACTATGCCCCCCACGAAATGGTCAAGGGCGCCATCAAGGCCGTCCAGGAGTTCAGCGTGGAGGTCGTCCTCGTCGGCCGCCAGAACGTGCTCCGCAAGCTCGCGGAAAAGTCTCCGGTCGATTCCCGTATTACCATCGTCGACGCTACGCAGGTCATTGATTTCGGCGAACACCCCATGAAGGCCCTCCAGCAAAAAACGGACTCGTCCATCGTGGTCGGTATCGACCTTCTTAAGACCGGCGAGGTCCAGGCTTTTGTCTCCGCCGGCAATACCGGCGCGGTGGTAGGAGGCTCTTTGCTGAACCTGGGCAGGCTGAGCGGCGTCAGCCGGCCGGCCATCGGCTGCTTTCTCGACCCCATCGCTTCACGGCCCGCGCTCCTGGTCGACGCCGGCGCTAACGCCGATTGCCGCCCCGAGCACCTGCTGGAGTTCGCCCGCCTGGGCTCTATCTATAGCAAGAACATCCTGGGCATCGCCTCGCCCCGAGTCGGCCTGCTCTGCAACGGCGCCGAGGAGGGCAAGGGCAACCGCCTGGCCCAGGAAACTTATCCCCTCCTTAAAACCGCCCCCGGCATTAATTTTATCGGTAATATCGAGGGGCACGATATCGTTAGAAAGACCGCCGACGTTATTGTTACCGACGGCTTTACTGGCAATATCGTCCTCAAGACCATCGAGGGTTTTCAAGATAATTTCCTTGTGTCGGCGCGCCAGATGGGCCGCGTCTTTTCCAGCGCTTCCCGGCTGCGGGGCCGCGAGCTCCTGAAAGAGATCGGCTTGACAGCCTGGGTTAAAAAAATGGATTATACTGAGTATGGCGGGGCCTGCCTTCTCGGTGTTAACGGCAACGTCATTATCGCCCACGGGCGCAGCCAGTCCCGCGCTATTAAGAACGCTATCGGCCTGGCGATTGAAACGGTGAAACGCGGCTTGATGGAAAAATTCAGAGAGGAGAATCATGAGCAAACCGGTAGAGATTGAGGAAGCCAAATTCGACGATACTGTTTTAAAATCTGCCATTCCGGTGCTGGTGGATTTCTGGGCGCCCTGGTGCGGCCCCTGCCGGATGGTGGCGCCCATCGTTGACGAGCTGGCCGGAGAGTATGATGGTAAGGTCGGCTTTTTCAAGGTCAACGTTGATGATAACCGCAAGATTGCTAATAAATACGGTGTGATGAGTATTCCTACTTTGATCATCTTTAAGAACGGCGCGCCGGTGGGTAATATCGTCGGCTTCCGCCCCAAGCCCGAGCTGAAAAAATCGCTGGACGCCGCCCTTGCCGGGTAGTGAGTAATATGACTGAACGTCAATACGATGTCATCATCATCGGCGGTGGCCCGGCCGGCCTCAGCGCCGGTCTCTATACCGCCCGCGCCCGCCATAAGACCCTCCTTATCGAAAAGGGGGCTGTCGGCGGCATGATCATCAACGCCGGGCTGGTGGAGAACTATCCCGGTTTTGCCGATGGCGTCAGCGGTATCGACCTGACGCAGGCGATGTATAAACAGGCTGCTAAGTTCGGCCTGGAGATGCTATCCGTGGAGGTAACCGGTCTTAAAGTCGACGGCAAGAATAAGGTCGTCGCTACCTCGGACGGTGATTTCTCCGCCGGTTCGGTCATTATTGCCGGCGGCTCGGAGCGGCTCAAGCTGGGAGTTCCCGGTGAAGTCGAGTACACCGGCAAGGGCGTTTCCTATTGCGCCACCTGTGACGGCGCCTTCTTCCGCGATAAAGTGGTGGCGGTCATCGGCGGGGGCAATGCCGCTGTAACTGAAGCCCTGGAGCTTACCCGGTTCGCCTCCAAGATTTTCGTTATCCACCGCCGCCATGAGCTCCGCGCCACTAAAGTCGTCCAGGAAAAGGCCTTCGCCGAAAAAAAGCTCGAGTTCATCTGGGACACCGTCATCACCGCCGTCGTCGGCGATGCCTTCGTGAAAAAAATAAAATTGCGTGATTTGAAGACCGGTAAAGAATCGGAGCTCCCCGTCGACGGCGTTTTTGTGAACGTCGGTTCCCAGCCGGCTACCGGCTATCTCAAGGGAGTCCTGGCCCTGGACGCCGTCGGCGCTATTATCGTCAACGACCGCATGGAGACCGGCGTTCCCGGTGTCTATGCCGCCGGTGATATCCGCAGTGGCTCTATCCGCCAGACTATCGGTGCCGCCGGCGATGGCGCGGTGGCGGCCGTGAACGCCGGAAAATATCTCGGCGAATGATCTGAGAAAAAAATATTTTATTAGCTCCATTCTTGGGCGATGTTGACCCCTGTTGATTAATCGGTTAAATTAGATTGTCATCGAAAAAAGGAGAAACCGTGAAAGTTATTTTTCTTGAAGATGTCCCCAGGGTGGCCAGGGTCGGGCAGACCAAGACCGTCGCCGATGGCTACGCCCGCAATTTCCTGTTCCCCCGCAAGCTCGCGGTCCTGGCTGATTCCCAGGCCGCCGCCGCTCTTGACACCCAGCTTAAGAAGAAGGTCAAACAGCGGGAGCTGGAGGATGCGGAAATGACCGAGCTGGCAAAGAAGATCGGCGGGCTCGAAATAACCATCAAGGCCAAGGTCGGTGAAAGTGATAAGCTCTATGGCTCTATCACCGGCGCTGATATTGCCGAGGCCTTGAGCAAGGCCGCCGGCCGCGACATCGATAAGAGAAAGATCGAGCTCGCTGAGCCGATTAAGCAGGCGGGCGCCCATGATGTCACCATCAGGCTCGCCCACGAGATTACCGCTGTCGTCAGCCTCAATGTCATCTCGGAGGAAGCGGTAGAGGGGAAGCCGGAAAAGAAGGCAGAAAAACCGGCTAAGAAAGAAGCCAAGGCCGAGGCTAAACCGGAAAAAGCCGTAAAAAAAGAAAAAAAGGAAAAGAAAGAGAAGCCGCCTAAAGAAGAAAAGGCGGAAAAACCGGCGGAAGCGGTAAAGGAAGAAAAACCGCCAAAGGAAAAGAAAGCTAAGAAAGCTAAGGCCGAAGCGCCTGAAGCCCCGGCTGCCGAAGAGAAACCCGCGGCGGCGGAGACGAAAGAGAAAAAATCCCGCGCTAAAGCCAAAAAATCGGAAGATACCGGGGAAACGAAGGAGTAGTGGTTAGTTGGTAAACGACGTCAGGTTGCCGCCTAACGATAATGACGCCGAAGAAGCGGTCATCGGCTCGCTGCTGATCGACGGCTCGTCTATTTTCCAGATTGCCGATTTCCTTCAGCCGTCGGACTTCTACTTCGAGCAGAACCAGCAGCTTTTCGAGGCCTGTCTGGGCCTTTATCAGCGTGACGAGGCCATCAACCAGGTGACCCTGGCGCAGGAGCTCTCGCGGCAGGGCCGTCTGGAAGCCTGCGGCGGCGCCGCCCGCCTCGGCTACCTGGTCTCTATCGTCCCCACCTCCCTGGATATCGAGCATTACGCCCGTATTGTCTACCGGCTTTCCGTTATGCGCCAGATGATTACCGCCGGCGGGCGCATCGCCACTATCGGCTATGAGTCCGGCCCTGACGTCGAGGAAAGCCTGGCGAAAGCCGAGGGCATCCTGTTCCGCCTCCGTCGCGGCGGAGGCTCCGGCGACCTCACTCATATCCGCCAGGTGCTGGACAAGTATTTTGAAGTCCCGCCGGCCGCGGCCGCCGGCGCCCCCCCCGAGCGCCTGCCTTATGTCCTTTCCGGCTTCGCCGGCCTGGATGAGTTCCTCGCCGGCTTCCAGCGGTCCGACCTCGCTATCGTGGCCGGCCGCCCCTCGATGGGCAAGACCTCGCTGGCCTTGAATATCGCCCGCAATGCCGCCGTCGAGCGCCGCGCCTGCGTCGCCCTCTTCTCTCTGGAAATGGGCCGCGACGCCCTGGTGACGCGCCTGGTCTCCTCCGAGTCCGGCGTCAACTCCCGCCGTATCCGTTTCAGCGAGCACAAGACCGAGGATGAGGAGCGCCGCGTCATGGAGGCTACCGGTGTCCTCTCGGAAGCCCCCATCTATATCGATGATACCCCGATGATCCGCATGGCCGAGATGAGGAGCAAGGCTTTGCGCCTCAACTATGAGCGCGGCATCGACATGATTATCCTCGATTACCTCCAGTTGATGCAGGGGGAAAGCTCCGGCCGCGGCGAGAACCGCGTGCAGGAGATCGGCTTCATCTCCCGGTCGCTCAAGGCGCTGGCCCGCGAAATTAATTGCCCCGTGCTGGCCGTTTCCCAGCTGTCCCGCGCCGTCGAGTGGCGCGCCTCCCACGAGCCCCAGCTCTCCGACCTCCGTGAGTCCGGCTCCATCGAGCAGGACGCCGACGTCGTTATCTTTATCTACCGTGACGAGTATTACTACAAAAGCGAGGAGGAGTGGATCGCCGCCCATCCCGATAGGGAGTACCCCCGTGAGGAGGCCGACGTCATTATCGCCAAGCACCGCAACGGTCCTACCGGCCGTATTAAGATGCGCTTCCGCCAGAACCTTGCCCGCTTCGAGAGTATTGGTACCGCGGAGGTGCCGCTGCTATGAAGGAGTTCGGCGGTTTCCCCTCCGGCCGCCTGGAGTTCACCCCCGTGCCTAACGTGTTCTTCAGTGCCTTGCTCAACGATATTACCGATATCGGGGAGCTGAAAACGACCCTTCACGTTATGGCCGCGCTCTACCGCCGGAAGGGCTATCCGCGCTATGTCCCTTTCGCTGACCTTCTCCAGAACGTTGACCTGATGCGCGGCCTCGAGGGCTCTGAGGCGTCTTTGCGCGACTCTTTAAAAAAGGCGGTGGAGAGGGGCACGTTATTGAGTCTCTCGGCCGCCGGAGATAGCTCCGGTAACGCTGTCTATTTCCTTAACGACGACACCGGACGCCGGGCCGTCGCTAAAATAAACACCGGCGAGCTCAAGCTCCCGGGTATCAAAGCCATGGCTCCGGTCCCGGTGCAGGCGGAAGTCCCGCCGGAGATCTTTTCCCTTTACGAGCAGAACATCGGTATGTTGACCCCCATGATCGCCGATGAGCTCCGTGACGCCGAGAAGCTTTACCCCCCGGACTGGATCCGGGACGCCATTAAAGAATCGGTTTTACATAACAAACGAAACATCAAATATATCGCAAAAATTTTGGAAAATTGGTCCGTTGAAGGCCGCGGTGATGGAACATATCAGCGAGATTCTCAAGAAACAGGGCCTGACCGGTTCGTCAAAGGAAAATACGGACACATGGTCCGCCGCTGATGAGCCGCCGGCGCCGGGCACGGACTGCCCCCTCTGCAAGGGCGCCCGTGTCGTTCACCCCCGTCTCCCCTCGGGGCAGCCGGACTATAGCCGCGTCGTGCCCTGCCGCTGCGTCAGGAGCGAGCAGGACAAAGAGCTTCAGGAGCGCCTGAAGAAGTACAGCAATCTGGGCTCTCTGGCCCGTTTTACCTTCGATAATCTCCTGCCGGAAGGCCGCAGCGGCAATAAGCGCGCCCAGGAGCAGTTCGGCCGCGCCTGCCAGGCTGCCCGGGCTTTCGCCGCCGACCCCAAAGGCTGGCTGGTCTTGAGCGGCCCCTCCGGCTCCGGCAAGACGCACCTGGCGGCGGCTATCGTCAACGACCGCGTCGCCCGGGGACAGCCCGCTTTCTACATTACGGTGCCCGACCTCCTCGACCGCATCCGGGCTTCTTTCGGCGCCGACCGCGAAGTGCCTTACGATGAGTTCTTCGAACAGCTTAAGTCCGCCCCCTTGCTGGTTCTGGACGACCTCGGCGTGCAGTCGGCCACCCCCTGGGCGAAAGAAAAGCTCGACCAGCTCCTGACCTCCCGTTTTAACGCTGAGCTGCCCACGGTGATTGTGGCCATTACGTCCTTGGAGCAGATGGACGACCGTCTTCGCACCCGCCTGACCGACCCGCGTCTCTGCCGCGTCTTTATCCTTGAGGAAGAGTCGCCCGCCTCCGTGTATAGCTGGACGCCTGAGTTCGAGCTCCAGAAGAACATGACCTTTATCAACTATAAACGCCGCAACGATTTAACCGCCGAGCAGCAGGACAACATGGACGCCGCCTACCGCCTGGCCTTCGATTTCGCTAAAAACCCCGAGGGCTGGCTGGTCTTTATGGGGGAGACCGGCTGCGGCAAGACCCACCTGGCCGCCGCAATCGTTAACCACCGCTACGAGATCGGCAAGCCCGCCCTTTTCGTGGTCGTGCCCGACTTTCTCGACCATCTCCGCTCCGCCTTTTCGCCCGATAGCAAGGTCTCTTACGACGACTTTTTTGAGGGCGTTAAAACCGCCCCGCTGCTAGTCCTCGACGATTTCGGCGAGCATTCGGCTACCCCCTGGGCCAAGGAGAAGCTCTATCAGCTCATCAACTACCGCTATAACAGCCGCCTCCCCACCGTTATCACCACCCGCTATTCTCTGGACGAGATTATGGAAAAGTTCGACCCCTCTATCAGCTCGCGCCTCGTCGACCGTAATATCAGCGTGACCTTTTTCATCATCGCCCCGGATTTCCGTAACGAGCGCCGCCC
>DAIQQC010000009.1:0-8183 GCA_036787005.1 Dehalococcoidales bacterium | reverse complement strand
CACTCGGCGCAGTCCAGGCACCTGTCTTTCCCTATCGGCTCGTCCCCGAACGTCGTCAGCCTTCTCTCGAATCCACGGTGCGCAAAACCCAGCACGGCTTTACCCTTCTGTTTTTTACACTCCCATACGCACCGACCACACAGTATGCATTTGTTCGGGTCGTAGACAAAAATGGGGTTGCTATCATCTATGGGCAGGTTTCTCAACAGCAGCCGCAGGCCTCTCGGCTTTAGGCTGCACCCCAGCTCTTTCGCTATCTTCTGTAATTCACAGGCTCCGTTAGCTTTGCAGTGGGCGCAGTCCAGCGCGTGCGATGCCATCAATAGCTCGAAGCCGGCTTTAGCCAGCCTCCTCGCCTTTTCCCCCCTCGTGTTCACTACCATCCCATCGTAAACTTCCTCCGTGCAAGCGGTCACTGGCTTTTCTTTTCCCGCCGCCTCCACCCAGCACACCCGGCACGACGCGTTGGGCTTGGGTTTGTCCTTTATCGCGCACAGGTTGGGGATATAAATACCGTTCTCCAGCGCCGCCCACAGGACTTTTTCGCCGGCGGGTGCGGTTATCTTTTGCCCGTTAATTGTTAGAGTTACTCTATTCATTGATTACCCTGAATCTAAAAGTACAGGGCTTTTTGCCCCCGGAGGAAAGGGCGGTGTGTTCGGTGGTACAGTCCAGTTTATGCCTCAGCACAATCTGTAAATGGTGTTTAACATGCCCTCCGCAGCAATAGCAGTATGTGATCGGCAATGGTTTCGTGGCTTGCGGCAAGCACGCGCACCGGTAATGCTCCAGTCCTTCCGGGAAAAAGCGCACCTGGACGTCCCCGTCAGCCAGTCTTTTAACACTATCCCCGAAGACGAAATGAGCCTTGCCGGCGGCGCTGATTCTCTTCTCTAAATCCGTGTTATCACGCGCAATCCCTTTAGAAATTTCCAGGCGTTGCCCGCCCAGGCAGCAGGCGCAGCCCTCGCGCACGACTTTACGGGTGGGCATATCGAGTAGCCTGTTCATTCTGAACATGGCTTCCCTCAGCCAGTCGGCTTTTTTCTCTGGACTGGTTTTACGAAGTATGTCTTCGCCGCCCTCCATGATCTGGTCGATTTTTTCCTGGTCGACCTTCGCCACCTCCAGTTGCTCCGCCAGCTTCCCGATGCGGCCGTACTCATAGTTTTTCATCCCGACTCTCCCCGTTCTTTTATTGAACTATTTGTAGTATTGGTAGTATTGGTAGTATTCGTTGGCCCTTCGCCCGGCGGCGAGATCTTGACTATCGCGCTATACTGCTTCGGGCAGGCCTTCAGGCAGGTACCGCACTTGACGCACTTTTCCTGGTCGATTACCTTGATCCTCTTCTTGTTGGGGCTGATGGCCTCCACGGTGCAGCTCCCCACGCAGGCGTCGCACGACCTCTCGCACTTCTCGGGCAGGATGTAGTACTGGATGAGGTGCTGGCACATCAGCGCCGGGCATTTTCCCAGTGTTATGTGTTCGAGGTATTCGTTCTTGAAATACCGTAACGTGGTCAAAATCGGGTTGGGCGCTGTCCGGCCTAGCCCGCAGAGTGATCCTTCTTTGACCTGTTCCGCCAGCTTTTCTAACCTCTCTAAGTCTTCTATTTTACCCTTGCCGAGGGTGAACTCGGTGAGTATCTCCAGCATCTGCTTGGTGCCGAGCCGGCAGAACGTGCACTTCCCGCATGATTCCCTCTGCGTGAACTCCAGGAAATAGCGCGCCATCTCTACCATGCAGTCGTCCTCGTCGCAGACGACCATCCCCCCCGACCCCATGATCGCCCCGGCGTTCTGTAAAGAGTCGAACTCCACCGGCAGATCTAAAGCCGATTCGGGCAGGCACCCTCCGGATGGACCGCCGATCTGTACGGCTTTGAATCGCTTGCCCCCCGGTATGCCGCTCCCCGCGTCGTAGATGATGTGACGCAGCGTCGTCCCCATCGGCACTTCGACCATCCCCGTGTTAACGATTTTCCCGGCGAGTGAAAAGACGGCCGTGCCGGGACTTTCTTTGGTCCCGGTTTTGCTAAACCAGGCGGCGCCGTTCTTTATTATCCGGGGCACATAAGCTAGTGTCTTAACATTATTCACTATGGTCGGCTTGCCGAACAGACCCCGCGTTGCCGGGTAGGGCGGCCGGTGCTCGGGCATGCCCGCTTCGCCTTCCAGCGAGGCAATCAGCGCCGTCTCTTCCCCGCACACGAACGCCCCCGAGCCCTGGAATAGCGTTATCTCGAAGCTGTAATTGCCGCCGAGTATTTTATCGCCGGTTAGCTTTAGCTCCTGCGCCTGTTTTAAAGCTGTCTCCAGTCGTTCCACCGCCAGCGGGTATTCAGCGCGCACGTAGATATAACCCTGGTTTGCCCCCACCCCGTACCCCGCGATGATCATCCCCTCGATGACGCTGTGCGGGTCGCTTTCCAGTATCGCCCGGTCTACGAAAGCCCCCGGGTCGCCTTCGTCGGCGTTGCAGATGATATATTTCTGTTCGCCGGGAGCGTCGTGGCTGGCCTGCCATTTCTCCCCGGTAGGAAATCCCGCCCCGCCCCTCCCCCTCAGCCCCGACCTTTTAACTTCATCGATGATTTCCTGCGGCGTTTGTTGTAAGGCTTTGGCTAGCGCGCCGTAGCCTCCTTCGACTATATACTGGTTGATGTCCGTGGGATCGATAAAGCCGCAATTCTGGAGTATGATTTTCTGTTCGTATTTCGCCCTCGGGAAGTCCTGGAAGCTCGGCAGGCTCTCGCTGGCCTCCAGCGCCGCGAGGACGAACTCCGGACATGGGTTGTCCCCGATGATATATTCGTTTACCAGTCTCTCGGCGATGACCGCGTTGACGCGCCCGTAAGCTATCGGGGGATTGCCCGGCTTCTGGATGATCACAATTGGCTCGGCGTAGCAGTGCCCGATACAGCCGGCCTCTATCACGGTAGCGTCGATGCCGCGCCTGGTTATTTCTTCTTTAAACGCTCTGATGACGTCTAATGCGCCGGCTGCCCGACCGCATGTCGCCGCCCCGACCATTACGATCGCCTTTTTCCGCTTTAACTCCCCCGCGCGGCCTTCGGCGTGGTGCTTGATCTCATCGTAGGCGGCCTGTACCGCCTCGTCTTTATTAGTCACTTTCTTGGCTTTCCTTGTTCGTGTAATCGTGCCCGAAGCCGAGCAGTATCCCGTCCACTCTGGTCGGCTCTACCTGGCCTTCCGGCTTGTTATCCACCACCGTCACCGGAGCCATGGTGCAGCAGCCGACGCATGCCACGGTGTCCAGGTCGAATTCCCGGTCCGGCGTCGTTTGTTTCGGCTCGATTTTCAGCCGCCGTTTCCAGGCCTCCAGCGTGATGTACCCGCCCCTCATGTGGCAGGCCGTCCCCAGGCACACTTTGATCGAGTGCTTGCCCGGCGGATTAAACCGGAACTGGTTGTAGAACGTGGCCACCCCGTACACGTCTATCGCCGCTATATTCAGGTGCGTCGCGATTTCCCTCATCGCTTCCCGCGGCAGGTACCCGAGCTTTCCCTGCACCTTCTGTAATACCGGTATCAGGTTCGCCCTCTCCCGCCCGAACCCGCTCAGTATCTGCCTGGTATCCAGTATTGTTTGTACTTGTTCTTGCGTTTCCATATATTTAGGTTTTAAGATGTGGTATTAACCTTTGAGTTTTGATTTTTCAGTTCTCTTTCTCCGAATATCCCGCTCCCTATCCTGATGATGTTCGCGCCCTCCTCTATCGCCACCCGGTACGAGTCCGTCATCCCCATCGAGAGATATTTCATCTCCACGCCCGGTATCCTGAGCTCCTTTATCCCCTCGAACAGCCTTCGCGTCTCTCTAAAGCACTTTCTCGCCTCTTCCGGCTGGCTGACCGCCCGCCCCATCGTCATTAGCCCCTCCACCCTGATATTCTTTCGTATTGAAATTTCTCTGATCAGCCCCTCCGCTTCCTCAGGATTTACGCCCGCTTTTCCCACCTCCCGCCCACTGTTGATTTCGATCAGCACCGGCATGCACTTCCCGATCTGTCCGCATCTTTTATCGATTTCTTTAGCTAGCTCGTTGGAATCGACTGTTTCTATCATGTCGAAAATCTCGGCGGCCTTTTTGACCTTGTTCTTTTGCAGGTGCCCGATGCAGTGCCACTCTACCTTGTCGCCCACCGCCTGCTTGGCCTTTTCCGTCTCCTGCACATAGTTCTCCCCGATGATCTTTACCCCGGCATCCGCGGCTTCCAGTATTTCCGCCGGCCCCCTCGTTTTGGCCGCCGCCTCCAGCCGCACGCCCTCCGGCAGTTCTTGGAGGATTTTTTCTACGTTCTGGGTAATGCTCACTTTGTCTCTCTTTACGCCTGTGTAATCATTATTTTACCTTAATCGGTCGCGGGCTGCCATATTTAGTATTTCGCAAAAAAAAGAGGGGGGCACAGCCCCCCTCAAATTCCTTCCCCTTGGTGCTTATGGATTTAAGTTTGAACTACCTGGGTCATCCGGACTAATTCACCGTGAATTGAGTTTGCCCGGTACCCGTTTGATATCCGCTCCGGGATGCCGTGGTGACTATTTTATAGGTCCCCGGGGGAGCTGTTGAGGAAAGCCTGAAATAAACAGCTACGTTGCCATTGGTGTCCGATGTACGGTAGACCGTTCCCGCTGTTCCTCCGTTTGGATAGTAAAGCTTCAGGATAACGGATGCCCTGGAGAGCCCTTTTCCTGTAATACTGTCGGTTACGGTAACAGTAGCGCTTCCGTATGTATTTCTGGCATAGGCCGGGCTATTTGTCGCTACGGCAATGTTCAGATTTTTTATTGTCGCTGTCGGTGTCGGTGTCATTGTTGGCGCCGGTGTCGGTATGTTTTGTACGTTTACTGTCACCGTAACGGTATGATTTTTCGTTCCGCTTGTCCCGGTCACCATGATCTTGTACGCTCCCGCCTGGGCGGTAGCGGGAACGGATATTGAAAAAGTCGCTGATTGAGGTACTCCGGGGCTGGCCGCGAGTGAGATCGGGTTGATGGCGGCCGTCCAATCTGGAGGGACCGTTGCCGTTGCCAAGCCTACTGTTGCGGCGAACCCGTTGAGAGACGTCACCACGACCGTCGCCACCGCGGAAGACCCGGCTTTTATATTCAAGGTAGTTGGCGATGCCGAGCAGGAGAAGTCTGCCGTCGGTGCAGGAGCGGGATTGCTGCTCCTTCCCAGGTCCAGGGTATAATATGTATACCCGTTAAGCGAATAGATTCCTAAACCGGTTTCGTAATAGTTTCCCATCATGTTCGTATAATGTCCTGGAGAATTTTTCCACATACTATATACCTTGGCGGCGTCCGGTGCGCCGTAGGCGTACGCTATGTTCTCCCCCAAGGCATAATAGTTGGTGTAGCCGGCTCCGCTCGCTCTTTGCGCCAGCGTTCTTCCGTCCAGGGAGGTATGAGAAAAATAGCCGTTCTCGGCCATATCTTTGGAATGGAGATATGCCGCGGAAGTCAGGCTGGCGTTAAATATCAGCGAACTTTTCCCTGCCGATGTTCTTTCCGCGTTTAACAGCGTTAAAAAATCGACTTCAACTGATGTCTGCGCCGCTGCGGGAAAAGCCGGCACGAATAAGTTAAGCACTAAAAACAGGCCGATCAGCATTATTCCCAGGCGTTTAGCACTCTTCATCGATATTTTCATTTTTTCCTTTCTTGGATCATCGCGTTATGCCCGATAATCTATTATCACCGGGCTTGAGGAGTGTGTCAATCGCCTTGATGCGTTTTTTGGGGGTAATTATGTACTGGAGATACCAATACCTACGTCCCTGCCGGCTTCGAACCCTGCTCTATAGAAGGCCGTACGACTTATGTTAAAATGGAGTGGATTCTTATCAGGAGGTCTTGACTTGCCCGCTACTGAAATTCTGGGTCTGGTGGGCGGGTTTTTCACCACTTTCGCCGTCGTGCCGCAGATTATGCGTGTCTATAAGCTGAAGAGCGCCCGCGAGATCTCTATTCTTTATAACACCATGATGCTTCTGGGTATCCTCATCTGGCTGGCTTACGGCATCGTCCTTGACCTGGTCCCGATTATTATCTGGAACATCATCGGCGCCGTGCTCGTCCTGCTGCTGCTCCTGTCCAAGCTCAAGTACGGCCGGGATTAATGATAAAATTACCCATTCTGGTTGCAGGCTGGCACTCAGGACTAATCTACCTGAAAAATGTCACCGTAACCCATTGACCAAACGGTATAAATGGGTTACACTGTTGGTATGTCCTGTTCCTTGATGGCTGGGCGGAAAAGACACCTCAGTTTTGCCGTTGCCCTTCGGCTCGGGCGGCCGGCGCATACCCTCGGCCACGTTTGGACATTTTTTAACTAGCCTGGACCATTTCTTCATTTTTTCTTATGTTTTAGCGTGTACTGGCATACATGCTTGAGTGGATAGGCGGTAGGGATTTTAACTTAGCCTTTCTCAGGTAAGGCAAGAGGCGGATGGAGGGACGAATGACGAACAACAAGTACGCCCATTTGCGCGCCCGGTTGGAGGAAGAAAAGAAACGCTACGCCGAAGAGCTGTCCAGCCTTCAGACGAACGCGTCAACTTCGGAGGAGCGGCGCGAAGGCAGCCCCTTCGGCAAGCGCGAGGAAGAGGCCACCGAGACCCTGGAACTGGAGAAACGCCTGGCTCTGGAGAACCGCGTGCGTCAGGAAATGAGCGATATCGAGCATGCCCTCGAGAAATTTGAGAAAGGTACCTACGGGCTGTGTGAAAATTGCGGCCAGCCTATCGATCCCGCGCGCCTGGAAATTCTGCCGCAGGCGCATTATTGCGTGAATTGTAAAGCGCTGCTAACCAAGAATGCCAAAATTGCTCCTTCTGCCAAATAAGCGGCGGGACCTTGTCTTCGCCGCTATCGCCCTGCTGGTCGTTGCCGCGGACCAGCTCAGCAAGTGGTGGATCGTCTCTAACCTGGCCCTCGGGGAAACGCTGGTCGATTACGGCTTTTTCCGCATCATCCGGGTCCAGAACACCGGCGCCGCTTTCGGAATTTTTCAGGGGCATCCCCTGGTTTTTACCATCATCGATTTCGTTGGTATCGCTGTCTTCCTTTTTATGGTGCTCTTCCTGTCCCGCCGCTGGCCGTTCCTCGATAGGATGTGGGTGAGGTCGGGTATCGGTCTGATTTTAGGCGGCACCGTCGGCAATCTTGTCGACCGCCTTCGCGTCGGGCAGGTCACTGATTTTCTCGACGTCAAGATCTGGCCGACCTTTAACGTGGCCGATTCTGCCATTACCGTCGGCGTGATTATCCTTATCTTCTGCATTATTTTTCTTTACCGGCCGTCGGAAAAACGCGTATGACCGCGCGCTATAGCCTCACCGCTGGTCTTGCGGGGGCGCGACTCGATAAGTTCGTCGGCGATAGCTGCCCGGGACTTTCCCGTACGCACGCCCAGAAGCTCATCGCCGAGGGTTTTATCACCGTCAACGGCCGCCGCGCTAAATCCAGTCTCAAGCTGTCTGTCGGCGATATAATAGAAATCTCCATTCCCCCGGATTCCCCCGGCCCCCTTTCGCCGGAAGATATTCCCCTGAAGATCGTTTATGAGGACGCCGATCTCCTGGTGGTGGACAAACCGGCCGGTCTGGCGGTACACCCCGCCCCCGGCCACCCTTCTCATACTTTAGTTAACGCCGTGCTGGGCTACCTGCCCGCGCTGGCTGGCGACGATTTTGTCCGGCCCGGTATCGTGCACCGTTTGGACAAGAATACGTCGGGGCTGATTATCGTGGCCAGGAACCGTCCCGCCCACGAGAACCTCTCCGACCAGTTTAAGGCGCGTTCGGTGTCCAAGTCTTATATCGTGCTGGTGAAGGGCAGGCTGGTGCCTGAGAGCGGCGTCATCGAGGCGGCTATCGGCCGCGACCCCCGTAACCGCCAGCGCATGGCCGTCGTCGCTAAAGGGCGGGAGGCCCGCACCGAGTACCGCGTCTTGAAATATCTGAAAGACCATACTCTTCTGGAGATCAGGCCCCGCACCGGCCGCACCCACCAGATACGCGTCCACCTGGCTGCCATCGGCTTCCCTGTTGTTGGCGATGCCGCTTACGGTGTTGCCTCCCCCCACCTCTCCCGCCAGTTCCTCCATGCCTCCCGCCTCGGCTTTAACCTCCCCTCCACCGGCAAATA
>DAIQQC010000139.1:0-2908 GCA_036787005.1 Dehalococcoidales bacterium | reverse complement strand
AGTAATATCAGGTGGCCGATATTAAGATCTATCTCCCTGAGCCCCGCAACGGCGAAACTCACCGCGTAGATGATAGTGATAAGGTGGTCGAAGACCATGGTCCGCAGGCTCAGCGGCTCCTGGACAGCGCGGTCGGCCAGCCCTTTACGGAAAATGGTGAAGATATTCCACACTAGCAGCGGCAGCAGGACGACCGAGAGATACGCGCTGATGACCGGAACGCCGAAAAAGACGTTAACGATCATGCTCAAATAGCAGAGAATGAGCAGGACGGCATAAAGGACCCCGACCTTTCCGGCGCTGAGGCGGACGGCCAGGTTATTTTTTCCGGAAGCCCTGTCCGACTTTACGTCGGGGACTTCGTTCATGAGTATCACCAGGAAAACGCTGATCGAACCGGGCAACGAGGCGAGCGTCGCCAGGCTATCGATCTCGCCGGTCTGGAGGTAATAGCCAGTAACCGTGGCCAGCCAGCCGCAGGAAAACGCAATGGTAATTTCCCCAACGCCGCGGTAGGACCACCGGAAGGGCCCGGCGGTATAAAAATAGCCGATGAAAATGGCGACGGCGCCGAGGGGAATGGTCAACGGCCCGGTGCCGAAATAGAGGTAAAGCAGCAGACCGATGCCGGCGGCCAGGACGAGAAAAACATGGGCGGCAATCAGGACGCTGCGGCGGGATACCAGGCCCTGCGGCAGGACGCGGCTCCCGCCGGAAAGGCGGTGATAGTCCCGGTTGGCGGTGTCGGTAGCATAGTCGTAATACTCGTTCAGGACGAACGTCATCAGCATGATGCAGAGGACCGCCAGCGAAGAAAGGAACAGGACCGCGATATCGATAGGGGCTCCCTGGCTCCAGGCGATGACGCCGCCGAGGAGAAAGGGAAGAACGCCGCGGGCGGTAGCCCCCAGGCGGAAAAGTGCCAGCCACGAAAGCAGGTTTTTCCTGAAGGAAGCTACCTCGCTCAACCGTTTCTCCTAACTAAATAAGGCATTGCCCGCAAGCAATGCCTTATTTGTAGCATAACGCCTAGCCCGTTGTAGAAGACAACGGCGCGGTACAACATCGCCCCGCGCCACCGATCAGCTCGCTACAGCGGAACCCGTACCAGCAATTATCGGTCCCAATATCGGGACGAAAGGCCTGACTAGCTCTTGCCGATACGGAAAAGCTTGGTGCTGCAGACCGGGCACACACCCTGGGTTGCCGGTCTCTTGTTCTTGAGCGTGACCGATTTCGGGTTCTTGATTTCTCTCTTGGTCCTGCATTTCATGCAATATGCCTGAGCCATGGTTACACCTCCAATAGACTTACTTGCCTAGCAGGTTAGCAAACTTGAGCGTATTTGTCAATAGCAACGGGCTGAAAAAGTATTACAATTTTATATCCTGTGACTAATAGCGGGACAAACGGCGGGAGGAACGTGGAAAAGTGAGACAAAATCTCTAACCTCAGGCGCTGACCCTGAGGGAAACGATGGAGAGGACGACGAAGATGACCGCCAGGGCGATGGTAAGCTGGAAAAGGGTCTTTTCCACGCCCCGCTTGGTGCGGTAGACCGTATCCGCCTGGCCGAAGATGCCTCCCAGGCCGCCCCCGCGCACCTGTAGCAGGGCGACCAGTATCAGGGCCACCGCGACGACGATCTGGGCGATATATAAATACATTTCCATCTATTTTTTCTCCAACGGCCGGATTGGCGGTCCTCGCTTAAGCGCTCCCGGCCAGCTTCCGCTTCAGCACCTCGCTGACGGCCTGGGCGTTGGCGCGGCCCCTGGTGGCCTTCATGACCTGGCCGACCAGGAACTTCAGCGCCGTTTCCTTGCCGGCGCGGTAGTCCGCCACGGGCTGTACATTAGAGTTTATCACTTCGGCGGCTATTTTCTCAAGCTCCCCGGCATCGCTGATCTGGGAAAGGCCACGTTCTTTGATGATTTCATCGGCACTCTGACCAGTCCGGAACATCTCTTCAAATACTTCTTTAGCAGTGGTATTGTTAATAACCCCACGCTCTTTGAAGTCTATTAGCAGCCGAAGTTTTTGTGGTGTAATTTTACTTTGGTTGATTTCAATGTTCGCGTTGTTTAATAGTCGAGTAAATTCGCCCAATACCCAATTTGCAATTTCTTTGGCAGTCTTTGCTTTATTGGGTGATGATACATGCGGTTCTAATTTCATATATGATTCAAAGTAATCAGCCACCAATTTGGTACTTGTTAGAAAATCCGCGTCATACTTGGGCAGGCCGTACTCCTGCACAAAGCGGTCGCGGCGGGCCTCCGGCAGCTCGGGGAGCTTTTTTCGCACCGCTTCCACCCACTCGCGCCCGATGACCAGCGGCGGGAGGTCGGGCTCGGGGAAATAGCGGTAGTCGTGGGCGTACTCCTTGCTGCGCTGGGAGACGGTCTTGCCCTGGGGTTCTACCCAGCCTCGGGTCTCCTGAAGGAGACGCTTGCCTTCGGCGGCGGCTTTGCGCTGGCGTTGCGCCTCGTATTCCATGGCCAGGAAGACGGCCTTGAAGCTGTTCAGGTTCTTGACCTCCACCTTGGGGCCGAGCTCGGTAACGCCCACGGGGCGGACGCTGATATTAGCGTCGCAACGGAAGCTGCCTTCCTCCATGTTGCCGGTAGAGACGCCCAGGTACTGCAAAATGCTGCGCAGCTTGACGAGGTACTGGCGCGCCTCCTCCGGCGAGCGCAGGTCCGGCTCGCTGACGATCTCCATCAGGGGAACGCCGGAGCGGTTGACATCGACGAGGGAGAAGTCGTCGCCGTCCGGCGAGGAGCGGTGCAAGAGCTTGGCGACGTCTTCCTCCAGGTGGATGTGGTTAATGCCGATCGAACGGGTCGCGCCGTCGACCTCGATAGTGATACGGCCGGCCTTGCCAATAGGGGCGCCGCTCTGGGAG
>DAIQQC010000138.1:0-2920 GCA_036787005.1 Dehalococcoidales bacterium | reverse complement strand
GGGGAGATAATCCGCAACTTCAGGAACGGGTAAGGTGTTTTACCTCACCCCCTATGTCCCCCTCTCCGCTGGCGGAGAGGGGGAAGAAAAAAGAAGAGGGGCTGACGCCCCTCTTAAACGCCCGTTTTTCGCCTTTATTTTACAGGCGGTTTCGTGTCAATGCCGGTCAGCCGCACTTTTTCTCCCCGCTGCGCCGCCCGGCGGGCCCGGGTCATGTCACCGATATCGAATCCCCATCCCTCCTTGAGAGTGCCAGCCCCGAGCATGATCGCCATCTCGATGTGCGGCCGCCTGACGTTCTGCCAGGCAAGCGGGCCGTGGGACATGCCCCGGGGGATGAACATCGCGAAGTTTTTATTAAAGCTCATCTCCTGCCCGCCGAGGGCGAAGGTCATGTCGGCCCCGAGGTCCTCGGGATCCTGCGGGTCGTTGCCGATATGCAGGACAATCTCGTCGAAGTTATCGTGCTTCATTTCCCCGATGACGGTAGTCACCGCCCAGATCCAGCCGAACTCGATATAGGTCTTGACGCCGGGCACCTGCGTCTCGCTCATGTAGGTCATCGTGGGGCTCTGCCGGCCCTGCCCGGTGATAGAGCCGGGCGACTCCCGCAGGGGACTCCTGATGACATACTGCTCGTAATCGAACTTGCCTTTCTTGACCGGCAAGCCCTGCCTGGGAACCGAGAGGCCGCTCTTTGCCCACCCACTGGCCATCTCGCCGGTGCCCAGCATCATCGCCATTTCGACATGCGGGAACTCGAACTTGTTCCAGATAAGAGGGCCATGCGGCACGCCGCGGGGGACATAGATACCGGTGGTGGTGTTAAAGGTAACGGGCTGGCCGCCGATGTAAAAGGTGATCTCCCCACCCAGCACCTGCGGCCGTTCGAAATCGCCGCCCCAGTGCAGGACGATCTCATCATAATCGTGCACGTGCTCATGGATATGGGGGTTGGGCGAGGGGATATCGCTTATCCAGCCGAGCTCGATATAGGTGTTGCAGCCGGGCACCTGCTTATCGCTCATCATGGTCATGGCAGGGTGCTGCCGCCCTTTGACACGGGGGTCGCCGGCCTCGTAAAGGGGCTGGCTGACGACGTATTTCGCGAGCTGCTTTTTGGCCATGTGTCTCTCCTTTAATAAACCCGGGGATTCGTGACTATGATACTGTAAGAGAAGAGTGAAGTCAAAACGACAGCCCGGACTAAACGGTGAAAGCGGACTTGGCGACGGCGAAAACATAGCTCAATTTGGCCCGGCCCGGCGGCAGCTCTTCCAGCTTCATAACCAGACTGAACCCCGCCTTGATAAAAGCTCCCTGGCTCCGCTCATTATAGTCGCCGGTGATGCCGAACACCATGTCGGCCTTTTCCTGTTCGAAAGCGAACCGGGCCAGCGTCCGGATAATATCCACGCCCAGCCCCCGCCCCCAAAGATCCTTCTCCCCGATAACGAGGTCGATGCGGCGGCAGTCGAGGCCGGGGTAGGCCCGGAGGAGCTTTTCCAGATTCATCTCCTGGAGCCAGCCATCGCCGATGGGCCGGCCGCCGAGCTCAACGATAAAACAGAGGGCGTGCTGCGAGACGGCACGGAAAATCTGCCGAACTTCAGCAACAGTGCGTGAGGTGACGATACCGGTGTCCGCCCAATGGATAATCTCAGGGTCGGTCTCCCACTTCGCCACGATCGCCCAATCGCCTTCCGTCATGGGACGGAGGACAACCCGATCGCCCCGGATCGTGACGCGATGCTCCCGCAACTTCATGGCGCACCTCCCCTGCGACGGGGATTATACTAAAAGCCGTAAAATTTGGCAATACCATCCAGAGGCTCGCGGTTCTTGCGGTCCCGGTTGGCAGCGTTATCCAGGTCAGGATAGCCGATGGCTATACCCAGCGCAATGAGCGTGTCCGCGGGGATGCCGAGCTCTTTCCGGATGATATCGGGGTAGACGACGGCCATGGCCTGGGCAATCGTTCCCAACCCATAATTCGTCGCCAGAAGCATGATATTCTGCACCGCCGAACCGCAGTCGTACATCGCCCAGACGTTAATGCCTTTTTCCTGGTACAGGAAGTTCTTGCCCACCAGCAGGTAGATACAGGCCGGGGCGCCGTAATGCCGGGCGTTATCCGCAAAGCGGGCTTCAAAGTCCTCAGGCTTCATCTCCGTGGTGCGGCCGCGTTGCTCCTGGGCCTGCATCTTCTTAATGCGGGACATGTAGGGTTCGGGATACTCGGGGGGGCGGGCCACTTCCGACTGCGAGTCGCGCATGCCCTGCGAGCCGCGCTTAACGCAGGCTTCCTCGATGGCCTTGAGCTGCTTGCCGGTGACGATAGCGAACTCCCAGGGCTGGGTGTTCGCCCAGGAAGGCGCCCGCTGCGCCTGCTCGATGATCTTTTTCAGCAAGGCCAGGGGAACAGGGTCGGATTTAAAAGCGCGAACGGAAAATCTCTCTTTAATAGCCTTAATTACATCCATGATAAAAGCTCCTTCCAACGGTTTCGTTCCAGTTAAAACTTGCCGGCGAGGTCGTGGTAAGTGTCGGCAAGGGCCTGCGGCATGACGCGGATATCCGCCGCGACGGTGATATAGTTGGTATCCCCGTTCCAGCGGGGCACGACATGGGAATGGAAATGGTCGGCGACGCCAGCCCCGGCGGCCTTCCCCAGGTTAGCGCCGATATTGAAACCGGCCGGTTGATAGACCTCTCCAAGCACAGCGACGGCCCGGGTGACAAGCTCGAAATGCTCATTGCGCTCGGCGGGAGCGAGGTCTCCAGGCGAGGCAACGTGGCGGTAGCAGGCGACGAGGAGGTGGCCGGGGTTATAGGGGTAGCTGTTCAGCATGATGAAGTTCTTTTTACCGCGGAAGAGGATATAGTTAGCGGCGTCGTTATTTTCGGCGGGTTTATCACA
>DAIQQC010000137.1:0-2924 GCA_036787005.1 Dehalococcoidales bacterium | reverse complement strand
GGAACTGGTCGGGGCCGGCCCGGCCCCGACCAGCCCCAATTACTAAAATAATACCGGCACCAAGAAAAAGATGCAGCGGTATCATTAAAACAAAAGGCAAAGAACGGGCAGGGCTTAAAGCAAAGGAGGATCATGAAATTTTCCGGAAATGGAACGATAAAGATTAAAGCGGCCGGGGCGTGCCTGGCCGCCATCATCGCAACGATGGCGCTGTTGATGACAGCCGTCCCGGCGGCCGCCGCAGTAGGGGTAGGAGTGACACCGCCATTCCTCGACATAGATGACGCCCTCAGGGGCACCACCTACGAGGAATACATTACGGCATTCAACACGGACAACTCCTCAGCAAATACCTACGGACTCGCCGCCTCCGGAGATATCAGCGGCTGGGTCAGCTACTACCTTCCCGACAGCCCGGACACGGCCATCACCAGCATCGACATCCCGGCCAGTGGCACCCAGACAATACTGGTCAAAATAGCGATACCGGCGGACACACCCAACGGAGCTTACGACGGCATGCTGTCGATAACAGCCACGGCCAAAGCCCCAGGAGAAAATGGCGTGAACGTGAGCGTGGATGCACCAGTGGTGGTCACCATCCAGGTCACCGGGACGCAAAATATCTCCGGCAAGGTCAACGACATCCTGGCGTACGACGTCGAGGTGGGCTACCCGCTGCGCCTGATAGTCATGTTCGAGAACACCGGCAACGTGGAGGCCGCCCCGCTGATAGAAGCCGCCATAGTCTACCAGGATATCGAAGTGGACACTTTCAGCAGCAACAGCACCAAGGTAGCCGCGGGCACGACCGGGAACCTGGAGGCGGAATGGGACACCACCGGAAATGCACCGGCCGAATACACCGCCAAAGTGACGGTCTCCCTGGACGGTAAGGTACTGATGCAAAAGGACGTGCCATTCAATATCCTACCGCTGGGCGAACTGACGCGGTCGGGTGATCTCAAAGACGTCTTCATCGATAACGCCGCCATCGTCGGCAAACCCCTCAAAGTACAAGCAACATTCGCCAACACGGGCCAGATAGATACCAATGTATATTTCACCGGCGAAGTATACCTCGAGGGAAACCTCATCCAGGTAATGACCAGCGATACACTGCTGGTAAAACACGGCCAGCAAGAGGTCCTGACGGCATATTTCACACCAGAGCAGGCCGGCGACCTCAATATCAAGATCCAAGCCAACTATGAAGGTAAAAAATCGAACATCGAGGAAATCAACATCACAGGCATCGCCGCGCATGACATCGTCTCGCCCCCCGAGCCGAGCGAGGTAACTTCAACGACAGCCGCCCCGACAGAAACGCAGTCTTCGTCATCGCTCCCCATCTACGCGGCCGTGGGGGCGGTAGTGGTGGCAATAGTCGGCATAGTCGGTGTGGGGACGATAAGGAGAAAAAGGAACGGTAACAATAACAAGACGTCGGGAAATTCAAAAAATAAGATTAACCACAAATTTTCCACTTTTAGCAGTAAAGTTACGAGATTTATTGTTAAAATTCCCAAAAGCGTTCGCACTATTGCTGGGAGGAAAAGAAAATGAACAAGATAGCGTGGGTCTTACTGGCAGTGATGTTTTTAGCGCTGTTCCCGGCCAGCCCGCTCCAGGCGGCCGAGGAGGGAGAAGGCGGGGTGGGCATTGGCACCGAGGTAGATAACGTAGCACCGGTCATCGAGGAGGGCAGTCTCATCGTCCAGATCATCGACGGCGAGGGGACTGCCTTTGGCTGGTCGGCTAACGGCGACCCTAACACGGGAGACAGGGTCCTGCCTTATATCCTTAATGGGGAGCTATTGCACTTTGAGCTGGAAGTGACCGACGCCAACGGGGAAGCCGACCTGACCGCAATGCAGGTAAGAATGAACCTGGGGCCGGGAGTTATTATTACGGGCAGCCTGACATCGACGACAATCGACCCGGAGGCCGGCATTTCCAAAGGGCGCTACAGCGGTAGCTTCAACTTAGATGAAAGTGTAGTTACAGGCAAGTACGATATTACCATCGACGTCGCCGACCCCGCCCTTGCTACCGATACTTACGACCCGACTATCTATCAGCCGGGCGCCGATATCCTGAAGCCCGAGTTGAGCCTGGAAGTCAGCAGGACTGACGTACTTTTCCCGCAGTGCAACCCCGGTGACCTGGGCATCGCCTCGAACGATAACCCGGTAAGCTTGACACTTCAGGCGGTCATCGGCACCGAGCATATTCCGGTGGTCTTCTCCTTGTGGCATTCCGGCGTCGACATGGTAAACGGGGACAACGTCATCAGGGCAAGTTCAATAGTCTGGTCGACGACACCGGAGATCACCGATAACAGCCTGGACACCCTCAGGCAGCCCATTGCAAGCGAGGTCCAGGAAGGCACTACCATCGATGTCTATTACTGGCTCAACGTGCCTTCTCCTCTGGCAGAAGGAGACTATAACGGGAGAATAAACTTCTCCTTTATCGCCGACTAGCTAATGCAGGTCAGGCGCCCTCGGGTATTCTAAAGTCCTCGCACAACCGGCCGCCCTGCGCCCAGCAGCTTTTGGGATTTTCCCGGAGAATAATATTGACCTCCCCGGCCGCCGTGCCCGTTTTCACGAAGGCATCGGTAATGTCCTTGACCAACCGGCGTTTCTGGTCGGGGGTATATCTTTCCCACATTTCCACCGTCACGATAGTCATTATTGACCTCCATATGAATGATCTAACGGTGTTATTTTATCCAAAACAAATCCGGCTGTAAGTGACTTTGCTCACCTGGAGTTGAGAAAAGGGGGCAGTTGCCGAAAAGCCTATCTTGAGGTAAGATTGAAGCTGAGCGCGCGCCTGTAGCTCAGCGGACCAGAGCATCGGTCTTCGGAACCGGGGGTCGTGGGTTCGAATCCCTCCAGGCGCGCCAGATTTTTAGC
>DAIQQC010000136.1:0-2984 GCA_036787005.1 Dehalococcoidales bacterium | reverse complement strand
ATTGTGACCTCAAACAATTCATCGTTTTATTCACAAACCCTGGAACACTTGCTACAAGAGCTCAGGAAGGTAAAGGTTGATCCCGACGAGATCCGCATCCCCGGTCAACTTTATGATGATCTTGTCGATGACGCTGAAGACATCGCCGAAGAAGACTCAACTGCAGAAGAAGACTGTTTCCTTCTCCCCAGATAAGCCCTGCCGGCGGACTGTTCCGGGGTAAACAAGCGATAAAAAGGGATACAATCAAGACAGTTTAAGATATACCATCAGGCACGATTTACGGTAAAATGGAACACCCTTCAAAGGTACGAAGGGTTACACGCTCAATAATAGCACTAAACTCTTTTAGTAATATCAATCCTGGTCGTAAGAAAAGAGAAAAAGTAGGGATGGTATTGCTCCACCCCTACTCTCTAGCGATGACGAATTGACAACCGTTACTCGGCGATTAGTCCGTAGCCGTAGCGATACGCCTGGCAGTACTGATTGGCGTTACAGTTGCCGTTGGCGCTCAACTGGTTGTTATGCTGGTTCTGGGAGTTCCAAGATGTATTCGCCTGTGTGCGGGTCTGCAGGCCGGTACCGTCGGCGGGACCCTCGCCTTCGTACAGACAAGTGCCATCATTAGGGCAGACGCCGTCATTAGGGCAGACGCCATCGTTCTGGCAGATACCGTCGTTCGGACAGTCTCCATCATAGGGCCCCACAGCCATCACACCACCGGTGACGGAAAGTACCAGGATTGCAGCCAGCGCGAATGCTACTAATATCCTCCGGGATGCCTTCATTGAGTCACCTCCTTTCGCATTTCATTCCTACAATGGTTAACGGGGAAAAGGAGGGTTTGTTACAGCATAAAGGGGAAAAATAAAGAGATGACCTGCGGGCAGTATGGATTATTTCCCCGACTGGATACCGGGATTGTTGCCGCCGCCGCTCCCCGTGTCCTGCCCCTGGTTGCCGGGTTCCTGTCCTTGATTGTCCGGTTCTTGCCCTTGATTTCCAGGTTCTTGCTCTTCGCTGCCCGCCCCCGGTTCTTGATTACCGGGTTCCTGTCCCCCGCTCGCCGGTTCTGGTTCTTCATTAACCGGTTCCGGTTCTTGATTACCGGGTCCCTGTCCCGCATTGCCCGTTTCCTGGCCGCGGTTTTGTTCCATTCTCTGAAAGGCCATTTGCACCTCATTGGCGATTTGAGGAGAGACCTGGCCGGAGAACATAGTAAAAAACTGCTGTTGCTGATTAGCCGCCTGCCGGAAAAGCGCGTCGAGTGACGTTTCGGCCTCGGTGCCGGCGTAATCGTCACGGGTTTCCTCGCCCAGGCTGGCATACCCGTTGAAATACCGCAGCGCGTTTTCAGCCCGCACGGTGTTTCCGTTGGCTATACCCGCGGCCGCCAGTTCCAGGTGGTTCTGCATAGCCGCAATAATCAATTCGCTAGCCCTGACCGACCTGGTCTCCGACAGATAACGGAGCGATCTCATGTGCCCGTTAACAGCGATTTGCTCGGCTTCCGTAATACCGGGTTGAGATGCGCCGCCGGAAACGTCTTCAATTAGTTCGATCCTGTTTAGTTGCTCTGAGATGGCCATGGCTACATCTTCCGGCAGATTGTCAGCCGGAGCCTCATTCAAATAGATTAGTGCCTTATCGATGTTATTCTCATAGCCCGCTACGGCTATATTGATATCGGGAGACGATTTTTCAACTATTCGTTCCATTTCTTCGATACGGCGACCGGCAAATTCGAGCTGCAGCGAAGTATCTTCGGCGGCGTCGCTCTCGATCCATTCGCGCCAGGACTCCGTGGCGATCTTCACCGGATAAAGCAAATCTCCCGGCAGGCTCGACTGCGCTGCGTAGGCGGTGCCTGTCCCGCTGCCCGCGAGGACCACCAGGATTGCCATCGCGATAACCCCGGCTCTGGCCCATCCCGGCTGGACGAGATTGTTCGTTATCCACTGCCAGCGCGAACGTCTCGCCGGATGGTCGTAGGCATATTCCACCACGTTAGCCCGGGCCCGCGCCTTGAACACCTTGGACGGCGATACTGACGGCAGCTTCTCAATCTCCAAGGCAAGCCTCAATAAAGGTTCGAGCTCAGCGCTTAACTCACGGTAGCGTTCGAGGCATTCTTCGATAGTGGCCTTCCCTGCTTCGATGTCATCGACGCAGGTGGCCAGGACTCTCTCAATCCGTTTCATGCCTTTTGATTTCCTTCTTCGATGAGGGCCCGCATTTCTTTCAGAGCGCGGTGTATGATGACGCGCACGGCGCCCTCGCTTTTCTTCAGGGCAGCTGCTATATCTTCGTAGCTGGAATCCTCGATAAATCTCATGATTACTACCCGCCGGTGCTCTTCCGGCAGCCGGGCGATGGTCTCGATAAGCTTACGGTACTCCACTCCGGTCTCGGCAAGCTGCGCCGGGCCAGGCTCCTGGTCAGCAACTTCGTATTTTTCATCCAGTGATACCTTTTCCTTACGTTCCCGGTAGAAATCTATCACCAGGTTCCGGCTGATGGTCATTAACCAGCCCGCGAAAGGGACCGATTTTTTCCGATACCGCCCTATGGCTTTCCATGCCTTTAAAAATACCTGCTGTGTCAGGTCTTCGGCGTCGCCGGTATTGCCCACCCGATAGTAAATGTGCCGGTATATCTGGTCGACGTGAATATCGTATAACTCGCCGAAGGCATTGGCATCGCCGCCAACTGCTTTCGCCACCAGCCGGTCGATATCTTCTTCTGATGGAATCTTCCTGGTATTCTGCAATTAGTATTCCATTATGGTTAACGAATATGGCCGCAATCTGTTACACCATTATTATAATACGTGAGACTGGCGGGGGATATACGGCAAATGTCTATTATATTGACCTGCAAAATGGCTAAGATTTTGGAATAAGCTGATTCTCATATGAACAGACTAAGTGAATAAGGTATTGTGGATCCTTTGACGTTATCACACTTTTCATCTTATTGTG
>DAIQQC010000135.1:0-3004 GCA_036787005.1 Dehalococcoidales bacterium | reverse complement strand
TGTAAGGCGTCCCGCAGCATGGCGCGGCACTCTTCAATGGTCTTCGCCTCGGTGATCACTTCCGGCCATTCTACCAGCTGGCCCATGTAGCCGGAGTCGATTTTGGAGTATTTCGCTGTATAGCCTCTTACCATCGTTTGTATTATAGCACGTATGGAAAACTAACTAAATACCGGTTCACCCCCTAGCGTAAAATTGACTTTGTTCCTTTTGTCCTCTAAACTTTATCTGTATGCCTGATATTGACGCCGTCGCCGCCGGCCTGGCCGACTCTTTAAAAAAGCGCCGCGTCGACTACCTTGAAGCGCGCTTCGAGGAGTCCGAGACATCCCACATCACCTACCGCGGCCGGGAGCTGGAGTCCATTGGCCGCAGCTCCTCCAGCGGCGGTAACGCCCGCGCCCTGGTCAAGGGCGGCTGGGGCTTTACCAGCTTTAACAGCTTCGCCAACCTGAAAGAACGACTTTCCCTGGCTATCACCCAGGCCCGCTCGGTGGGCAATAGCAGGAGCGCCCTCGCCCCGGTTCCTCCCGCTATCGATACCGTCCCCAGCGGCGTGGCGCAGAACCCCGTGGATATCCCGCTCGCGGAAAAGAAAAAGCTCCTCGACGAGTATAACGGGATCATCTGGAGCGTCCCGCAGATCCAGACCTCGTCCATCACTTACATGGACAGCCGCCGCAAGGTCATTTTTCTGAGCTCAGAAGGCAGCTTTATCACCCAGGAGCGTGCCGATGTCGGTATCCGCCTCACCGCTATCGCGGCTAAGGACGGCGAGGTCCAGCAGGTCGGCCTGAGCCTGGGCTCCCGCGGAGAATTTAACGCCATCAAAGGCCTCCACGATAAGGTGCAGGAGATGTCCCGTAACGCCGTGGCCTTGCTTACCGCCCCCCAGGCCAAAGGCGGCGAATACACGGTGGTGCTCGACCCCGTCCTGGCGGGCGTCTTTGTGCACGAGGCTTTCGGGCACCTGTCCGAGTCCGACTTCGTTTACGAGAACGACCGCATGCGGGAGATCATGGTGCTGGGCAAGCAGTTCGGCAGTGATAAGCTGAATATCGTTGATTCGGCGTCCGACCCGCCCGGCCTGCGCGGCAGCTTTAAGTACGACGACGAGGGCACGCGCGCCGTGAAGACCTATCTTATCCGCGAAGGCAAGCTGGTGGGCCGGCTTCACTCGCGGGAGACCGCCGCTAAAATGAACGAAAACCCTACCGGCAACGCCCGCGCTATCAGCTACCGTTTCCCGCCCATCGTCCGCATGACCAATACCTATATCGAGCCGGGCAAGCTTTCTTTTAACGATATTATCGGCGATATCAAGGAAGGTATCTACTGCAAGAACTGGTACGGCGGCATGACCAGCATGGAGATGTTCACCTTCTCCGCCGGCGAGTCGTATATGATCCGCAACGGCAAGGTCGCCGAGCCTGTCCGTCCTGTCATGCTGACCGGCAATGTTTTTGACACGTTACAGAACATCGATGCCATCGGCGACGACCTGGATATGAACCAGGGCGGCGGCTGCGGCAAGGGTGCCCAGAATCCCCTCCCCGTTTCTAACGGCAGCCCCCACATCCGCATCCGGCGCTGCCTGGTGGGAGGCAAATAATGGAGCGCATCCTCTCCCTGGCGCAGAAGCAGGCCGGCGCCGCCGAGGTTTTTGAAGTCTCCACCGAGGAGACTAACGCTCATTTCGAGGCTAACCGTCTTAAACAGCTCCAGACCAGCCAGAGTACCAGCGTCGCCCTGCGCATCATTAAGAACGGCCGGATCGGTTATGCCACCGCCAGCGGCACCCGCAGCGCTAAAGACCTGGTCGCCGCCGCCGTGGAGACGGCCGTGTTCGGCTCGGAGGCCAAATTTGAATTACCCGGCGCGCAGGACTACCCGGAGGTCGGTGTTTTCGACTCTAAAGTATCTGCCGTGCCGATCAAGGACATGATTGCCCTCGGCGAGGCGATGGTCGCCGCGGTGACCTCTCACACGCCGGGCATTCTTTGCGATGCCTCCGTGGAACGGGGTGTTATCTCCGTCCGCCTGCTTAACTCCCGCGGCGCGCAGTCGTCCTATCGCAAGAGCTATTTCTCCCTGAACATCGAGGGCACGCTTATCGATGGGACGGATATGCTTTTCGTCGGCGAGAGTGATAGCTCCTGCCGCCCCCTTGCCGATACGCGGAAGATTACCGATGTCGTCCTGCGGCAGCTCGACCTTGCTAAAAACCGCGCTAAAGCCCCCACCCGCTCCCTGCCCGTTATCTTTACCCCGGACGGTGTCGGCGTCCTGATGATGCCGCTGATGTCCGCCTTTAACGGCAAGATTGTCTTTGAAGGCGCTTCGCCCCTGGGCGATAAGGTCGGCCAGCCCGTCTTCGATAAAAACTTTAGCCTGCACGACGACCCCATCCTTCCCTACCGCCCCGGCTCGCGTCCCTGCGATGATGAAGGCGTGCCGAGCCGCCGCACACCGCTGGTGAGTCATGGCGTCGTCAAGGGCTTCTTTTATGATTTGCGGACGGCCGGTCTGGCCGGAAAGAAAAGCACCGGCAACGGCAGTCGCGGCGGCGGCGCCCCGCCTTCTCCCTCCCCCACCGCCCTGGTCGTTACCCCCGGCAAGACCTCCTTCGCCGATATGGTGGCGGATATCAAGGAGGGCCTTGTCGTTGAGTATCTCATGGGCGCGGGGCAGGGCAATCTCCTCGGCGGCGATTTCTCCGGCAACGTCCTGCTGGGCTATAAGATTGAGAACGGCAAGCTGGTCGGCCGCGTCAAGGACACGATGGTCTCCGGCAACGTCTACCAGGTCCTCAAGGACATCCCCGCCATCGGCTCCGAGGCCAAGTGGGTCGGCGGCATGCTCTATACCCCGCCCATCTACTGCCAGGGGCTTTCGGTATCAAGCAAAGACTAGATTTGTAACATCCCCTTTAGGGTGAACTTGTTGAACCCCTGCCCCCTTCCCTCTTGCCCTGAGCTTGTCGCAGGGTCAAAGGGAAGGGGGA
>DAIQQC010000008.1:25757-30052 GCA_036787005.1 Dehalococcoidales bacterium | reverse complement strand
TGGACTATTCAAGACGATAGTAATGACAATTTCAAGGGGCAGGGCTCGACTTCGGCCGACCCAGAGGCCAAGATCCTGACCCTTAAAGACAGCCTGAACTTAAGCACAGCTGGCGTTTACAGTATCTCCTGGGACCAGGACGAGGGCGGCAATCTATCTTACGAAGATATCTTTTCATTCGCCTTTTCCGGCGACGGCGGCGATACCTGGAGCCCTTATTACGTGGCGTTTTACGGCAATGACCCGGCCAGTCCCTTCTCTTACCCCGTCCCCGATGAATATAAAACCAACGATTTCAAGATACGTTTCTATTTCAATTTCAACGCCGCTTCCGAGTATGTCTACATGGACAATATCGAGATCACTTACCTGCCGGTGGACACGAATGTGGTTTTCAAGATCAACGACCAGCAGGTCTACCTGGACGGGGACAACCAGCCGCAAATCGGGCTTCAGAAAATAACCGCCGATCGCTCTTACGCCATGCGTAACACATTGTCTGGCCCCCACGGGTTCTCTTACGCCTGTGTGCGGGACGTCTCCGCGCTGGTGAAAGCTTTCCCCGTCGTCCCCGGTGAAGAACACCATACCGGCAACGCGAAATATACCGTCAGTGATGTTACCGCTGATACTCGTAATTCCGAAATCCAATTTGCCGGCTGGTCCTTAATAGTAATTTACGCCTCCCCGGAATCGGCGGGGCATTATATCTACATCCGCGATGAAAATTTCTACTCCCATACCTCCGGCGATACAGACCCGCTTGACTTCGATGCTGACGGTGTGCCGGGAGGGCTGATCACCGGCTTTAAAATCCCCGACCCGATCACGGACAAATACGGGCAGATTACTGAAACGGTCGCCGCCAAACTCACCTGCTTTATCGTCGAAGGAGATAGCTGGTATACTGGCGACTACCTGGAAATTACCGGGCAAGGATCGGGCACGAGTAAAAACCTTTCTAATTCCGGAAGTCCCTGGAACAATGTCTGGAACAATGCATCATACCCGGGGAACTACCAGGGCCAGGATATCGATACTTTCGTGGTGAACTGGGATGACGGCATCCTCACGCCGGGGGACAACAACCTTCAGGTGGATTTAACTTCCAACGTCGATGCCTGGAACCTGGTATACTTCATCATCTCCGTCCGCAGCGAGACCGTCACCAGCGGCACGTCCCACTATACCATCCACGGCGGATAGTCTTTTGAATACGGGCTTATCCGTTTCCAGGTCGTTACCTCACCCCTGTGTCCCCTCTCCAGTGTGGTGCATTGAATAATCAACAATTCCCCCGGCTGGAGATGGGGAGAAAAAAAGAGAGGGGCTTCTCATCCCTCTCCTGGACTATTTCCCGCCGAAGAGCCTGATGTGCTGCTTGCGCATGCACTTGTCCTGGACCACCTTCAGACCGGCCTGCCTCGCCAGCGCGGCGGCCCCGGTGTTCTTTATCCCTTCCTGCATCCACACCGCCTTGGCCCCTATTTTGATGGCCTCCTCCACGATGGGCGGTACGTCTTCCGGTTTCCGGAATATGTCCACGACGTCCACCTTGACCGGTATGGATGAAAGGTCCGGGTAGCTCTTGTGCCGGAGCACGGTCTTCTCGTTGGGATTGACCGGTATGATCCGGTAGCCGTGCTCCTTGAGGTACCTGGCCACGATGTTGCTGGCCCTTTCCGGGTTGGAAGAAAGCCCCACCATCGCCACCGTCCGGCTGTTCCTTAATATATCCTCGACCGCGGTCACTTCTCTCCCCCTTCTCACGTTGTAAGTCTAGCCGATGAACAGCTCAACTTTGGCCGCCCCGGCCAGCTGGTTGAGCTCGCCGGTAAAGGCCGCCCAGTCGAGCCCGCTGCGCCTCCGGTACTGGTAGTGGAGGCTGACGCGGTCGTCCAGGACGGACATCGTTTCCAGCTTTAGACCGCCGAGTTTTTCCTTGAGGAAGGCGGTCATCTTGGCTTCCAGCCCGGCGTAGGAAGGCTGGTCGACGGAGACCATCAGGTGCCCGCGCCCGAACGCCGAGACCCGGTTCCGCAGCAGCCATTGTATAACGAGTACGATAATTACGATTAAGAGGAGGATGCCCGTGGCCAGGAAGTTATTCGTGGCGGCACCGATGGACGAGGCGACCAGCAAAAGGAGGAAACCTATTTCCGCGGGGTCTTTGACCGGCGTGCGGAAGCGGATGAAGGACAGCGCGCCCAGCAGGCCCAGCGAGAGCGGTATGGAGACCTGGATGCCCAGGAAGAGCGCCGTAATGGCGGGACCGCCGATGATGAAGGTGCGGTGCACCCCCGCCCCGATGTGCCCCGACCCGTAGAACATCTGGTACAGCAGATAAATTACGATCGAAGCCAGCAGGGAAAATCCCAGCCCCACGACGATTTCCGGGAGTCCCATCGGGGACTGCAGCCCTTGAATATAGTCCCAGAGTTCGGTCCACATGATATGTCCTCCTTTGTTCCTATATCGGGATTAATCTACCAGAGGGTGAAGCGCGGCCGACGCTGCCCGGCGTGGCGAAATACGCGTCCAGGCACGAACCGTACTTGGAAAATCTGCTCCAGTCCACGTCCAGCAGCTTGATGCTCCGGAGCGTCAGGGGCAGGGAAAGGGTCGGGCCTTTGACCTCGATGACACCGCCCGGCAGGACGATCTCCCCTGACAGCGCGGGTCGGCCGGGAGCGAGGGCCACCGCCCGGGCGCGGATGTCCCGGTCGAACGATACCCTGGTGCCGGTCAGCACCTCGTTAAAGCGGTAGCGCAGGTAGGTGATCAGGATCACGGGTTGCAGGGGCTTCTCCGGGAAATAGCTGAACCCCGCCAGGGTCTCCAGGAGCGTTGTTCTGCTGACGATACCCCCCGCCAGCCCCGCCGCCTCGAGCTGCATCGCGGGGACAGTTAAACGGCGCCGTTGCTTGCTGCTGGCGAAGCCCTGCCTCGACTTTAATTCGATGTAGACCGGGATCTCTCCCGTTTTCCCCGGATTTTCGTCATACCAGCGAATCCGTACCTTGTCTTTGCGGTACTCGCCGGCGGCGGATTTCTCGTACTGGTCGAGGTCGGGGGTATCGAAGTAAAGGCTGTGGACGGTATCCCTGGGGAATTCGCGGTCCGGCCGGCAGACCTGCCGGAGTAAAGCGTAGGCCAGGCCGAGGTTGGCGGGGACGATATAAAACTTGCGCTCGAACCGCTGCGGCGGCGCTGTCGGCGGCCCGGCCGGCTTTTTTACAATGCTGTTAGGTTCTATGAGATACCTCCGGTCATGGCCTGGGCAGGAACATGTCGGCTATCCACATGCTGGCGCCGTTGCCGCTGCCCCAGGACGGGCTGGCCGGCCGCTCCCCGGCGAGCTGCTGGCGCACCGACTCCCACCGCGCGGCGATTATTGGTTTAAGGCCCAGCGCGTTGGGCCCGAAGCCCGGCTGGCGGGGCGGCTGCGGTGCCATCCCGGGGCCGTAGAGGTTCTGTAGTAAGAGTTCATAATTGGTCGTGGTCAGGCAGTCCTTGAGCGTGTCGAGTTCAGCCGGGGTAAATTTACGGCCCAGCAGCTCGTAAAGGCTGCTAACGCCGAAGTTCTCGCGCAGGGCCCCGGTCTCGCTGGGGCTGAGGAAAAACGGCAGCGCCGGTGAAGGCCCGCCTGCCTGCCAGCCTTCGAAGACGTCCGGCGGCCTCAGGTCCTCGGTCAGGCAGCGCTCCCAGTCCTCGTAGGTATAGAACGCCTCGGTGTCCGCCTGCACGTAGGGCCGGATCATCTCAGCGAGACGGTCGACCTCCGGCAGGACGACGTCGAGGGAGAACGGACCGTCCAGCAGTTCCTGGAGGTAGCCGTGATAAATCTCCAGGTAGGGTGGGTAGGACAGGACGCGATCGGCGAGCGGGAACCGGTTCATAGGGCCGGCGGTCGGCTCGTCGATGAAGTAGTTGATGATGCCGTTCTTGCGGATGCCGCCGTTGAATGTCCCGAAGGTCATATTCAGGTCCCAGGGGATGAGCGAAAACTTACCGTCGACCTCGTACAGGTACATGTTGTGGCCGATGCCGATATAGTTGTCCAGGTGCACGATACCGGCCGATACCGCGAGGAAACGCAGCGCTTCGTCGACGTCCAGCACCTTCTCGATTTCCTGCGAGAAGGTCGCGTCGGGCTCGTTATTGAGCACGTCGAGGAGCTTGAATAAGACGGAATAGTCGGGGTCGTCCTGGTTGGTCTTCAGGCCGGCGGCCTCGAGAAAGTTGCGCGGCATGACCGCCGAGGAAAGCACGGCGCCCTGCGTAGCGTTATCGGT
>DAIQQC010000008.1:0-25657 GCA_036787005.1 Dehalococcoidales bacterium | reverse complement strand
GACTGGTCCACCGCCTCCGCCATGGTGTAGACCCCCAGGTGCCTGTCGTTGACAAAGAGGTCGACTATCGAGGCGCGGGGGGCGGGGACGCCCATCTCCGCGAAAATCTCATAGCTGATAACGTCGCGCAGCATGGTGGGATCGCTCCAGCCGTTGTTAAAATGCACCTTCTTTATGCCGTGGAAAGTGCGCGCCCGGTTGAACAGGTTGAAGTCGATGGCCAGCGGGAAACGCGGGCTGCCCCAGTTGACCGTCTCCATCAGCGAGGCATTGCCCTTGGTCCTGACGCCGACATCCGGCACCAGCTCGTCGTCGAACCAGAAATCGGCTTTAAAGTAGTCCTTGGCGTAGGCGTTGGCGGTTAGCGCCTTCCAGTCCGCCTCGTCCATGACGATGCGCACCGTGGCCACACGGGTGGTATCGAAGGGATTGACCCCGGGGTCGCCGCTGCCGCTGGCCGGGCTGATGGCGCAGCCGATAAAGCCGGAGGTGATAACGGTGAGGGTCAGCATGACCGCCAGGATAAATTGTATTTTTCGCCGCATAACAGGCTCGGTGATTTTAATGCTAATAGATTATCAAAAAAGGCAGGCAAAAACAAATAGCCGACCATTTGACGTTTATTGACCCCGGTTCCCACCGTTAAAATTATTCGGACCGCCAATGAAAGAGTTGCCTCCATTGCCCCGTCCGTTATTAGTGCTGGCAAGCTCCCCGGCAAGCTGTTTCTTAATGGACTCGATACGCTCCGCGATGAAGGCTTTCAGCCCGATGTTGAGTCCGATGCCGTTAGACCGGGCAGTGACGGCGGCGGTGCCGTCACCAATGAACGATTCGAAGGCGTTGGTAGTAAAAAATTTAAACGTATCGGCGGCAACATAAGGGCGTATCATATCTGCGATTTCGTCAATGCGGGCGTCCATGATCCCGCTGGAGAAGGGCCCATTTATCATTTCGTTGATGTACTGGTGATAGGTTTCCAGGTATTCGGGCACGGCCAGCAGCCGGGCGACGAGCGGCCTCTCGGCGACGGACCCCGCCGCAGGCTCATCAATCATAAAATTAATAATGCCGGTACGATCGAGACCGGAGTTAAAGTTACCGAAAGACATATTCAGGTCCCAGGGTATGATGGTAAATATGCCATCAGTTTCATAGAGATAATAGTTGTGGCCCATGCCGATATAGTTGTCCAGATGCACCAGCACCGCGGATACCGCCAGGTAGCGCAGCACCTGGTCCACATCCAGCACCTTTTCGATTTCCCCGGCGAACGTCGCCTCTGGCTCGTTATTAAGGACGTCCAGGAGGCGGAGGAGGGCGCTGTATTCCGGCTTATTCTCGTTGGTCTTAAGTCCCATCTGCCCCAGATAGTCGCCCTGGGAGCTGGAGCCCATAACCATGCCCGGCGCCATGAACCCCGGCGTAAAGTTGTCCGATGCCGGCATCCTGAACCCGGGCGTAAAGTTATCCGACGGCTGGTTGCCCGGAAAAGCATTTCCCACGTCCGGCATGTTAAATCCCGGCGTTCTGTTATCCGACGGCTGGAAGGGCGGCGTCATGTTGTCCGACGGCTGGTTTCGGAAACCGAACCCGCCCGGGAAATCCGGGACCGCAGGAGCGGCTTCTGAGTCTTCTCCGGTGGTATCCTGTCCCAGGGCTTCCAGTATCTCGTTCAGATTGCCGCCTCCCAGGTTTACGTCCGACGTATCGGTGCTGGCGGAAGGCGTCGCGGTGATGTCTTCTTCGGTCCAGTTGAGATACGCTGCCGGCATTTCCGGTTTATAAAGATTGCCGGACGTATCGGAGAAGTAACGCGCCAGGAAAGTCTGGTCGATTTGCTCCACCATGGTATAGAGTCCGAGATGGTTATCATTGACATAGACATCCACGAAAGACGCCCGCGGCGTAGGAAGCCCCATCTGCTCGAACAGTTCATAGCTTAATATCTCGCGCATGAAGGTGGGGTCGCTGAAACCGTTATTAAAGTTCAGCTTCCTGACCCCATCCAGGCTGCGCTCCGCGTTGAAAAAATTCAGGTCGGCCTTGAGTCCGAATTTAACCGAGCCGCTGCTGATGGTGCTGGAGAGCGATGAGTTGCCTTTAGGTCTTAGCGCAATATCCGGCACCAGTTCGCCGTCATACCACATATCGGCCTGGACGTAAGATTCTTCACTGGCGTTTTCCTGGAGGTAGTCCCAGTTTTCTTCGGTCATGACGAAGCGTACGGTGACGACGCGGTCGGGATAAAATGGGGCGGAGATATCGGTTGCATCCGGGGCCGCCTGCCCGGCCACCTGAGGGACGCATCCGGCCAGGCTGATGACTGATATGATTAGCAAAAGGCTTGAAATCCACTGGACGCCGACACCGTATAAGCGGGATTTTTTCATATCAGTCTTTTTGTGTTACCTTTATTAACTTATTGAAGAATTGATATGATTAAACTTAACCTAAGAATGTTAAAATCTTATTAAGTTATGACCCGTGTTTTATTTTTTCCGCGCTGTTACACTGATTAGCGCCAGGTACCGCCCGCCGTCAGCTTTGAGCGTCTCTGCCTCGGAAGGGAATATCAGCGTGCCGGCTTCTTCGCAGGCCTTCTCGTACTGTATCCAGTCTTTAACCCCGTCCGATAGCAGGTCGGCCTCCACGTCCTTAACGACGCTGATTTTTCCCCAATGGCGCTGCCACCATTCGGCGGTATGGAAACACCAGCATTCGTCCACCCAGAAAGTACTACGGTTTCCGCTAGGTCGAGTCAGGTGCTCGGGTATTCTGCCTTTTATCTCCCGCGCCAGCCCTGGCACGACGATGCCTATTTGCCCCCCCGGCCGCAGGAACTTCTGAAAATAGGAGAGGTAAAGGTCGTCCGTGCCGTAATATTGGTACGAGTCCAGGCTCACAATGGCGTCGAAGAACCCTTCGGCGTAGGGCAGGTCGTGCGCCTCCGCGTGTACGGGGAAAACGCAGCTTTCGAGTCCAGCCTCTTTAACTCGCTGCCAGTTCTCGGTGGCGCTTATCCAGAGGTCGTTAGCCCAGACCTGTACGCCGAACTCCTTCGCCAGGAATACCGAGCTCAGCGCCTTGCCGCAGCCCATGTCCAGGACGCGCATGCCGGGCTTAAACTCCATCTTTCCACTAAGCCATTCCGCCAGCCAGAGGACGTTCGGCCCCATCCAGCCCTTCAGGACCCATTTAGGGTCGTATTTGGCCGACCGCGGAAAGCGGTCGTTTTTCAGCAGTTGTTTCATCCTTGCTTTGGTGATAGTCATTGTTTTCCTCCTTTTATTTTCAGCCAGTATTGATGCAACATCTCTCTGTTCCACACCTGGGCTTCGATGCTGAACACGTTTTGCTCGTCGACCCTGTATTTTTTATATAATTCGGGCAGGTCGCGATACAGATACACTTCCGGTGTGTTAGTACGTTTGCCATCGATGATTTTTCCGTCGGCATCCTGGACGAGCTCGTACATGCTGTCGGGGTAGACGAATGTCACCACCGCTAGATCAATTTCTTCAAGGGGTATCCTTATTTCGTCGGCATTCTTCTGGAGGTCCGTCCGGATATCGAATTCGCCCTCAGGCGATTCGCCTAAGGTCATGTAGACCGGGACATCGTTCGCGGGCTTTCCGCCCAGCCTCACCAACTCATTATATAGCCATTTCTCGATTTCTTTCCGGTGTACGAGATAATCATCCTGAGCGTAAAAAAGCCCGATATTATTCTTTATACAATAGGCCCGTTTTACACGGTTGGCTTCTTCAAACGGCAAGTCGTTTAACGACATGAACGGGTATTCGCCTTTCTGGTAGTAGCGTGTTAAAAACGCTGGTACATTCATGCATTTCACTCCATCATTCAATATAGCTGGCATAGAAACAAAAAACCGCGGGACGGTCACACCCGCGGTCGGTAAAGCATTATGCCAAGTTTTTTCTGTAAAGCAAAAACAGTCCCCGGAGGAATCTTCATGCATTCCCGCCGGAGTGTGACGCAGCCTATAGATTTAGATGACCTGAGCTGACGTAAACGACCCGCTTTCGCTTTGAATTACTGGGTAATAATAACATGCAATAATGAAGCTGTCAAGGCATTTCGTATTTGGGGCCTCTTGTGGTATCGTTATTATATCCACCCTGAAAGAACCTTGATGATCAAGAAACCCCGCGTTTTTTACGGCTGGTACATCGTCGGCATGATGATCATCGCCATGATGCTGGTCTACGGCATCAGGACCTCTTTTTCCTCCTTTTTCCCCCACGTCCTGGATGAGTTCCACTGGTTCCGCGGCAGTACCGCTATCATGCTCTCCCTCAATATCTTTGTCTACGGTCTGTCTGCCCCGGTGGCAGGCCACCTGGTCGATAAGTGGAAACCCAGGGCGGTGGTCTTAATCGGGGTATTTCTGCTGGCTTTCGCCACCGCCGGGTGCTACTTCGCCCGCGAGCTGTGGCATTTTTATATCCTCTTCGGCTTCCTGGCACCCATCGGCTCCGCCTTCTGCGGCTCGCCGGTGCTGAACACGGCCATCATCAACTGGTTCAGCAAGCGAAGGGGGCTGGCGGTGGGACTGGGGCAGATAGGCGGCGGACTGAGCTTCGTCTACGTTATGCTCGTCGACTGGGTGAATACCCGCTGGGGCTGGGAATACTCCTTTTTCGTGATGGCCGGCCTGCTGGTAGTTATCATGGTACCGCTTTACCTGATGTTTTACCACGTCCGACCCGACGACAAGAAGATGAAACCCTACGGCTACACGGAACCGCAGGCTGGGGCGCTGGCCGGCGACAGCCACCTGGCGAAACCTGACTGGACGCTGCGGAAGGCCTTCGGGACCTACCAGCTCTGGCTGCTGGTGTTCGCCGACTTCTGCTACTGGGGGTTGGGCAACTACCTCATCATTGCCCACCAGATAAAGTTTGCCGAGGACGTCGGCTACACCAGCCAGGTGGCGACGTCCGTCCTGGCGCTCTTCGGCCTGGTGTCTATCGTGGGACAGGTCGGCGCTTTTGTCTCCGATTTCATCGGGCGGGAGAAGACGGCGCTGTTCGCGGTGGTCCTGCACGTGGGCGGCCTCCTCGCGTTGTTGTCCGTCCAGGACGCTTCACAACCCTGGCTGCTGTACGTATACGCTATCTGCGCCGGATTCGCTACCGGGACGTTTTCCCCCACCATCATCGTGAGCTCCGCGGACATCTTCCATGGCAAGAACATCGGCGCCATATCAGCCCTGCTGCTGACGGGGGTCGGTTTCGGGGGCGCCATCGGCCCGTGGCTCGGCGGTTATATTTTTGACATCTCCGGCAGCTATCACGTCGCCTTCATCATCAGCGCGGTGGCCATCGCCCTGGCCGGCGTTAGTTTATGGATCGCCGCGCCGCGGCACGCCGCCCGCCTCCGCGAGAAAAGGCTCGGCGCCGGTTAGCCTTCAAGCGACGCTGTCTTTCGTCGGCGATGCCGGAATAAAAGAAAAACCATTAAACTCAGCATCGCTCCCGATATAACATAGCAGGGCAAGTACACCCTGTAAAACCTGGTATAAACTATTTCCCCGCCTTCGGGAGAAGATAAAAAAGCCGGCATAAAGCCGAGGTTTAGGAAAACCGGTCCCTGCCCATTGTATTCCCATGAGTTTGTAGAGACATTTTGAGGGACCGTGAAAACCGTGTATTTAAGGTCCGTCCCGTTAACCTGATAATCCACCTGGCTCTTGCCCTGGCATGCGAGGCTTTTCGTTTGCCCGTTTCCTTCGTCCTGCGACCCATGGCCGAAAACGTAGATATGGTCCATCACGTCCTGCTCTTTACTTAGTTCCAGGTATTCATTGAGACTGTCCAGGCGCACGACACTATCGACGGCGTAAGCCCGGGACGCGGGATGCTCGTTTTTAAATAGCGTGATACCGGGTTTTTGAAGCTCAACTGTCAGGTCTTCCTGCCGGTAAAGGAAATCATAAGACTCGTAGTCTGCTTCGTTCACCAGGATGATGTACCTGACATCCAGGGGAGCCAGTAGCTCGCCGAGATTGTCTATCTCATTTCCTCTCGGCAGCAGGAACTCTATATATTTGCTAATCGGGTTCGAGCTCTGGGAATAGATATTCTGGATTTCAATGTTATCTCCCGCGATGACCGGTTTATCGAAGAATTGCCGGGACGGATTTATCAGCCGCTTATCCGTATTCGGCAGCCAGCTATAGTCCATGTACATATGCCAGGGTAAAAACAGCACGTTGACATCGTTGCTATCCCGGTTCAGATGATCGTTGACCTCGTACCACTCTTCCGGATAATCGGTGACCCCGAGCTGGCCATAAAAACCAAAAATCGTAAATGAATAAATAAAGGGGGTAGCCAACAATAAAAAGATTAAGATCATCAACCCTGTCTTGAGCGGCCTTGGCATTCGTTGTTTGAGCATACCGGCCAGTTCGCCTATCCCGAGTCCACCCAGATAGGCATAAGACAGGCATAACAACGCCACGAACTTCTGCGAATCTCTGAATATTTTAAAGAAGGGTACCTTATCCCAGAGCCATTCGAAAAACGGCCTGGTATAATCGGCGGCAGCCCCCAGGGCTAAAATGAAACCCGTTACACCGATCACGGCGAAGGATATCGGGAGCCACCGTTCTACCGTTTGGATTCTCTCTGGCCCTTCGTTGCCTCCAGGAAATACCGGTCTTGAAGATGGGAATGTCCTACTGGCAAAACCATAGACGGCGAGGAATAAAACTAAAGTAAAAAGGATCCACCAAAAAGGTAAAATATCCCGGGCATAGGTATAATGTTCTCTCCAAAATCCATGCATCGAGAGTATATCAAATAGTATCCCGCCCCCGGAGGTGGGTCTTGATAAAAAAGCAGATTGGTCGGCCGGGTTCAATTGGTTAAGTGTTGTTCCCGTTGACGTAAAGAGCGGGATTAACCAGTAGAGGTTAAGAACAAAGAATATCCCGGCCGCGGCTGCCGTCCATTTCAATGAGCGGTAAACGCCGGTCTTGTTCCCATCAAGGATTAACTTGAAAAATAGAATTACCAGACAGGCCAGGAACAGTATGAAAAAACCCTGGACCTGTAGTAATCCCACCAGGGTTGCCAGGACAGCCATCTTTAGGGTGTTCTGGAAACCTCCTTCACGTAAAAGCTTGATGAATACGCCCAGAGCTATAGGCAGCCAGGCATATGCCCAGAGGACTCCCCATTGCCCGGCCATGAACCGGCTGTACACAAAAGGATTAATCATATAAAGGATCCCGGCGTAATAGCCGCCGGGGCCTTTATGGGAGATAAGTTTATGCGCTCCCAGGCCGGCAAGAAAAAGTAAGATGAAAAGGATAAGCTTCTCTATCAGCCAGGCCGGGATTACCTTTGCCGATAGTTGCACGAGGAAGAAGAATGGATTTGATGCAATTCCGGCCCCGTAAACCGACGTCGACCATTCACTCAGTCCCCAGAAATATTGACTGTAATGGGGAGCCGGCGAGAAATTCAGATCAAGGGTCAATACATAACCGGGGAGCAGGAGGCCGCCCATGACGGCCAGGGCCAGCAAGCCATAAACAAGATACGGAACCCATTCCCTTTTCAAGAATGATTTACCCTTTTTCTTCCTGGTTCGCTGTTTTCTTCCCGAGCGTATCAAAAACAAACCTTTTATTTAGTAAGAACGAAAGGAAAGCTATAGGGAGTATGATTATTGCCCCGGCAACCAGACTGCCAACACCATAAATGCTGAATAGTTTCAGGAGGCCGATGGTGATCAAATATGTAACCAGGTATACTGCGAAAAACCGGAATATCAAACGATTATCTTTATTCTTGAATACTATGGTGCCGGTGGTTTTAAAGTTGAACATGATCCCGCAAATTTGTCCCAGCAGGGCCGCCAAAACATAGTGCAGATGTAATAATATGAATATCGAATAGACGGAAAACCCAAATACCGTGTTAAGCCCGCCCACTACTAAGAAACGTATCAGTTGAATAGACCATAGTCTATGAACTAAAGCCCGGATACGACTAATCAAAATTGATCCGTTCCTTTTCGATCACCCGCGGGCGCCGTTGGACCTGGGTATAAATGGCGCCGATATACTCGCCTATGATCCCCAGGAAAAGCAATTGCACGCCGCCCAGGAAGAACATCCCCACTACCAGGGGGGCCAGGCCGAGCGAGAAATCCTGCCAGTTGAATAGTTTATAGCTGAGATAAAACAACCCGACGAAAAAGCTTATGGTAGCGATGATAAACCCTAGGAAGATAGCCACCCGCAGAGGGATTTTCGTATTGTTGGTGAATCCCAGCATCGCCATGTCGAACAACGTTAAAAAGTTGTTTTTCGTTATGCCCCGTTTCCGCGCCGGTTGGATGTAATTGATTTTCACCACGTCACAGCTGATGTCCGCGATCAGCCCGCGTAAATAGGGGTAAGGATCATCGATTTTCCGGAGGATTTCGATGATTTTCTGGTCATATAATCCGAAACCGGTAAAGTCTTCAAACAAAGGGACTTCGGAGAGCTTCTTCAGGATTCGGTAATAGGTCGAACGGAGGAGGAAAAAAAGCTTTGATTCTTCGCTCCTGTTTTTAATCCCGATGACGATCTTGTTCCCCGCTTTCCACTTATTGATGAACTCTGTAATCAGATCGGGCGGGTCCTGCAGGTCCGAAACCATATAGACCACGGCGTCGCCGCGCGCTTGTAACAGTCCGTGAAAAGGCGAACGAATGTGCCCGAAATTTCGTGTATTGAGTATCACCTTAACGCGTTTGTCCTGGGCGGCCAGTTGGCGCAGGAGCGGTATGGTCCGGTCGGTCGAGGCATTATCGATATATATATGTTCAAAATCATATTCCGGAAATCCGGACATTATCTCTACGATCTGGGTATGCAACTCCTCAACATTATCCTCTTCGTTGTAGCAGGGAGTTACGATACTGATGAGTTTTCTCATAGGTGTATCACTTTCTTCGCGGCTGCTTCCAGGGCTTCCCGGACCTCGTCTTCTCCGAGGTTATCAACCCGGACCATTTCGTCGGCATCATTTATCATCACCAGGACTAACCCGCTTCCGGTCCTTTTTTTATCCTGCATCATCGCCTTGATGACTAAATCGGGTTGAAGGTCCCCCGGTAGTATCCTGGTCTGCAACGCGGGCAGCAGCAGCCTGTTTTCCATGAACCGGCGGCGTTCTTCCGAAAGCAGATGCCGTTTACCGGCGATACTGTTCGCCAGGATCATCCCGATGACTACCGCCTGGCCGTGTGAAATGCGGAAATTAGTAACCGATTCGATTGCGTGGCCGAAGCAGTGACCGTAGTTCAGCATGTTTCTTTTACCAAGATCGAACTCGTCCTCGGTGATGTAGCCTCTTTTGATCTCTAAGGATGTTTCAATGGCGCCCTGGAGAGTATTGATATCCCTGTTACGGATGGCGTCATATTCTTTTAGCAGTCGCCGGATCTTAGGTTCGCCCCCCATGATGTGCAGTTTTACTACCTCGCCCAGGCCGCTGTAGAAGTCCTGGGTTTGCAGCGTCCCTAGAAAATACGGGTCGATCCACACCGCCATGGGCGGATAAAAAGACCCGATCAGGTTCTTGTATCCCTTGTAGTTAAGAGAAGTTTTACCGCCGATGCAGCTATCCGCCTGGGCCAGGAGGGTGGTGGGAATAAAGAACCACTTCACCCCGCGGTATATCGTAGAAGCGGCAAATCCCGTAACGTCCTGGAGAATACCGCCCCCGATAGTGATTAAGGTCAAATTGCGCTTGGCTGATTTACCCAGTATGCCGTCGTATATTTCCTGCGCCCCTTCCAGGGTCTTGCGTTCCTCCAGGGCGGGAAAAACGGCTGTCTCTGTTGGCGGCAATCCGCTTAATATACCGTGAGAATGATGTTGCCACACATTCTCGTCAACTAAAAAAACCTTGTGCTCTAGAGACAACAACCCGTTCAAGAAATCGGTGACCGGGCCGATGTGGACCTGGTAGTCCCTGAGAATGGAATGAATATTGATTATTGACAAGAATAACCCCCGTCGATGACCAGGCATTGCCCGGTTAAATAGCTGTTTTCTTCCGAGCATAAGAACGCTACCAGCCGGGCAATTTCAATTGGCTCGGCCAGGCGTTTCATCGGGATTGCCTGGCATATTATTTGCAGGTCCTGCTGAGTATTATTTTGCCGGGTCAATTCGGTATTCACATACCCCGGAGCAACGGCGTTAACCAGGATGTTATACGGGGCCAGCTCTACGGCTAAAGAACGCGTGTATCCATTTAACCCGGTTTTGCTGACCGCATATGTAATGCGCCCGGGTTTGGAAACGATGCTCCATATCGAGCTGATATTTACGATCCTCCCGTATTGACGGTTAATCATTCCCGGGATGAGACCGCGGGCTAAACGGATCGGTCCGATGAGATTCACCTGCAGGGTATCCTCCAGGTCCACGTCGGAAAAGGTCGTCTGGCTGATACGATTAATGCCGGCATTATTCACCAGGACGTCTACCGGTTCGGTCAATAATGACAAATAGTCATCGATCGCCTCATTGGAAAGCAGGTTCAACTGCTGGCGGCCGGGAGTGAGCACCCGCATGCCGTTGTTCAGCAATTGTTCCGCGAACACTTTACCCAGGCCGCGTGAAGCGCCCGTGACCAGAGCCGTTTTTTGACCCATGACCCGACCTCCAGCTTGCTCGGTTTATACTTTTTAACGCCTTTCTAACCTAATTCACATATCCCCCGGCTTTTTCGATGATCGACTTGTAGCGCTCCTCCAGCATACGTATCCTCTGGGCGTCCTCTACGGAGATGATCTGGTAATAGTCGCGCTTGTTTTTCAGCCAGAGGAGCTCAAAGCCGACCGCTTTCATGATGCCGTTCTCGGTATGATTGTGGAGGGCGTCGGGGCATTTAAAGATCACCTTGCGGGTTTCGTACCGATCGATCAGATTTTCCTCCGCTAATTTGTGAAAGAAAGGAACCGAATGTACGGAGACACCGCCGCCCACCGCATTTTCCATTCCTTTGGCCTTTGACGCGCGGAACAGGTCGCGGGTGATCTCATAGACCTCTTCACCGTTGATGTCCTTATCGCGGTCCAGTCCCAGCGAACCTGTAAGGTCAACCCGGCCCATGACGATACCGTATAAACCGCCGATTTGAGGCAAATTCAGCATCTCCGGAAAATGTTCCACGGCTGTCTTCGTTTCAATGTTCACTACCATCTTGACGTACTTGCGTTCATCTTCCGGATAAGCCAGGTTTGCCGCTTGCAGGAATTTTTTTAAGGCGAACGGTGATTCGACCATGGGAGCCACCACACGCTCAACCCCGACGGTACGGCATTCATACATGTCCCGCAAAGCCTCGCAGCCGCCGATCTTGATGGTCAGTTCAAGCCCGGCCCTGGTGACCACTTCTTTCAGCCGCAGCGCCTCCTCGAGACGGGTGCCTTCGGCCTCGAACTCCGCTTTTACTCCGATACACGCATTGTTGAACCGCAGATCTGATAGGACCTCGACCATTTTTTGCTCCAGTGCGTTCATTGTTACCACCTCCTGTTTATTTTTTGTTTGCTTTTTCTATTCGGATTTCCATTTTGGTATGATCATGTTCGATAGTAATTCCTCCTCATCCAGGAAAGGGTACATGTCCTCCAGGGGACTGGATACCATCCGTCCGTCGGCCAGTTGCCTCGAGGCGGAGCGCGGCGCAAATACCTGGTCCGGGTCAACCATAACGTCACATAAAGCCGGGCCTTCTGTTTCCAGCACCCGGTCGATTGTCTTTTCCAGATTTCTGCTATAACGGATGCGGAAGGCGGGGATGCCGTAGGCCCTCGCCAGCTTTACAAAATCCGGGAATCCCACGCCGCTGCTGGCGCTTTCGCCCACCATGCGGCCGTTAAAAAAGTTACGTTGCGTGATACGCACGGAGAGGTAGGCGCCGTTGTTGAAAATAAAGATCTTCAGCGGCAGGCGGTGGTAACAGACCGTTTCCAGCTCCTGGATATTCAGCTGTATGCTTCCATCGCCCTCGAGGCAGATGACGCGCCTGCCCCCGCTGGCAAAACACGCCCCTATGGCTGCCGGCAGTCCGTACCCCATGGCGGCACAACCCGAATTGACCAGGTGGCGCTGTCCCCACTTGATCTGCATCGACTGTATGGGTATCACGCAGGACGATCCGTTTGAGCTGACCACGACGTCGTTAGCCCCGAGCTTTCGTGCCAGCGTCTCGCTGAATACGTAGGGATTAACGGGTTTCTCTTTCCGGCGATATTCCGGCAATACCACCGGGTAACGCCGGATCCGTTCTTTACACCACGACCGCCACGCTGTTTTTTCGGGGATTTTTCTCAGCTTGAGCTTTTTATCCAATCTGCGGATAAACTCTCCGGCGTCGGCGTTGATCGGCAGATCGATTTTTATCGTCGGTTTCTTTAGCTCGGCGGCGTCAATATCCACGGATATTTTGTAAGCCTCCCTGGCTACCGCCGGAAATGTATAGCCGATTTGCCGGACGTTTAAACGGCAGCCGAGATTGAGCAACAGGTCGGCATTCTGAAAGATGAAATTGGCGCCGCGCTGTCCCAGGGTGCTCGGCCGCCCGGCATACAGGGGGTGATCGGAGGGAAAAAGGTCGATCGCATTCCAGGCTACCTGGACCGGGACGCCCAGCCTTTCCGCCATGTCGTAAAAAGTTTTAGCGGCGCCCGCCAGCCGTATACCTGCCCCGGCTAAAATAACCGGGCGCTCGCTTGTTCTCAACCGTTCCATGACCGCCTCGACCTGGCTATCGAGCTGTCCCGGATAACCGGTAACCGCATCTTCCTCAGGGTCATACGGTTTCAGGTCGGCTTCATCAATCGTGCTTGATTGAACGTCAAGAGGTATGTCCAACCATACGGGCCCCGGCCTTCCGGAAATTGCCAGATGCATGGCCTTCTCCAGGTGATAGCGTATCGTCCGGGGGTCGGTGACCATCACGGCGTATTTCGTGATCGGCCGGACAATGTCCACGATGTTGGCCTCCTGGTCCCCGAGCTGGCGCAGCGGCAGGGTGGTGCTCGCTATGGTGGTCACAAATCGTACCTGGCCGGAGAGATAGAGCACCGGGATTGAATCCATCCATTGCCCCAGGACGCCGGTCAGGGCGTTGGTCCCGCCGGGGCCGGAGGTGATGCATACTGCCGCCATCTTGCCGGTAACCCGGGCATATCCTTCGGCCGCCATGGCGCAGGCCTGCTCGTGCTGGTGGCACACGTACTGCAGCCGCTTTTCCAGCCCGATAGCATCGTCAAGGAACATGGCGCCGCCGCCGGTAATCATAAAAACATGCTTGATGCCGTTATTGACTAGTTTTTTAACGATGTAATCACAAGCTCTCATATCTGTTCCTTTGCTGGTATTCTGGTGCCGCCGGACCAAAAAACAGAGGATATGCCTTTCGGGGAAAATGCGCCCGGGATGATGCTTATCAGTAAACCTGCTAAAAGCAGCGGATTGATGACCACCCCGATATTCTGGAATGATTGAATGGTGTAATAATTTTTAGGTATCAGTAGTAGACCGAATAAAATAATGATGAGCAGTTCATTACGCCTCGGTTCCTTGAGCCCCAGGTATATCAGCATGGGAACAAAAAGATACGTCAGGTGATAATCGGCGGAATAAAAAGGCAGGAGTATCAGCAATATTGTCAGCACCGCCAAGACCTGCCACAAAGGAAGGCGGTTTTTCCAGAGATAGACGACGAAGTAAATAAAAATAACAGCTGCCGCCGCCGCATAGATCAGCCTGGCCTCCGGGTACGCCGGCAGGTATATCTCCCTGCCCAGCCGGTGTCCAAGGAACTGCGTTACGACGGTTAACAGGCCATACAGGTCAGAGCTAAAGGCCTGCTGGTTGCCGGCGGACAAATAACCGGTAGTGTAAAATAACGCATCGAGGAATTTTCGGGTTTCCTGGAAAAAGCCATCTTTAAATAAAGACAGACTGAGTACTGTCAAAAATGCCGCGCTGAAGAGCACCAGCAGGAAATCTTTATATCTCTTATCGAAGATATAGATCAAACCCAGGATTATTACTAACGGTTTGATAGCCACCGCCAGCGCCAGAAAAACCGCGCTGGTTTTATATTTCCTGTTTCCATACGTAAAAACAAACAATAGCAGCAGGACGCAGGCCAGCAGGTCGAAATTGGCCCGGTCTACCGCGAAGAGGACCGGGTATGTCAGAAACGTGATGGCGAAGATCGTCAGCAGCTGCCGGGAATCGGGTACCGACTTTACACCGTACAGATAATGCTTGGCCATTAATATGAACACGACAAAAAAAGAACTGAAAAAGATGCCCAGTTGCACCCAGGTGACCTGCAGTATCGAAAACAAATAGCCGAGGAACTGGGCGAACGGCGCTCCCGCAAAGCCGCCGATGTCATTGGCAAAGGGGTCCAGGCCGGCTGATTGGCGGACAACCAGGTTAAAATCCGAGAAATGGGCATCCGGAGTGTGCAGAAATGTATTGGCCGGCCATGGCTTGCCCAGGTAATAGCCGATTGCGTAATGATAAACCACCGCCGCGGCAAAACCGGCCACGATGATCAGGACCAGCAGGCCGATTTTGTCCTCTTTACGCCACGATTTGATATTCATATTACTGCTCTTCATCTGTCTTATCGACCGGGAAAAGCATTGGCGCCTCTCCGCCGCTGTCCTCATCGGAGGTTTCAAAATGGAGCAGCAACACTGTATTTTCGTCCGTGTCCGTATAAGGTGCCTCGGGCGGTGTGAAATTCTCCGTCCACCTGGCGATTCCTTTGGATATACGGAGTTCGTCAATATAGCCGTTGAAGTAGTTGCCGCGGCTGGCGTGTCCGGCTCCGATCGAGGGGCTGACCGTCTGAGCGCCGGTTGAACCGGTAAAAGTCCCTGACTTGATGGCTATCCCGTTTTGATACATGGTAAAAACGTTGCCGTTTCTTACCACGGCCAGGTGCATCCAGACACCCGTCTCCGGCACGATGCCGGAGTTATGGATAACCGCGTTGTCCCAGCCTATACCCGTTTTTGAAGTGCTGAGAAAACTAAGCTGGTTATTACCCTCTAAATAGAAGATCCAGCCGGACTCGGAATTAGTGCCCCTTCGGTCAACCAGGAATTGGTACCCGACGTCATTTGCCTTGAAATAAAACCATCCGTCTACGGTAAAGTCTTCGGACCCGAAGTCAAAATCCTGGCTATTGGCGACGGTTAAATAATCCCCCTGGCCGTCAAACGAGCCGGAGGCCGTCCCGAATTTTTTCTCGCCGGTGTCTATATGGGCGTTACCGCCCGAAGATATCTCCTTTCCCGTTTCGTCGGTAAAGTCATAAGAATCAAAATGGGGGGATAATTCGATGTCCGCGTTGGAGCCGAAGTTGAAATAGTTATTTATATCAACGGCGCCGTTTTGGTCCAGCCGGTCTTTCAACCGGTAAGGTGTTTTCAATACCTGGAATTCGTTACCTGAATAAATGACATCATCGCTATCGATAGTGGTCTGTTTCTGGTCGTTGTAGTAAAGAATAATCGCCACGGGCATTTCCAGGTACGGGGTTATCATTAAGGGTTTCTGATAACCTATTTCAAAAGAAAAATTGTAAAAATTCATCTTTACCACGCTGGCCATTTGCACGGTATGGAAATAGTTGCTCCCGTACGGCGTCATTAAAACGTTGTTGCTAAAAACCTCGTTATGCCTCTGGAGGTAAAACATTTCCTCGGAAAAATAGCTGCTCTCCGCCTCGTATTTCTTAATATACGAAGCCCCGTTAAAAGCGGCCACTCCTATCGATAAAGTAACAATCGCGTATAGCGCATACTTCCAGCGGGAGTTGATCGTCCTGAAGAGACAAAAGATGGACGCATATACGAATAAGAATATTACCGGCAGGAATACCGTGTAAGCTTTGTAGTATTGATAATTATTGTTCTTGTCCAGAAAACCGGTCTTTAAGAAAATGAGCACGACAAAAACTATCGTCCCCAGCCAGAATGACCGGGCATATTTATTATTTGAAAATAAATAGGGCACGGCTGCCCCAACAATGAGTAGGCTGCCAAAAAACGCGATGATAACTTCTACGGTGTCTCTTTGCACTAGTGCCGGCTGGCTGCCGTGGGCATATATATCCGTCCAGCCCATTATCTCCGGCAGTGTTGCCCATTGTGGTTGCCACCATCCCCCCTGGCTTATATTTCCCAGGTGGACGAAGAGGTTATTTTTATAAAACAGGACCAGATTCCACGTCAGGGGCGCAATCAGGATAAAAGCCAGCAGGGCGCCGAGACCAAAAATGAGCACCCAGGCTTTTTGCGTTTTACGGGCCTGCACCAGGTCCAGGACCAGGATGAAAAAACAGACAATACCCAAAATAATGAACGCCTCGGTCCAGATCGACAGGAGCGCCGCGCTGAGGAATCCTGTAAAAACGACCTGTTTTATCCGGTCCCATTTGTTTGTAAATGTACTGTTCTCGCGAATATTGTAGAGATATAACAGCAGCAGGAAGAGGACGGGTATGGCCATGACCTCGGCATAGGAACCTTCATAATATATGTTCAACAGGTTGCTATTGAGCGCCAGCGCCGCCGTCAGCAGCAAAGAAATATACCACCGCGCTTTGATAATAGTACGGCAGGCATGATATACCAGCCCCAGCAGCATCGCCCATGAAAAGACAAGTAAAACGAAGTCCAGTCGGTAAACGCTGTCCATGTCGGTTGCCCAGGTCATATTCGCCAGGACCGTGGGGTAGCCCCACCTCAAAGCTTTTAGAAGAAACTCGGTACTGCAGTGCAGATCGAATCGCAGCAGCTGGAAGTTGGCGTTTTTGGCTTCTTCCAGGTCTTCGTGGCCCGTTACTGCTTTAAGGTCTTCGGCGATGCTTGAAAGGGTCTCCCCCCCGGCCAGGCTTTGCGCTGCCCCGGCATAGCCCACTGAATCAGGCCCTGTCCGCAAAGGAGTCGTCAAGTTGCCTTCCCTCACTCCCGGCAGGATGATCAGAGACAACATGCCCACCGCTAAAACGGTGATCGAAAGGACTTTAAGGAGCGTATACATGGCGGGCATGAATCTTTTGAATGATATGTTTACCTTGATTTTGGCCCGCCATAACGCAAATACGTTCAAGCCTGTCGCCATGATCAGGCTTAATATCATCGTCCATGTTATGGTTATATTTGTCGCCATGACCCATGAACCGGTAATTACCAGCAGGGAAAATCCAAATCCGGGTGGAACAAGCAGGTATAGATACGGTTTCTTGAAAGAGTCAGGGGTGATCAAGGCAAATATACCAAAACCCATGTACGCTAAAATAGCGTAACTATAGATAATCGGCAGTAGGTTTTCGAGCATTATCACACCATACTCTTTGATCTCAGCCAGAGGGCTGTTCGCTCTATTGCCTCTTCCAGCGGGACCCAGCTTTCCAGCTTGAGCTCGCCGCGGGCGCGTTCGATGGACGGCACATATCGCTGGCGCAGCGCCGATAGCTTCTCTCGATGGGCGATGATTACCTCGCTGCGCGGGGCGATTTGCCGGCGGATGATATCGGCAAGCTCGGCAATACTTACACTTCTGTCTGAGCCGACGTTATAGGGATGGCAGGAATGCCCGTTTACTAAAATAGTCCAGAGCCAGATAGCCAGGTCCGCGGCATAGAGATAAGAACGTATCGATGAACCATCGCCGTTCACCAGTATTTGGCCGCCCTGGACCGCGTCCCGGATGAAGTTGCCTATCGCGTAGTGGATGTCCATGGGTAAATACGGGCCCACCTGGGCAAAGCACCGCGCGATTTTTGTTTCCAGCTCAAAATGGTGTGCGTAAAGACTGCAGAGTACCTCGGCCGACCACTTTCCCTCGCCGTAGGCGCTCTCCAGGTCCATGGGGTCCGGGGCCCCGATGTAGTCCTCGGCGATATGTGTCATCTCGGGCGGCTGCCGGCCGTACACCGCGCCGGAGCTTGTCAGCAGAAACTTGCGTGTCCCGTGAGTTCGGGCGAACTCCAGGGTCCGGCGGGTTCCCTCGACGATCGTCTCGAACATTAATAACGGTTTCTCCCGGTTGAGTTTAGCGCTGGCCTCAGTGGCCGCATGGACCACGAAACGGAATTCCCCTTTGGGAAACTGGAAATACCGCACGTCGCCCTGGATCAGTCGGACCGCCGGATGGTTCGCCAGGTGGGGAGCTTTAGCCGCGAAAGCGGCGGGATTGCGGCTCAGCACAGTGGCTTTAGCGCCAAGGTTAAGACCGTCATTTATCCGGGTAAAACTCTCCAGCAACCAGCAGCCGAAGTAACCGGTACCGCCGGTAATGAAAACGTTTTGACCTCGCATCTCTTCCCAGAGTTGAGACGTGTGCTGGAGGATATGTTCCAGGTCATTATTATCTACTCGCATATCGTTTTTGGGCTATCAAAAGAATGCTTACACCGAATGGGAGATTTAGGAATCGCAGCATAGTCTTTTCCGCCGAGAATATTCTGTAGAGGATGCTATTGACTGCCGGGTTCGGATTGAATGAAGCGGACCTCTTGTTTTTTGAAAGGACCAGTTTATCGAGTACGGCCATGGGGAACAAGAGGGTGTTGAAATATGAGACCTTTTTAACTAGTAGATTGCGCGGGATCTTTTTTATCAATTCTTCCTTGCTGTATCTTCGGTAATGATGGTTTATTTCATCGTGCCGGTTCCAGAGAAATTTGTAGGCCGGTACGGTTAAAACCAGGAAACCCTTATCGTTAACCAGCTTTGCCATTTTTAATAATGCATTCTTGTCATCTTCAATATGTTCCAGCACATCGAAGCACGTCACCAGGTCATATCTTTCTGTCCCTGTATACGACTCGAAAGTGCCCTGGTAAGTCGTTATTTTTAAGTTCGCCTGTAAATACGACGCCGCATCGGCGTAAGGTTCAATGGCATTGACCGTGCCAAAACCGGATAACATGCTCGTCATGCCCCCGTAACCGGCGCCGATTTCCAGGATGTTCATATCACCGGCGATGACTTTTTTCATACATCCCTGGACGATTTCCCGGCGCGCTCGTTCCCACCACCATTTTTCGTCCTGTTCTTTTTTGTGGAAGGCGTCTTTTTCGTCCCACATTTGGTTCTCCCTATGCTTATGTTTGAGACTTACCACGTTTTCCACGGAGCCTTGCCTCCCTCCCAGAGCGATTCCAGGTATCTCAGATCGCGGATGGTATCCATGCATTGCCAGAACCCCTCGTGTTTGTAGGCGCATATCCGCCCCTCCTCCGCCAGGCGCTCCAGGGGCGATTGTTCCCATCCCACGTCTCCCTGGATATATTGCAGTGCTTCGGGTTCGATGATGAAAAACCCTCCGTTTATCCAGCCTTCGTGTAATTGCGACTTCTCCGTAAAACGCCGGAGCATGTCTCCTTCGATTTCCAGCGACCCGAATCGGGCCTGCGGCCTTACGGCGGTTAAGGTAACCAGGCTCTTGTGTCTCCGGTGAAAATCCAGCAGGTCGGTCAGGTTTACATCGCTTACGCCGTCGCCGTAGGTCATCATAAAAGTGCTTTTGCCGATTATGTGTTCCAGTCTCTTTAGTCTGCCGCCGGTCAATGTTCCCTGGCCGGTATCCACCAGGTGGACTTGCCACTCTTCCTCTCCGTTATTGTTGTACGGATAGGTCTGGCCGTCTCTGAGCGATACCGTGAAATCACGGTTCAAGGAACTGTATTCGAGGAAGTAACGCTTGATCTGTTCACCCTTGTATCCCAGGGCCAGGGCGAACTCCGTAAAGCCGTAGCGGCAGTAGTGCTTCATGATATGCCACAGGATAGGCCGCCCCCCGATCTCCACCAGGGGCTTGGGACGGACCTCGGTCATTTCCGCCAGCCGTGTGCCCATTCCACCGCACAGGATTACCACCGGAATTGCGTTACCCATCTTTGAACTCCGCCTGTCTTTAAATATCTTTATGGGCTGCTGTCATCTAGCCCGATTTCCTGTTTACTTCTGCTGAAAAAACTCCTGGTACCAGGAGATGGTCCGTTTTAGTCCCTCGTCCATGGTGTAAATGGGATGCCAGCCGAGTAAGTGATGGGCTTTGCCGGCATTTAAGTATTGTTCCCGGATTTCATGGCTGACCTCGTTGCGGATGACCGGCTGGAGCCGCGTTTCCATTAATGAAATAATCCGCTCCACGAGTTCCAGGACGGATAACGGCGTCTCATTCGAGAAGTTAAATGCCTGGCCGGACATATCGGTATTTTGTGCCAGCAGCTCCGCCAGTAAAATGTAGGCGGCGGCGCCGTCTTCGATGTAAAAATAGTCCCGCACGTACTTGCCGTCGGAGCGTATAATGGGTCGTTGACCGCGTATTATCGAGCGGATGGTCCCCGGGACGACGCGGTTCCAGTTCAGATCGCCGCCGCCATAGAAATTCCCGCAGCGCGTAATCGCTGCCGGGAGCTTGTAGGTATTGGCGTACGATTGCGTCAGCAGGTCGGCGCATGACTTGCTGACATCGTAAGGATAACGGCCTTGCATCGGTGTGTCTTCGTCATAGGGCAGCTTTTCCTGATCGCCGTAGGCTTTATCCGATGAAGCGATGACGATACTCCGGACCGTCGGGCTCCGGCGGCAGGCTTCCAGCAATGCCCAGGTGCCCCGGATGTTCGTGTTAAAGGTCGAAATAGGATTACGGTTAGCGGTACCGACGATGGTCTGGGCCGCCAGGTGGAAAACAGTATTGATCTCATCTTCCCCGAGTATCCGTTCCAGGAGCGCCTGGTCGCACACATCGCCCCGGACCACCTTGACCCGGTCGGTAAGCCGGGCGTGGATCATCTCGCTGCGCGGCACCCAGTCGCGTACCAGGCAGACGCAGTCGGCCCCCAGGTCAAGAAGACGACGTGTTAACCATCCCCCAAGTAACCCCGTGCCGCCGGTCACTAAAGTCGGGCGGTCCTGCCAGAATGTAGGTTCTCTTTTTTTCTTCAATAGTCTGCTTACTCCCTTTAATGCCGTAGCTTGACTAGAAATAGCGAGAGGCTCATTTGACCCTTTTTCGGTGCTGCTGACTCACTTTACTATTGCCTCCGCAAAAAGACGGTCTAATTCCCGGGCGACGATGCGGATGGGTTTGCCGCCTTGTCTCTCCCAGCGTTGTACCGTGGAGAGACTTACGCCTATTTCATGCGCAAGGTCCTCTTGCGTCCACTTCCTTTTTTTCCTGAGCTTTTTTACCTTTTGTTTAAGGTTCCCCATAGATGGCTCTTTATATCAAGCGTTAATCACATGCCTTTGTAACGCAGTCCCTGAAGATGCCAATAAGACACATAATAGGACAATACGTGACAATTGTCAATATGGTAAGGTCCGTATCTTTATCACAAATTTCTTACATTCTTGAAAAATTTAGCTTTGACACAGGATTAACCCTAATCGGACCGAAAGAGTTTCAAAAAATATTCAGCGTCTGCGCCAGTTGTCAGACAATACCGGCCGGAAGGTCACAATTTTATCACACTTTGAATTTTTCTCCGGCCCCGGAGGATCGGTGACCCAGCGATCAGGGGAATTACAAAGCTGGCGGCATCGTGGTGGGGTCTCTAGGTTTTGTCTAAAAAAAAGAGACAAATAGCACAATGAAAACATTGATATTCGACTCAACAAAGGCCAAAACGTGACCAAAAAGCGGGAAAATGTGATGACAATGTGCTCAACGGGCAATATATTTGTTTTATGATCGTGTCGAATCGAAGAAGTCACGTGGATGACTCTCTAAACTTCGGTACAAGGCTCCGGGAGTTGAGGCAGAACTCCGGCCTTTCATTGCGCGGGCTGGCCGCCAGAATCGCGGTCGACTATACCTATATAAGTAAGCTGGAAAACGGTCGGCTGCCTCCCCCCAGCGAAGCGGTGATTGCCCGCCTGGCTTTGGCCCTCGGCGTCGATGGAGACAAGCTCTGCCGTCTTTCGGGTAGGGTCCCTGCCGATATTGCCGGAATAGTTAAAAACCGTGCCCGTCGGGAATTCGGCCTGAAGATTAAAGGATACCGGATAAAAGCCGGGCTGACCCAGCATCAGCTGGCGGCTAAGGCCGGCATTGACGCCACTTATCTCAGCAAGATAGAAAACAGCGTTATGCCGCCCCCCACCCGCGCCGTCATCAGCCGGCTGGCGGAAGTACTGAAGAAAAATAAAAGCGAGCTTAATACGATTGCTGGTAAGACCCCGGTCAATATCGCCAGTATGAAGAAACAACTGAATACCGGGGGAAAAAGGAGGGTTATTATGTCCAGGATTTCAATGGTTCCAGCTTCGGTTCTCCGGGCGTTCCTGGTCCTGTTACTCGTGGTCGCCTTCTCGGCGACGCTATGGTTCGCCTCTCCCGCGTCGGTCAAAGCCGTCGATATCGATGTCACCAATCCGGCCGCCGGCACGCTGGGAAATTCCTATTCTTTTACTATTAGAGTGGATATCAACGATGCCGACCTCCTGCCGGTCCAGAGCATTGACCTCCGGATATACAAGGCGGTCGATACCGGCATCTACTCGGTGCTTTTTACTGATTTGCCGCTGCCGTCGGCCCCTGATACCACCCTGTCGCTCAGCTATTCCGGTTTAGGCGGTTCGGCTGCTATTACCGGCGCCACCGGCCCCGTCTGGGGCCAGGCCCAGGATACCCGTTACGGCTACGGCTACGGGTATCAGTCCGGGACCTGGGGAACACTGGATTTCGGCAGCAGTTACGGTTACGGCTACAGCTCCGGCGGTGACCACACCGGGACGGCCTATATCACTTACTCGGTGGTCTGGGTGCCCCCGGCCGGCTGGCCCGCCAGTACTTATCGTATCCAGGCTATCGTTTATGGCACCGACGGCGATGATGCCATGGCTTTCACCAACGATGCCATAGCCCAGTTCACGCTTGCCGCCCCGGCTGCCCCCGGGGGCGGGGCGCCGGGCGGAACTCCGGCCCTGGTTGACGCTGACCATAAGTTCATCAACGACATCACCGTGCAGTCCGATGATAATCAGTTGACCCTGGAGATAGCGGCGGGCGCGGTCGGTGAGACGTCGGCCGGCGGGCCGCTGACCAGCATCTCGGTGACGCGCCTGGCGGACCCGCCGGACCTGCCGGCGGAGACCAACCGCGTCGCCCTGGTCTATGACCTCGAGCCTGACGGCGCGCGGTTCCCCGGCGGTATCACGTTGACCATGACTTACGACCCCGCAGCCCTTGAGGGCGGCACCCTGGTCATGGCTTACTGGGACGGCTCCGCCTGGGTCGACCTCGAAGGTCCATTCACGATAAATACGGCGGCGCATACCATCAGCACGACCATCTACCACTTCACCCCGTTCACCGTCCTGGAAAGCGTCAGCCCGGCCGCCTTCGTCGCCGCCGACCTGTCGATATCTCCGGATGAAGTGGCGATCGGCGAGGAAGCTGTTGTCGTCTTCACCCTCACCAATACCGGCGACCTCTCCGGCGTTTATGAACTCGTCCTCGAAGTGAACGGCGTGGCTGAGGAAACCGTGACCGCCAATCTCGACGGCCATGAAAGCCTCGAAGTGTCTTTCACCCTGTCCTGGGACGCGGCCGGGACCTATACGGTCAGCGTTGCCGGTCTTTCCGGCACGGTCACCGTGAAGGCGCTGCCCGCGACGCCCACGCCCACGCCGACTCTTACACCGACCCCAACGCCTACGGCGACCCCCACCCCCACCCCTACACCTACGCCCACGCTCACGCCCACCCCGACCCTTGGAGAGCCGGATGAAGGCGGCCTGGCCTGGTGGATTTACGCGGTCATCGGCGCTGTGGTGGTCATCGGCGCCTCGGTTGCCCTGATCATCATGTACCGCCGCCGCCACGCTTAAACGCCGGCTTCGTTAGGATCGATTGCTCCAGCCTGGGTGTATCGCCCGGGCTGGAGCAATTCTTTTTGGCCTGTCGCTCCCGCAAGATTGGCGTGACTTGTCGGCCTGATTCCAGTATAATGGGGCAATAGCGGTTTACCGACCGGCCTTCCGTCTTTATTATTTAGCTGAGGAGCGAGAGAGTTGGCCAGGGAAACGATTGAAGTGCCCATCACGGGCAAGATATTAAGCGTGAACGTTAAACCCGGCGACGTTATAAAAGAAGGGGACGTCGTCTGCGTGCTGGAGTCCATGAAGATGGAAAACCCCATCGTTTCGCCGGTAGGGGGGACCGTGACCGAGGTGGCGGTGCGGGAGGACCAGGTGGTGAAGCCCGGCGAGAAGATCGCCGTGATCGAGTATTAGCATGAATGACCTTGCTTTCGGCCTGACGATGATGGTGGCGGGGATGGGCGTGACGTTCATCACCCTTTACCTGCTCACGCTCGTTATCCGCCTCCTCAACCGCCTGTTCCCTTTTAAGAAAGACGAACAGGGCTCGACTAAGACCTAGCAAAACGGACGATGGACGCTTTTTTAGACGCCTTATCCAGCCTGGGGCAGGGGTTCACCAGCCTTACCTGGCAGGGCGCCATCATGATACTCATCGGCTGCCTGCTCCTTTACCTCGGCATCGGCCGGAAGATCGAGCCCCTGCTCCTCATTCCCATCGGTGCCGGCGTCGTTCTGGGCAACCTGCCGCTGGCCGGCCTTTCCGCCCACGACGAGGGCGGCGTCATCAACCTGCTTTACGTGTCCGGCATCCTCACCCAGCTCTTCCCCGTCCTGCTTTTCCTGGGCCTCGGGGCGATGATCGACTTCGGCCCGATGCTGGCCAATCCCGTGGTGCTTATCTTCGGGGCGGCGGGTCAATTCGGGATATTTATTACGCTGCTGCTGGCCCTGGCGCTGGGCTTCGCTCAACAAGAGGCCGTGTCGATAGCCATTATCGGCGCTATGGATGGTCCCACCGCGATATACGTTACGTCCAGGTTCGCGCGCGATTTGCTGCCGGCGGTGTCTATCGCGGCTTACTCTTATATGGCTTTGGTGCCCATCATCCAGCCCCCCATCATGCGGGCGATGACCACGAAAAAGGAGCGCGCCACCCTGATGCCCCCCGGTGAAAAGCAGGTGTCGCAGCGGGTGAAGATCCTCTTCCCGGTTGTCGCCGGTATCCTGACGATTTTGATCGCGCCGATGGGCGCCCCGCTGATGGGGATGCTCATGCTCGGCAACCTGCTCCGGGAGAGCGGTGTGGTCGGCCGGCTGGTCGACGCCTCGCAGAACACTATCGCTAACGTGGTTACGCTTCTACTGGGGTTGTGCATCGGGGCGTCGATGCTCGGCGGCAGCTTCCTGACCTGGGACACGATTCTGGTGTTCCTGCTGGGCTTCCTGGCGATATCTTTAGATACCGTGACGGGAATGTTACTGGGTAAACTCATGCGGGTGGTGAGCAAGGGCAAGATCAACCCGCTGCTGGGAGCGGCGGGTACTTCCGCTTTCCCGATGTCTGCCCGGGTAGTGCAGAGGGAGGGCCAGCGCGCCAATCCCCGCAACTTCCTGCTCTTTTACGCCGTGGGCGCTAACACCGGCGGCCAGATCGGGTCTGTGATGGCGGCAGCCGTCATGCTGGCCATAATGGCCGGGCTGGGGATTGGGCCTTTACCTTAGGTTATTACTGAAC
>DAIQQC010000134.1:0-3085 GCA_036787005.1 Dehalococcoidales bacterium | reverse complement strand
GCCCTCTATCTCAAGGACGACGCCAACCTCGTCAACGAGCTCAAGAAATACGACGACACGGCCAGGCCGTTCGTCGTCGCCAGTATCAGCGATATCCTCCTTCGTAACATCGGCCTCCCCCGTACCGAGGCCGCCCGCCGTGCCAATAAAAAGGCGATGGACGGTCTGAGGGCCATCAAGAATGATAAGGTGGCTGTGGAGAACGTATTTTCCCGCATGCGTCATGTCCTCGATCACTACACCGGGGAAGGCGCCAGGCAGAAGAAACAAGCCTACGATTCGCTGAAGGCTGAGTTCGATGAGAAGATCCAGCAGGCCGTCCGGCAAAAAACGGGCGTCAATACCCGTGTCAACATCGACGTCGAAAAACAGCCCCAGTTCATCGAGGAATGGTCGCGGCTCCAGGCCCAGATGGAAACCCAGTACCTTAACCTCCTCGACGACTACAAGCGGGAGCTCGCGGCCATAAAATAAAAAAATACCGTCATTCCGGCGAAGCCTGCCCCGTACTGCGATACGGGGGCCGGAATCCAGGTGGCTGGGGGGAGGTGGGGTTTGTTACTTGTTACTTGCTACTTGCTACTTTAACGGATATGGATACAGACAGCGACCGCATTGAGTACGCCGCCCGCCGCACGGAAATCCTGCGGCACCCCCGGCAGCACCTGGCGACCTTCGGGGTCACCAACATCTACTACTACCTGTTAACCGAACCTGTTTACTCGGAGATTACCCACGATAATAACGAGACGGTCATCCGCGAGGGCCGGGTCATCGCCGAGCGGCCGAAGATCGTCACGCCTTACTATCTCACCCACCTGGAAGGCTTCAGCTATGATGCCCGCCGCTATTTCGAGACGCTTTTGCAGGCGCACGGCCCTGACGCCCCCGGCCTGTTTTATGCCTACAGGAACGAGCCCCGCGGCCTCAACATCGTCTCGGACCGTTGGCCGGCGGTACTCGGCAGGCTCAATACCGATATCGATAAGAAGGGCGACCCCCTGGTCTCCATCATTAAAGGCGAGGACGATCTCTGGGACGTTTCCCTCCTGAAGTTCATCTACGAGATGAGCAGCCGGTCCGCCCCCGGCAATATCGCCCAGCTCGGTTCGCGCGGGCTGCTGGGGATGAGCCATGGCGGCATACCCGTCGGCGCGCGGCAGAACATCGAGGAGATGTTCGGGCAGGTCGCCCGCGGCGAGATCCGGGCCCACGAGCTTGAGGCGGAGCTGAACCGCTGGGGGGTTTTCGAGGAATACCAGGACCGGTTCTTCACCGTGGTGCGGGGGGGCCGGTGAAGATATCCCTCATCGAAGCCAGAGACTTCTGCGAAGCCTGGTTCGTCTGTCTGCGGAAGGCCCTCGAAGAAGGCCGCGAGTACAAGATCGACCGCGGCAGCTATAAGGGCCAGCGGCGCAAGGAGCTGGACCTGGTGGTGGTGCAGGTAAAATACCCGGCCACCCGGCCCTTGATCCCGGACGTCCCTCCGGGCGTGCCGCCCCCGAGCACCATGGATTACGTCGAAAGTTATCTGCCGTATCTGATGACCTCCCACAAAAAGCAGGGCGAGGAGTATACCTACGGGCAGTACCTGGAAAAGCAGATCGCCGAGGCCGTCAGGATCTATAAAGAGGACGGCTTTAATACCAACCAGGTCTACCTCGACGTGGGAAATGAGAAGTCCATATTTCTTACCGACCCTCCCTGCCTGAGGATGATCGATACCCGCGTCCTGGACGGCCGGCTCAACTTCATCGTGTACTTCCGGTCGTGGGACTTGTGGGCGGGTTTTCCCTCCAACCTGGCGGCTATCCAGCTGTTAAAAGAGTACATGGCCAGTGAGATAGGGGTGGCGGACGGGGAGCTCCTGGCGATGAGCAAGGGACTCCATCTTTACGAATATGCCTGGGACCTGGCGAAGGCGGTATTGAGGACCCAGTAGATAATTCCAATACTTTCCCTTCATGTGAAAGACCATGACTACTTAACATAAGGGGGTATAAACCATGGCCGACGTACGTATCGAAAAGTTAGCCGAACTCCTGGTCGATTATTCGGTAAGCGTCAAGCCGGGTGATAAGGTTGCCATCCTCGGAGAAAACCCCGCCGAACTCTTGTATAAGGCAATTTATGCCCGGGTCCTGCAGGCCGGCGGGCACCCCGTGTTTTTTACATCTCCGGACGGTATCGACGAATTGCTCTACCGGTATGCCTCTGACGAGCAATTGGAACACATACCGCCTCCGGTTAAACTCGTCTATGAAACCTATGACGTATTGATCAGTATCGGCGGGGAGCTAAACACCAAAGCCCTCACTAACGTTGACCCCGCCAGGATGGTGATGCGCCAGCGGGCCCGCACGGAACTCCGGACCAATTTCCTGCAGCGGTTCGCGCGGGGTGAAGTGCGCTGGACATATGCCTTGTATCCTACCAGCGCCTATGCCCAGGATGCCGAGATGAGCCTGTCCGATTATGAGGATTTTGTTTATTCGGCCTGCCTGGGAGACATTAATGACCCCATCGGCCACTGGCAGCGTTTCTCTGCCCGCCAGCAAAAAATCGTGGATTGGTTTAAAGGCAAGAAGGAAATTCATGTCACCGCCCCGGAGACCGAGCTGACCTTCAGTATTGCCGGGCGCAGTTTTATCAACTGTGATTGCCATGAAAACGTGCCGGACGGAGAGGTCTTCACCGGGCCAGTCGAAGACAGCATGAACGGGCATGTCTATTTTCCCTATCCCGCTATTGAGCACGGGCACGAAGTTACCGGCATACGGCTCTGGTTTGAAAATGGCAGGGTCGTTAAAGCCTCGGCGGAGAAAAACGAGGATTTCCTGCTGAAAACCCTGGACACCGATGAAGGGGCCCGGCGTGTCGGCGAATTTGCCTTCGGCACCAACGAAAAGATTACCAGGTTTACCGGGCAAATACTCTTCGATGAAAAGATCGGCGGCAGTTTCCATATGGCGCTTGGCGCCGGCTTTCCGGAAACAGGCGGCAAAAATATTTCGGCCATTCACTGGGATATGATCTGCGATATGCGCCAAAATGGTGAAGCAACCGTTGACGGCCGGCTCTTTTA
>DAIQQC010000001.1:12878-68377 GCA_036787005.1 Dehalococcoidales bacterium | reverse complement strand
ACTTCGGTTGTCTTGCCGCACTCGGCGCAGGTCGCGGGGTACATCTGGCGGGCTTTGCCGCCGCCACCGCCGCTGGAGCCGTAACGCTCGGTTTTTCTGGCCTGCCGGCAGTTCGGGCAGCGCTTGGGCTCATTGGTGTAGCCTTTGGACTGGAAGAACTCTTGCTCCGCGGCGCTGAAGGTGAATGAAGCTCCGCAATCGGCACATGTCAGTGTCTTTTCTTGAAAAGCCAACGGATGACCTCCTTTCTTAAGTTAGTTGGTTAGTGCTAAGGTCATCCGTAACGTGGGGCGGGAATAAGAGGTCGCGTTGCATATATGACAACCTAGACTGAAAACCACCAGTGGTTATTATATATCGGGGGAGGGCATTTTGCAATAGATGGATGGCAAATATTTTAGCGGGGATACAGGGGTGACGATAGTATGAACAATCTAAAAGCGAACGGAACCTTATTTATTGATCCGCTTGGTCAGCACGTTGAGTATGATCCCGGTAAACACCGTGAGCACGCCGATAGTGACAAATAGTATCGAGACCATTGCCAGGCCGGTAGCCAGCACGTTGGTCTCGAAATAGAATCTCCAGATAACCCAGGCCCCGGCGGCCAGCCCGATGGCCAGCGAGATGCCGCCGAAGAGGCTGAAGAACAGCAGCGGGCGCCTTTCGGAAATCATTACCATGATACGCTGGAACACTCCCATGCCGTGCTTCACGGGGTTCAGCGTCGAGCCGTCGCCGGTATAGTCTACCGAAATGGGCACTTCGACTATTTCCAGGCCGCGCGCGGCCGCCGCGGAGATAATCTCCGAGGATACCGCCATCCCGGTCTCTTTTAGCTCCAGTGTGTTTAGTGCCTTGCGGGAGTAGGCGCGGAAACCCGACTCCGTATCCGAGAGCCTGGTCCGGGAAGCGATGCGCGTCATGCGGGAGAGGACTTTCTGCCCCAGGCGGCGGTAGCCGGCAATCTTGTTTTTCTGCATCTGCCGCGAGCCGATGACGATGTCCGCTCCACTCCTTATCCCCTCGATGAGCCGCGGGATTTCGGCCGGGTCGTGCTGGGCGTCCGCGTCCAGTATCACCAGCGCGTACGCGTCCCGCTTCCTGGCCTCGTCCAATAGGGTCCGTATGGTGCTGCCGTAGCCCCGATTGCTCTCGTGCCTGACAACCGTTGCCCCGGCCAGCTGCGCGAGGTTCACCGTTTCGTCGGTGCTGCCGTCGTCGACGACCACCACTTCACCGGCGTATTGTTTCGCCTGCAAGACCAGGCTGCCGATGTATTTAGCTTCGTTATACGCCGGCATTCCGACGATTATCCGCTCCGGCTGGCTCATGTGACAATTCTATATTATGAAAACTGGCTTGTCAAAGCAGGGGCCAACAAAAAACGATAGCTTCTTAACTCACCCCCTTATCCCCCTCTCAAACAGCTGTGTATTAGTATTAGTATCATTCCTTGTTTGAGAGGGGGAGAGCATTTGAGAGGGGGCGAAGCCCCTCTCTTCTTCACTCCCCTCTCCAGCCAGAAAAAACTATCGTCTAACTTGTAAGAACCGGCTGGAGAGGGGCAAGGGGTGAGGTTCCATCAAATTCACCCTCATGGAATGATTATGGAAAAACAAGTTACAAAGCACGAATCTGGAGCGGGAGACGGGATTCGAACCCGCGACTTTCTGCTTGGGAAGCAGACATTCTACCACTGAATTACTCCCGCTCGGAGCCCTATAATTTTATCCTAAAAGACCATGGTTGTAAAGAAAAAAGGGAGTATCTGGATGCCCTTTTCCTCTAATGTTTATTCGTTATAAAATAGTTGACTTTTTTTTGGAGCATTGATATACTGCCTACGACAGGTGGGGCTGACAGCCTCAAAAGCTAACCCAGCTGTATTCTCAGAAGTACCATAAAAAATTAAGGAGGAGTAAGGTATGTCTGAAGACTTCGTAAACAAGATGGCGGACCTCAAAGAGGAAGAGGTACTCGCGCTGACCAAGAAGAGACTGGCAGCCGGGGAAGACCCGAACAAAATCCTGGCCGATAACACCGCGGCCATGGCGATCGTCGGCAAGCGTTTCGCCGGCGGCGAGTATTTCCTGCCGGAACTCGTATTTTCCGGTGAGCTTCTCAAAGAGGTCATGGCCCTGGTTACCCCCCACCTTAAAGAATCCAGCGCCAAAACCAAGAAACTCGGCAAGGTCGTCATCGGCACCGTGGCCGGCGACATTCACGATATCGGCCTGAATATCGTCGAGTTCATGCTGGACGTCAACGGCTTCGAGGTCACCAACCTCGGCGTCGACGTGCCCGTGGAAAAGTTCGTTAAAGCCGTCCACGACATCAATCCGCCCGTGCTCGGTCTGAGCGGATTCCTTACCCCCGCCTTCGATGCCATGAAAGAGACCGTCGAAGCCCTGGAAAAAGCCGGCCTGAGAAAGAACCTCAAGATCATGATCGGCGGCGGCCAGATGGACGACGAGGTGAGGAAGTATGCCAAGGCGGACGCCTACGGCAAGGACGCCATGGCGGCTGTGACGCTCTCCAAGCAATGGATCGGTGCCAAGTAGCATGGAGAAAAAGTGGACGGAGTTAACCCCGGATGAAAAGCGGGAACAGCGCTTCCGGCGGTGGCTCTCTCCGCCGGGCGTGACCTTTGCCTCCCCGCAGGCTGAAAAACTCTATAAAGAGAGAGTCACCAGGTTCAGCAAAGCCTTCACCCTCCAGAAACCGGACAGGGTGCCCTGCATCCTGCCGTCGATGGGACTGTACGCGGCCTATTACGCCGGCACCAACCTCGCCACCGTCATGTACGATTTCGACGAGATGAAGCGCGCCTGGCGCAAAGTGCTCCATGAGTTCGATGCCGATACCTTTGTTCCCCCCGTCCTGGTGCCGCCCGGCCCGTCGCTGGATGCGGTGGACTATAAGCTTTACAAGTGGCCGGGGCACGGTCTTACCCGGTCAACTCTTTCCTACCAGGCGGTAGAGGGCGAATACATGAAGGCCGATGAATACGATGCCCTTATCCGCGACCCCTCGGATTTCTGGCTGCGCACCTACCTGCCGCGGGTCTTCGGCGCTCTCAAAGGCTTTACCCAGCTGCCGTCGTGGACGTCATTTGAAGAAATCGTTACCGGCAATTTTCTCCCCTTCGCTAACCCGGAAGTGCAGGCCGGCTTTAACGCCATGGCGAAAGCCGGTATGGAAAGCCTGAAATGGATCGCTGCAGTGGGCGAGATCTCCGCGGAAGCCCTGGCGATGGGGTTCCCCGGCGTGATGAGCGCCCTCGCCAAGGCCCCGTTCGATACCCTCGGGGATACGCTGCGCGGCACCCAGGGAATCATGACGGATATTTTCCGGCAGCCGGAAAAGGTCCACGCCGCCATGGAGCGGATAGCTCCAATCGCCATCAACAACGCGCTATCCTCGGTGGCCATGGCAGCGGCTCCCATCGTCATGATGCCGCTCCACAAAGGCGCGGACTCCTTTATGTCCGTGAAACAATACGAGACTTTCTACTGGCCTACTTTTAAAAAGGTGGTTATGGCCTTCGTCAACGAGGGCATCGTACCGGTGCTCTTCGCCGAGGGCTCCTATAACAAGCGGCTCGACATTATCGGGGACTTCCCCAAAGGGACGGTGGCCTGGTACTTCGACCAGACGGATATCTTCGAGGCCAAGAAGAAGATCGGCAACCGGTGCTGCATCATGGGTAACGTGCCCAGCTCATTGATAATGACGGGTACGCCCCAGCAGGTCAAAGAGCACTGCCGCAAGCTCATCGAGGTCTGCGGCCAGGGCGGCGGCTATGTCCTCGCCGGCGGCGCTAACGTCGACGAAGGCAACCCGGAAAACATGCGCGCCATGATGGAAGCCGCTAAAGAATACGGTAAATACTAAATAATAACCAAGATACAAGAACCAATAACCAAACAATGCCAAACGTTTGGAATTTGTATCTTGGTTATTGATTATTAAGAATAGAGGTACTTATGAAAACGGAAAAAGAATGGTCGGAAATGTCCTGGCAGGAAAAACGCGAGGAGCGCTTCAAGAAATGGCTGTCACCTAAAGACGTTAAGTTCAGCAGCCCGGCGGCGGCCAGGAAATACAAGGAGCGCGCCACCCGCATGATCAAGGCCATCAAGATGGAGGTCCCCGACCGCGTTCCCCTGCACATCCCCGGCGGCTCTATCGTCGCCTATAACGCCGGCTACACCCTCCACGACGTGCTCTACGACTACTCCAAGATCAAGCCCGCCTGGCTCAAGTGGATCCAGGACTACGACCAGGACTCCAACGACGCCCCGATGTTTTTCTCCGCCCGCGCCTATGAAATACTTGATTACAAGGTAACCAAGTGGCCCGGCCACGGCCTGCCGGACACTGCCACCCTCCAGAACTTCGTGGAAAAAGAGTACATGCAGGCCGACGAGTACGACCTCTTTATGAAAGACCAGTTCGATTTCGGCCTGCGGAAGTTTACCCCCCGCACCTGGGGCGCCTTTGCCCCTTTAGCCGATATGCCTTCCCTCTCCTCCTACCAGGGCCTCCCCCAGCGCCTGATGATGATGGCCCTCGACCCCGCCTTCCGGAAGATGTTCAAAGCTGTCACGGCAGCCGCCGAGGAGCAGGCCAAGCTACAGAAAGTGGTCGTGGAGTGCGCCCGGCTCACCCTGGAGTCGGGCTATCCACCGCTCATGGGCGGCTCGATGCTCGCCCCCTTCGATACCGTCGCCGACATGCTCCGCGGGACTCACGGCTCCGTTATGGACATGTACCGCCAGCCGGAAAAGCTCCTCGAAGCGCTGGAGGTCATCACCGAGCGCTCCAAGGAATCGACGGTCAATATGGCCTCTATGTCCCGCAGTCCCATTATCTTTGTCCCCATGCACAAGGGCGACGATTCCTTCATGTCCATCAAGCAGTTCGAGAAATTCTACTGGCCTACGTTCCGCAAGCTCCTCCTCGGCTGTGTCAACGAGGGCTTCGTCCCCATGATGGTCATCGACGGCTCTTATAACGACGCCCGCCTTAACATTATCAGCGACCTGCCGCGCTCGTCGGTCGTCTGGACGATGGAAAAGACGGATATGTTCAAGGCCAAGAAGATCCTCGGCGACTCCGCCTGCATCGCCGGCAACGTCACCGCGGCCATGCTCTATACCCAGACCCCCCCGATGATCAAAGAATATTGCCGCAAGCTCATCGAGGGCTGCGCCCCGGGCGGCGGCTATATCCTGTCGCTGGGCTCCGGCATTGATAAGTGCGACCCCGCCAACCTCCGCGCCATCGTTGAAGCCGCGCGTGAATACGGCGTCTATTAGCTCAAAATCTCATAAGGGAGACTATCTCATGGATAAAAACTGGGATAAGTTGACCTGGCAGGAAAAGCGCGAGGAGCGCTTCAAGAAATGGCTTTCTCCGGGCGTTAAGTTCGATAGCCGGGAAGCGGAGCGACTTTATAAAGAGCGGACGACCCGCTTCATTAAAGCCATCAAGCTGGAGAACCCCGACCGCGTGCCGGTCATCACGCCGGTGCAGTATTACCCGGCCGTTTACGCCGGCTCCAGCATGAAAAAGGTCATGAACGATTACGATGAACTGAAACGCGCCTGGTTGAAGTTCCTGCGCGATTTCCCCGAGATGGATTGCTATTTCCCTCCTAGCCTGGTCTTTCCCGCTAAAGTGCTGGATATGATCGATTACACACTACAAAAGTGGCCCGGCCACGGTCTGCCCGATAACGCGACCTCGCACCAGTATATCGAGGGCGAATATATGCCCCCCGAGGAATACGATATCCTCATCAACGACCCGGCCGATTACCTCCAGCGGTACTTCTTACCCCGCTCGGTGGGGTCGCTGGCGGCGTTCCGTAAAATGAAGCCCCTGACCCCCATGGTCGCCATACCCCTCGGCTACATAGCGCAGTTCGCCGACCCGGAGATACAGAAGGCGTATAAAAACATGTTCGCCGCCGCGGGGGAACTCGGCAAATGGGCGGCGGCGGTCGGAGAAGTCAGCCAGGCGGCGCTTTCCGCCGGTTTCCCTGGCGTCTGGGGCGGTATGTCCCAGGCGCCTTTCGATATGATCGGCGATTTTTTCCGGGGCACGCGCGGCATCATGATGGACATGTTCAAGAGGCCGGACAAGCTGCACCAGGCGATGGCTAGGGTATTGCCGGTAGCCATCAGCGAGGGGATCGCTTCGGGCAACGCCTCCGCCTGCCCGATTGTCTTCATCCCCCTGCACAAAGGCACCGGCGGTTTCATGTCCAATAAGCAGTTCGAGGAGTTTTACTGGCCTACTTTAAGAGAGCTGATGATCGGCCTCGTTAACGAAGGCCTCGTGCCGATGCCCTTCGCCGAAGGCGATTACGAGCCTCGCCTGGATATTATCAAGGATATGCCCCGCAGCTCGGTGATCTGGTTCTTCGAGCACATGGACATGGCCAAAGCTAAAAAAGTCCTCGGGCATACCTGCATCGCCGGCAACGTGCCGGTCTCCGTGATGGTCACCGGGACGCCTGCAGAGGTAAAAGAGCGCTGCCGGCGCCTCATCGAGACCTGCGCGCCGGGCAGCGGCTATATGCTCACCGCCGGCGCCTACCTGGATATCGGCAACCCGGACAACCTGCGCGCCATGATGGCCGCGGCTAAGGAATTCGGCAAGTATTAGGGAGGTACGAAAATGGCAGTCAAAACGGCAGCTAAAAAAGCCTGGGCGGACATGACCTGGCAGGAAAAACGCGAGGAACGCTTTAACCGCTGGCTCAATCCTATCGACGTCAAGTTCGTCAGCAAGGAGGCGGAAGAGCTCTACAAACAGCGCGTGACCCGCTTTGTGAAAGCCATCAAGCTGGAGGAGCCCGACCGCGTCCCCGTGATGCTCCCCACCGGCAACTTCCCCGCCTACTGGGGCGGCTCGTCTTTCCACGAGCTCATGTACGATTATAAAAAAGGCCATGCGATATGGAAGAAATACATGACGGCCTTCGGGGACATGGACATTTTCAGCGGGCCCAGCTTTATCCCCTGCGGTCAGATTGCATCCGTCGTCCGCTCCAGGCAGACCAAGCTCCCCGGCCTCGGCCTGCCCGAGACCGCCACCATGAACCAGTTCGTCGAGGGCGAGTACATGCTGCCGGATGAGTACGACCGGTACATGCTCGATCCCACCGATTATAACCTCCGCGTAATGATGCCCCGCACCACCCCCCTCTTCGAGTCCTTCCGCAAACTGCCGCCTTTCAGTTCCATCATGGGCAATTTCTGGCTGATGGCCCTCACCGACCCGGATATCCGCCAGACCTTCGAGACGCTCCTGGGTCTGGTAGACGTACAGAAAAAATGGATGGATGCTGGCCTGGAAATCAATAACTACATCCGGGCCCACGGCTATCCCTCGATGTGGGGTGGCGGCATGATGGCGGGGGCGCCCTTCGACCATTTTGCCGACGCTCTACGCGGCACCCAGGGTATTTCGCGCGACCTGTTCCGCCAGCCGAAGAAACTGCACGAAGCGATGGAGCGCTATCTGCAATGGACTATCGAGGTCAATATCAAGAACTTCCCGATATCGGCCAGCCCCATCTGCATGATGCCCCTGCACAAGGGCGACGACGCCTTCATGTCCGACAAGCAGTTCGCCGAGTTTTACTGGCCCACCCTGCGCCGCCTTTTCCTGGCGATGATCAACGAAGGCCTGGTGCCGATGCCCTTCGCCGAGGGGCGCTATACCAACCGGCTCAAACAGATTACGGACACCCCGCCGAGCGGCGTCGTCTGGTACTTCGACCAGACCGATATGAAAGAGGCCAAGCGGCTGCTGGGCGGCATCTGCTGCATCGCCGGCAACGTGCCAACCTCCATCGTTATCAAGGGCACCGCTAAACAGGTGAAAGACTATTGTAAGAAGCTTATCGCCGACTGCGCCCCCGGGGGCGGCTTTATCCTGGCCGGCGGCGCCAGCATCGATAACGGCAAGATAGAAAACCTCAAGGCCATGATGGACGCTGCAGCCGAATACGGCGCGTATAAAGCTAAACCAAAAACAAAATCTTTAAAACCAAAGAAACCGACCAAAGTAAAAAAATAACTTCCCTTTGTCATTCTGAAGGAGCGGCGCGACTGAAGAATCCGTTTCTTTGAGAACGGGCCGGATTCTTCGCCGTGCTCAGAATGACACCTTGATGATCGGAGGAATAAATAGTGTTTACCAGACCTGAAAATTGGTCTAAATTGACCTGGCAGCAGAAACGCGACCTCCGCCTCGATAAGTGGATCAATCCCGCCGACGTTAAGTTCGTCAGTAAAGAGGCGGAGAAAGGCTACAAGGCCCGCGCCACCCGCCTGGCGAAGGCGGCTAAAATGGAGGTCCCCGACCGTGTCCCCTGTATGATTCCCACCGGCTGGTTCCCCGCCTTTAACGCCGGCGTCCCCCTCAAGCAGGTCATGTACGACCCCGCGCTCATGAAAAAGGTCTGGCTCAGGTTCGTGGACGAGTACGACTCTGATACGTTCGACGGCACCCTGTTCTTCCAGGCACAGGTCAACGAGTGCCTGGGTGCCCGGACGATGAAGTGGCCCGGCCACGGCCTGCCCGACGACGCCCACTCCTACCAGTACGTGGAGGGTGTCTATATGCAGGCCGATGAGTACGACCTCTTTATGAAAGACCCCTTCGATTTCCAGCTGCGCAAGCTCCTGCCGCGCACCATGGGCGTCTTCGAGCCTTTTAAAGACATGCCTCCCTTTTCGTCCTACCAGGGCCTGCCCGCGCGCCTGATGGCGATGTGCCTCGACCCCCATTTCCAGGCCACCTTCAAGGCTATCGGCGAGGCCAGCAAGCATGTGCCGGCCTGGAATAAAGCCGCCGCTGAGACTACCGAGGCGGCCAAAGCTAAGGGCTTTCCCGTTTTCCGCGGCGGGCTGGCCGTCGCCCCATTCGACGTCTTCGCTGATAACCTCCGCGGCACCCACGGCATCGTCATGGACATGTACCGCCAGCCGGACAAGATCCACCAGGGCATGGAGTTCGTCCTGCCCGGACTGCTCTCCGGGGCGGTCGCCATGGCGGACGCCGCCGATTGCCCGGTTATCATGATGCCGCTGCACAAAGGCGACGATTCCTTCATGTCCGATAAGCAGTTCGAGGTATTTTACTGGCCTACTTTCCGCCGGCTGCTCCTCGCCATGGTCGAGGAAGGGCTTATTCCCATGCCGGTAGCCGAGGGCGCCTATAACCGCCGGCTCGATTATATCTCCGATATGCCTAAGTCGGCCTGCATCTGGATGTTCGACCAGACGAACATGGCCAACGCCAAGAAAACGGTCGGCCGTGTAGCCTGCATCGCCGGCAATGTCCCGGTCTCCGTCGCCTACACCGGCACGGAAAAAGAAATGACCGCATATTGCCGCCAGCTCATCGAGACCTGCGCCCCGGGCGGCGGCTATATCCTGACGGGCGGCTCCACCTTCGACATGGCCCGGCCGGAAAATATCCGCGCCATGATGGCCGCCGCTAAAGAATACGGCATATATAAGCAATAAATATACGCTGTCATTGCGAGGAGGCCCGATCACATCGGGACGACGCGGCAATCTCCATCACCCGCAATAGTCGATGATATGGGAGGCTAATGTATGGAAGGCATCGCCAATTGGGACAAGCTTACCTGGCAGCAGAAGCGCGAGGAGCGCTTCAAGCGCTGGCTTTCTCCGGATATCAAGTTCAAGAACAAAAAAGCGGAACGCCTTTACAAAGAGCGGACGACCCGCTTTATCAAGGCCATCAAGCTGGAAGAGCCCGACCGCGTCCCCTGCATGCTGCCCTCCGGCGTCTTTCCCGTCCACTATGCCGGCTACACCCTCAAGGAAGTCATGTACGACTTCACGAAGCTGAAAAAGGCCTACCTCAAGTTCATCGCCGAGTTTGACATGGACACCTTCACCGGCCCGTCGCTGGTCTTCCCCGGTAAAGCCCTGGAGATGACCGACCACCGTCTGCACAAGTGGCCCGGCCACGGCCTGCCGGACAACGCCTCCCTCTACCAGTTCGTGGAGAAGGAATATATGAAGGCCGACGAGTACCCCGCCTTCCTGGGTAATCCCGCCGATTTCTGGTGGCGCGTATTCCTGCCGCGCGTCGTCGGGGCGCTGGAGCCGCTCCGCAAGCTGCCCCCGATGACCGGCACGATGAGCGTGCCTCTGCCATTTTATGCCGCCATGGCCGATCCCGATGTCTCCAGGGCTTTCCGCACGATGATCGCGGCCGGCAAAGAGGTCATTAAGTGGCAGAGGGCTATCGCCGGTCTCAATCTTGCCTGCCTGGCGGCCGGCATACCGAACCTGCGCGGGGGGGCGATGGGCGGCGCGCCGTTCGATAATATCGTCGATATGCTGCGCGGCACCCAGGGCATGGTCATGGATATGTACCGCCAGCCGGAAAGGCTGCATGAAGCCATGGAGAGGCTCGTCCCGCAAACGATCGCTTCGGCCGTGGCGATGGCGGACGTTACCGGCTCACCGATGGTTTTTATGCCCCTCCATAAAGGCGACGAGAGCTTTATGTCCCCGAAGCAGTTCGAGACCTTTTACTGGCCTACCTACCGCCGCGTGCTGATGGGGATGATCGAGGAGGGGCTGGTGCCTTTCCCCTTCGCCGAGGGCAGGTACGGCGCCCGCCTCGAGGTCATTAAGGACCTACCTAAGTCATCCGCTTTGTGGCTCTTTGAGGACATTGACATGGCCCGTGCGAAGAAGGTCCTCGGCAGTTCTGCCTGCATCGCCGGCAACGTCCCGTCTTCGTATCTGTATACTAAGTCGCCCAAAGAGGTCAAGGAGTACTGCCGTAAACTCATCGAGACCTGTGCCCCCGGCGGCGGCTATATCCTGACCGGCGCAGCCGGCATGAACGAGGGCAACCCCGATAACCTGCGGGCAATGATGGAAGCCGTCAGAGAGTACGGCGTGTATTAGTTCAGTTCAAAGAATAAAACTGGGTATCTTAAGTCGTCACTCAATCTTTATCCCCAGGCGTAGAAATGCTATAATACTCATGAGCTTTTAGCTTTGAATTTCTTGTATCTGGAACAGGAGAATAAATGGACACGAAAGTATCTACCCCGACCAAAGAAGTGATCATTTCTTATGACCGGCCGACGGTCATCATCGGCGAGCGTATCAACCCCACCGGCAAGAAAAAGCTGCAGGAAGCGCTTAAAGCCGGCGACCTTTCCATCATCAAGAAAGAAGCGCTCGAACAGGTTGCCGCCGGGGCTACCATCCTCGACTGCAATGTCAACGCCCCCGGCGTCGATGATGTTAAATTGCTCCCCGAAGCTATCAAGATCATCCAGGATACTGTCGACGTCCCTGTCTGCATCGATAGCCCCAACGCCGCTGCCCTGGAAGCCGGCCTGAAGGTCTACAAGGGCAAACCGCTGGTGAACTCCATCAGCGGCGAGAAAGCCCGCCTGGAACGCGTCCTGCCCCTGATCAAACACTACGGCGCCGCGGTGGTCGGCCTGGCCCAGGACGAGGCGGGTATCCCCAAGAGCACGGAGCGCCGGGTAGAAATCACCAAGCGAATCGTCGAAGCCTGTGAAAAGGCCGGAGTCCCCAGGGAAGACCTGGTCATCGACGTTATGACCTACGCCATCGGCGCTGAACCGAAGGCCGCCAGGGACGTCCTGGACGCCCTGCGCCGGATACGCCTTGAAATCGGCGTGAACATGACGATGGGCGCCAGCAATATCTCTTTCGGTATGCCCGACCGCCAGATCCTGAACAATGCCTGGTTGGCGATGGTCATCGAGGCGGGCGGGACCGCCCTGATTGCCGACGCCGCCAAGGTCATGCCCGCGGTGCTCTCCGCCGACCTTATTCTGGGCCGCGATCGCTTCGCGCGCCGCTATCTGGAAGGTTACCGCAAGCGCGCCGCGGAGCTACCGCCGAAGGCATAAAGACGTTTACATTACAGGTGTTAGAGAGGGGGCTCCACCGCTTCTTCTCTTCTCTTCCCATGCTTGACACGCGTGCTTTCAACCGATATACTTAAGATTGCACTTCGGCGCGGGGTAGAGCAGTGGTAGCTCGTCGGGCTCATAACCCGGAGGTCGTTGGTTCAAATCCAACCCCCGCTACCATATCTTGGCTACTCTCGGGGAACTCACGGAATTTGAAATGAATGTTCATTGAGTTCCCCGATATTTTTATTACATCTATATAGTTTCGTAAGAATACCCGCAGGTTGTCTGGTGATTCACCATCTAATATCGAATAGGCTTGTTGCTGAATATCCCAAATAGCCTTTTTATCAAGGGTGAGCTTACTCAGCATATGTTTTTCATTTCCGCTGTTCTTCTTTATCTCTGCCAATTGCTTGTCCAGCGTACCTATTTCAAATTCACGTTCTGTGATAAGTTTCATGGTGCTTTGTGGGAATAACCCCGACTTAATCATACCCTGATTTAAACCGTCAATTTCTCTTTTTAGTTTGGCCATCCTGGCTTTCAGAGCGGTTGACTCATTCATTATGTTCTTACTCTCATCCCGTGTCGTCTTAACCATGTATTTAACGGCTTCTTTTATTCGCTGTAATGAGAATATCTTTTGCTTTAGAATGTCTAGGATGAACTTTTCTAGCGGTTCCTTTTTTAAGGAAGGACAGTCTGATTCCTTTCTACCATGCCGTCTGAATGATTCGCATACATAATAACTGCGTTCCTTATTACCACTTCCGGTGATGGTGCAATTGTGTTTGTCGCACCATAGCAAGCCTGATAGTACGAAGTCATGTTTTGAAGCCCTTATTTGTCTTGGCTGTGGACGGCGTTGCTCTATTATCGCCTGTACCCGGTTAAATAATTCCTCTGAGATAATGGCTTCATGTGCGTTAACGCAGATTACATCGGGATCACTTAGTGGAACTATAATTACTCTGCCATTCTTTCGCTGGTGTACATTAAAAACCCTTTTACCAATAAAGGTGCGATTGCCGAAATTTGTACTTACGGCTGATGCGTCTTTTACGACGCCAGTCTCTTTGATAATATCTTCGGAGCTACGCCCTTCAGCTAACATATGAAACGCTTTTAAAACCTTCTCTCTCCATTCCGGGTCTGGTTCCCATACGACACGGACGAGGGGTTCACCATTCTTTTTAAATCCTATCGGCTCGCGGCGCGCTCTATATCCTTTTGGTGGTCTGCCACCTGGACTGTAGCCTTGTCTGGCAAGTGTTTTCATGCCTCTTAAGGTATCTTCGCCTATAATATAGCTCTGGTATTCATCTATTGCTGCCATAATAGGCAGCATAAGTATTTTAATAGAGCCTTCGAATTCAGGCTCTTTAACTGAAACTATATCAATGCCTTTTCGAGCTAACAATGACTGACAGGCTAGTCTATCCTCAGTATTGCGTGCTATACGGCTTCCTTTCCAAACGATAATCTTTTCAAAAGGTATGGGTTTTTGGTGAGCGTCTGCTAGCATCTGCTGAAATGCCGGACGGTCTGTATTGCGTCCAGTAAAGCCTTCATCCTTGTAGACATGGACCACTTCCCAACCTTTGGATTTTGCATATGCGTGACATTCCTCTAGTTGTCCGGCGATTGGAGTTTCATCTTCGGCTTGCATTTCAGAGCTTACCCGGCTCACATTGCGTTTTTTCCTAACAAATATGCCTATTACTGGGAGTGTGAGCGAGGGTACGTATTAAATATTTTTCATTTTACCGTAAATCGAGAATTCGTAGAGAAGAAAGCCCCCTTAGTCTTCATTAAGTTGGCAACGTCATAGTGTTATCCATTTTTCTGTTGAGATCCGGGACCTCCTGTAATGACGACGGGATTTAGCGCGGTTACCGCAGTCCTGCATATCACACCAGCGCCTAGTTCTATTGCGACTGCTGTCCCAGAAAAGCCAACCGCAGCCTCTCTCGTCCGCACATTGCCCGACTCTCTCTAAGGCCTTGGAGGTTAGAAGTTCGACAGCTGACCAGATCACAGGCCATAGAATGGAATCTAAGCGTTCAACGCTAACAGTCCAATCCCAGGCGAAATACTCATTGTTCCGAGCCAGCCTAAGATTAGGTAGCATTTTTTTTATCTCCTCATTCAGCATCGTAAGATCGTCCGCACTAATGTCGATAGCTCTGGCTTTGTTTGAGAGGATGCGATAGAAGACTTCCCGCAATTCTATTGCACATTTCAAAGTCGTTCGAGCAGCTTCTGGCTCTTTTTCACTTGCAACAAGTAAAGAGTCTGCATCGGCGGCAGATATAATTGCTACGTTTTTTGCCCACTGGACTAGGTCAAGATAAGTGGATAACGTTTCTTGAGGATTGGCACTGGCATGCCAATCTACTGTGTTAGCATAATCAAGACAGAGCCAGCCGGTCTTTGTAACAAATCTTGCTTCAAATATTTCTTCATTCATCAAAAATAACCCCCTAAAGACTATTGACAGGTTAGATTATTTGCTTTATAATATAACCAACATAAGCATTATAGCAGGTTTGATTGCCATCGGCAATAATAAATGTTGTCAAATGAGCAGCGTTTTTCGGGGAGGAAAATCCAATGAATTGGATATCAAAAGGGAAAACCATGGAAAACCTTGCGTATATAGAACGCACGTTCGAAGACTTTAAAGTAGGGAGGACTTATATGGATGACCTTTTTGGTTTTACACCATCTGGCATTGAGGCTCAGTACAAACAGGATAAGTATATAAAAGAAGCAAGAGAATATCGTTTAATCAGGCAGATCGATCTGGAAAACAAGAAGAGGAAGCTCCAAAATTGTTCCAAATGGTCAAATTACGTTTCCAGGCTTAGAATTCGCCGCAACCAAGTGCCTGAGGGAGTCTTATTTCTGGGAAAGCCAAAGATAAGTCGGTACTAGAATGTGGGGGTGTGTTTAATTATCGAGGAACGATCCTGATTTGTCTATACAATCGGCAACAGGTTTTCTCAAAGAAACCCACTGTTCCAAAGGCCCGGACATACCAGATTGCCTCCAGGGTTCCTCATGACTGAGATATGCGTCTTCAAGCGTCTTCTTAATCGATAAAAACTATTCTTCTAACGTCATCGAGCCCACATTATAACAAACCTTACCCAGTCACTCCACTTCTGAAGTCCATCCCGTGACGTGTTCTTCCCCCTCAAAGGTAACAGAATAGCGGTTTGTGACTGGGATAAAAAGGTTCCTTTATTGCACATAGAGTTTACGCTTAGGTTTTAGGCTTGCGATATGGCGGTCCTTTTTTGGGAACAACACAAACCGTTTAAATTATAAGGGTAAAACACAGGTCAAAGGTCTTTGGAGTTCTACCTATTGTAACCTCAGCTCCACCATACCGTACAATAGGCAGAACTCCCAACCCCTCTTCCTCGTGATTATCCGGAGGTATTGGGAAGGTATACCTGATGTGTCCCTCGTTTCCAACAACTTTGATTTCCTTCACGTAACTCTTTATAAATGCTCTTCGTTCCATCAATTCTCTGCTATCGAGAAATTGACGAAGGTCTTCAACATATCGTTTTACTACCTATGGGCTTGCCAATTCCATCTTTTTTTTAAGACAAAATACTAATACGTCCGTTATTTCTACACGATTTAATAATTGCCTGCTTATTCAAATTCTTGAGTACCGTATTGGAAGAATAAATTAAAAAGCCTCTAAAGAAGTATAATATAAACCCAGTGATCTAGCTACGGGCGCATATACCAGCTCGCCTTTGTACACCTTAAGGCCTTTCCCCAGTGTTTCATCTGTTCGCAGTGCTTCCCTGTAACCCATGTCCGCCAGTTTTAAAACTTAAGAGAAGGTAGCATTAGTTAGAGCAAATGTTGAACTCCTGAAAACCGTCGAAGGCATATTTGCTGCTCAATATTGAGGGTATCCGCTGTCGGTGACAGTTCTTCACCTATATCAATAATATCATCCTGACTTCAGGCGTACTTTCCGGTATTGATGCCGATAGCGATATTCAATATGGGTCTATCCACCCTCTTGAAAACAAGGGGTCCATGAACCAGCCCTTTGGGGACGTAAATCAGGGTGGTGGCGGTAATCAGGTAGGTCTCTGCGTCTTTGCCTTCGCCCATACCCCACTCCACCTCCCCGCCCAAATCTCTCAGGTTCCTGGCGTTGGAGCCAACCAAGAGGACAATCTCGTCAAATTTATGGGAATGGGCGCCGGGCAGCTCCCGGGGAGTGGTCTTGTCCCATATCCAGGTGATATCCAGCCAGTGGTTGGCTTCCTCGAGGATATCTTTGTCCAGGTATATTTCATCGGGAAAGGTAAAGCCTGATACGTTTTTAAGGTCATGATATACCAGTTCGCGAACAAGCTTGGGATTAGAAATGAGGTATTTGCTGTATTTACGTGTACTCATATTTTCAATCCTTTCTAGTATATCCGACTTTGCAGAAAAACGCGGACAACATTATCAGTCAGGAAATGCCGTAATCGGCCCGTGAGACGCTTCCCCCTCCGGTGGTCAATCGGCAATTCTCTCAATCTTAAAGATAACCGGTCTTAAACCGTCCGTGCAGCATGAGATAGTCACTCCATTATCCTTTATCCACGGATAAGAGCCGCCGAAGAGTATATGGGTGATATCCCTCTGGATATCAGCATAAGCCCAGGGACAAAAGCCTGCCGGACAGTTTTCCCAGCTCTGCGAGGGAGGCGCGTCACTATCGGTGCTTAAAATGAACTCTTGCCCGGTCTTGAAGACGTGGCATTGCGGCTTAAGCATGGCTTTGTCGATGTTCGCTGGAAGATTTTTTCCGAACATTTCGTTATAATTTGATGTCTTGACCACGGTAATTTTTACTTTTGCCATATTCGCCCCTTTTTTATTTGTTGTAGCCTGTCTAACCGCTACGAGATGAGCTAGCCTGCCTCTCCGGCTCTCACCGACCTAAAAATCATCACTTTCATAGACTACCTGCCCGCCGACCACCGTCATCATTATAGGAATGTCCTTTATGCTGTGCGCCTCCACGCCTAGAATATCCTCTCCCAAGACGCACAGGTCGGCCAGCTTCCCCGGTTCGATAGAGCCCTTCCGGTTTTCCATGTGGTCCTGCCAGGCAGCAGATATCGTGTACATGCGGATAACCTGTTCCCGGCTGATGCGTTGGGCAGGATTGTTTACCTTGCCGGTGGCTTTAGACTCCCTTAATAGGGCAGACTGAATACCCTGCAGCCAGTGGGGGGCGATGCAGGGCGTATCGGAGCTGCCGGTGAGACGCGCGCCGGCATCAAGAATGGTCTTGTACGGCCACTGCTGGGCTGCCCGCTCGATGCCGACTAGATAGGAGCTAGCGTCGGCAAGGGTCCACTGGATACCGGGCTGGGCACAGATGGCGATATTGTTTTTGGCCGCCTTATCAGCGTATTCGGGCGAGATGAAGTCGGCATGTACAATGTAGTGCCTCAAACCTTTGGGTTCATTCTTTTCAGCTTCGATGAAGCTGTCGACGGTGGCGGCTATCGCCATGTCACCGATGGCGTGGACGCCTACCTGGAAGTTATGATGATGAGCCAGCTTTATCATCCTGTCAAGTTCTTCACGGTGTTCCTGCTCCGTGTTACCCGGCACCACCAGGCTGCCCCGCCCTCCTCCAGCGTACTCCTCACTTACCCAGGCGGTCTTGTTCGGAGGGATGCCGTCGGCGAATATCTTCACTCCGCCGATCTTTATCCAATCGTTGCCAAAGCAAGAGTGTATGCCCAGTGCGGGGATAATCTGTTGGAAATCTTTATAGGAGCAAGCTCCGTACTCGCCGAAAAGATAGAATATATTCACGCGGATGTCTAGCTTGCCTTCATCATAGAGGTCGTTATAGACCCCGATGCACTCTGAGTCGAGCAGTCCCCCCTGGTAGCCCACGCCTCCAGGCCCCAGCGCGCCCTCGGTAATACTGGTAATGCCCAGCTCGTTGAAAATTTTAATGGCGGTAACTATCGCAGATCTCTTCTGCGCCCTGGTCCACGGTGGTATGACCTTCATGACCATTCCCTGGGCGGCAAGCTCGTTGATTATCCCCGTGACCTTGCCTGTCTCGGGGTCTTTAACAATGTCTCCGCCCACCGGGACTGGCGTGTCCGTGGTGATACCCGCCAGTTCCAGCGCCTTGTTGTTCAGCCAGAGGGAGTGCACGGAAAAGTCGCCCAGGCAGACAGGGTTGTCCGGGGATATGACATCCAGATCCCATCGCGTGGGGTGGTGTGTCCTGTCCTGCAGGCATTCCTCTAAATACCCTTCGTCCCAGCCGAACCCTCTTATCCAATCCCCGGGGTGGGTCGTTTTAACTCTTTCCGCAACTAACTTGACGATGTCTTTGATTGATTTTACCGTCGGATAGGTGAGGTCAAGCATCAGCGGCGGCCTCGTACCACCGAATAAAGCCGCATGTGTGTGGCAGTCGTTAATACCGGGGAGCATCGTCTTGCCTTTAAGGTCGATAACCCGCGTGTTTTTACCTGTCAGAGACCTGACGTTGTTATTTCTGCCCGTGGCTACGATGATACCGTCCTTGGTGGCTACCGCCTGGCAGATTGAAAAATCCCCGTCTACTGTAATGACTTTCCCATTCAAGAAAACGGTGTCGGCATAGCGCATGTCTATCTTCATGATACATTGCCTCTGTGCTTAGAGTATTTATTAAGAGAACATCTATCTCCAGCAGGATAAGAGTTAATTAATAAAATATAATTATCGTCTTCTTACCGTCAAGAAAAATGAGCGTAACGCTAGACAAATTGCACATATTGTGAAGCAGGCGATGGAACTTGTATGTCCGCCGGTCATGTAAATGAAGGCAAATCCTAATAATTTGGGTGGAATAGTGATACGTACTTGCGTTACCTGAAATATATGCCTCGTTCCCTGAATAACACAATATGTGCAATTTTATCCCCAATATGCTTATTTCAATTGACAATGAACGGAGAGTGAGTGTAATTTAATTTTTAGAATCTGATGGGGCGTTATCTCTGGAAAACAACAGGTCTTTTCGGTCCAACCTGAGAGGTGATATTCATGGCGTCAAACAGGTCGCCGCTAGAATCGGCGCTAGCGGATTTGATTGTTTTCAACGGAAAAGTCGTCACGGTAGATAAGAATTTTTCTATTGCCCGCGCCATAGCGGTTAAAGACGGTATAATCCTGGCGGTTGGCAGCCATGAAGAGATTATAGCCCTGGCAGGCAAAAAGACCCGAAAAATCGACCTTCAAGGCAGTACCGTGCTTCCGGGCATTAACGATGCTCATATACATGCCTCTCTTTTTGGTGGTACAAGACCTCCGGTAGTGCTCGATGTCAGTTACCCGGCGGTAAAATCCATCGACGACCTTGTTAATACCATAGGTGAGAAAGCAAAGTCGGCCAAGCCCGGCGAGTGGATACGAGGTATGGGACTCGACCCGGTATTGCTTAACGAGTGTCAGCAAAACTCGGGCCGGTACCCCACACGCTGGGATTTAGACCGGATATCTCCGGATAACCCTGTCTACATCGGGGCTATTCCCTTTCGCGGCGAACGTATCGTTCTATTTAACACCAGGGCCTGGAACCTGGCAGGAATCCATAAAGACACCCCATTTGCCCGTGGTGGTGAGGTTGTCAAAGACCCGGTCACCGGCGAGTTTACCGGTTTAGTGCGGGGGATGCTCACGGACGATCTGGTGACCGGCGTTGTGCCTCTCTTGACCAGGGAGCAAAAGAAACAGGCGCTACTCACCGCCATGCGTGAACTTAATACTCTGGGGATAACCAGCATCACCGAGCCGAGTCTGGGCCCGGCTGGAGCTCTGGTTTATGGGGGGCTATGGGATTCTGAATGTATCAGCATCTATAACGACCTGAATAATGAGGGCAAACTCACGGTAAGGGTTAGCATCTTGCTGCTCTTTACTCCCTACGGCCGCTACCATCCTGAGGAACTGCTCAAGGGTTTGCCGGAAATCGGGATACACACTGGTTTTGGCAATAAATGGCTGAGGATAGCCGGAATCAAGCTTTTTGCCGACGGCATACCGCCGATGAAAACCGCCTGGATGTATGAAGATTATACGGGTGGCGGTAACGGGGCTCTTATTTTTTCAGGGCAGACGGACGAGCAGCGTTGCCAGGAGCTGAGGAATATTGTCGCCCATGCCCACAAACTCGGTTTTCAAATAGGTGTTCATGCTACCGGCGATAGGTCCATCGATGCCTGTATTGATGGTTTTGTCAGGGCAGAGCAGGAGCAGCCAAAGGACCTCCGCCATTACATCATTCATGGTGACTTCGTTCCAGGGAAAAGCGCCAGACGCATGGCCGAATATCATATCGGTGTTTCGGTACAGCCGGTGCTGGCAAATGTCATGTCCGGTCCTATAGCTTTTTCCGTTGGCAAAGAACGTGCCACGAAGCTGCTGCCCTTAAAAACACTGATGGAGGCAGGCGTACATGTTTCCGGCGGCTCTGATGCTCCTGTGACTATCCCGGACTGGAAACAGGGGATACAGGCAGCCGTTTTAAGGGAGTCTATACCAGGAGACTTGTCTGCTGACTCTGGCCAGCGTATTAGCCGCGAACAGGCTATCCGGATGTATACCATAGAAGGAGCCTGGCAGGACCACATGGAACAGGTCAAAGGCTCTATAGAACCCGGTAAAGTGGCTGATTTCTGTATTCTTGACGAGGATATATTGAATGTGGAGCCGCATAAAATAACGGATATACGGACATTGATGACTGTTGCCGGCGGAAAAATTGTCTACGATGCCATGTAAAGATGCCAAGTAACAAGACGCCAGGCATTGAAGGGAAGGCAAATGAAAGATAGCAGGAAGTTACCGGTCCATGAGTGCAGTGGCACTCCTTATGAAATCGGGAAGCAGTACGGCGTAGCTTGCCGGAATAATATTATCAAATCGATTAATGAGCTTATCGTTAACATCGGCATGGTGCGGAAAGTCAGCAAGGCGGAAATCTTGGCCAATGCCCGTAAATATTTGCCCTCGGTAGAGCGTTTTGACCCGGAGCTGATTGAGATGATGAAGGGACAGGCGGAAGGTGCCGGCGTCCCGTTTGATGAGATTTTAATGCTGATGTGCCGGTTTGAGTTAGGCATATATTACCAGCGTGTAACCTGTCTTTGCACGTCTTTTGCCGCTACGGGTAAGGTGACAAGGGGCGGTAAGACAATCATCGGCCAGAACTTCGACCTCAATGCCGGTTTGTCGATAGATCTGGTCAGGAAAAAGTACAATGACAATCTGGAACAGCTATCGCTTGTCTTTGGCGGCGCCTGCGAGGTGTTGCTGAACTCCGCGGGAGTAGCAATGACTCTGAACGTAATGTTAAGTCCGGTTAAAGACCAGGCCCTTAACGTGCCCTGTTGCTGTGTCATCTTGCGGGCGATGCGGCAGAAGAGAATCGGCGACGCCCTAGGGGTCGTTTGCGCCTCGGGGCGTAGTATCTTGAATTATACCTTCGCTAGCGCGGAAGGGGACATTATCGCTATTGAGACCAGGCCCGATGACTTTAACGTGCTGCAGCCTGAAGCCGATATGTTCGTTCACTCCAACCATTACCTCACGGAAAGACTGAAAAGGGGTGACGGCACCTTTGGTTTGATGGAAGGTGACAGCTACATTCGGGTGCAGCGGATAAAAAGACTCATGGAAAGGCACTATGGAGACCTTACCGTTGAGTTGATGATGGAGTTCATGGCTGACCATAATAACTACCCCAACTCGATATGTGCCCATATGAACCCCCAGATGCCCCGGGGAGAGACGCTGGCTTCGGTAATTATGATCCCCGAGGATAAGGTGATGTACGTTGCCTGGGGACAGCCTTGCCGGTATGAATTTGAAGAATACAAGCTATGAAAATAGATACAGGAGCCCGGAATAACTAAGATAAAGGAGGAACAGCATGGATAACTTTAAGCGTACTTTATACGGTGAGATGTCGATGGACATCAGCAAGACTTTATCGGTAGGAAAAATTATCTTTCTTTCCGGCACGGAGGCAATGGATTTCAGCAAGGGTGGTGACGTGGATGATGATATTTTTGTCCAGATAGAGGTTGTGGTGCGTAAGATGAACGCCGCCTTGGAAGAGCTTGGCTTAAATATCGGCGCCATGGTAAAGCATACCATTTACATGAAAAAAGGTGCCGCCGACCCGGTTAAGGTGATTCGCAAGTTCCATGATGAATGCTATAAATATGCGCCCGGTTTAAAAGAAAAGCCCAGCACCGGAACCCTGGCTGTCGTAGAGGGGCTTGCCTCCAAAAATTTCAAGGTTGAAGTAGACGCTATCGCCGCCTACCCGGATTAACGGCGGGAGGAATAACTTTATAGTTAGAATAGGCAAGCAGGCTCTTTTTTAAAATCTGCTTATCGTAACTGGTGCTATTCGCATTTGTCTGATATTCTAACGTACCCCTCGCCGCATATAACCGTCTCGTTAAATTTTCTCTCTCCCCATTATAATAGGGGAGTGCGCGGCTAGAGGGAGCGCAGCCCCCTCTCTTCTGGTTTCCCCCACTCCGACCAGTTCTTCATGGACTTGGTTCAATATAGCTGGTTGGAGAGGAGGTTAGGGGGTGAGGTTACAAAAGGGAGTGAGGTTACGAGGTATTCTTGCACAACTAAAAGCAAACAGAACCTCGTACCCTGCTATTAAAACTTGGCACACGGGTTAAGCCAGGAAACTCGGTTAAGTGTAATCCGGATTGAATAGTAAAGCCATCATCATTTGCGGTTTTTTCTTATCGACGCTTTTATAGACAATCGGGCAGTGTGTTATTCCCGCCGGGATGAAAACGGCGGTTGTGTGGCTGAAAGTGTGCTTTTCCCTGTCCTTTCCCTTGCCTATTGATATCTCAATTTCTCCGCCCAGTTTACCTTCCGAGTTTGTGGCAACAAAAAGAAGGATTTCATTCTGGTCGTGTTTATGCGGTTTAATCCAGTCGGGAACGGATGGTAGGTGTGTATCGAAAATCCAGTTAATATCGAACCATACCGGGCATCCTGGCACCATGTCACCATCCAGGTACACTTCTGCCGGGAACTTCCAGGGGTAAGCGGCTTCCTTGGAGTGATGCGCCAGCTGTGTTACTATCTTAGGTTTGGAAATAATATACTTCCCATATTTGGTCTCTGTCATTTTTTCTCTCCTCTCTACTTCCCGGTTACGGGGTTCTTAAAGTGGAAGGGGATAACATAACCGGACGGGTAAGGTTTATAGACGGTAGTGGGTAAATCAGCGCTTCCCTTAGCCATGGAAAGCACCACCGGTGTCTTCACCCATCCTTCATCCAGCAGGGTCCGGAACACCAAGTAGAAATGCATTTTTTTGAATTTCCATGTTTTATTTTCTTTAATGTATTCATCCTCGTAGACGCCGTGACCCAGCCCTGCCGATAGCTTATTATTCAGGGACGTAGCCAGCCAGATGACGCATTGCCATCTTCCCTTGGCGGTAACACCCCCCGGGTCTAGGTTGACTACTCCCTGGTGCTGCATGTGTGTCCCTAGGGCTCCGGGCATGGGCGGCAAGCCGCCTCTCCCCATGAATTCCTTGAAAAATCTCCTCACCCCGGCTTTCCCCAGGTACACGCCGCTATCGCTTATCTCCAGCGATTCGGTATTATCGGAAAATAAATCCACAACGTCATCCCACATACGGTTATCCAGGTAAAAACCGTATATCCTCTGCAGTTTTTCTATCTCCTGTATATCGGTTACGGCCGTAAGCTTTGCCTCCAGGTCTTTAACTTTCTGCTCCAAGTTTTCTTTAGCCATATAACATCTCCCTTCTCTTATTGGGTATTTTTTTGAAGGCGATATCATTAGTTCAACGTGAATAAAGCCCTCGGGTTATTGCATAATTTTAAAACGCGGCGGCTTGTTAGTAATAAATAGAGGTGTCTCCCACCCTATGTCTTCAGGCTTCACCAACGGCCGGAAACGGCCTAGTTCTTCCGCGAGCTTGAGGGCCGGGACAAACCTCTGCTCCACGATAACGTTGTGGGATTTGAGGAGCGGCGGGTAGTTGAATGATATAGCGCCCTCCGGGCAGGTCTGCTCGCACATCCAGCACTGGTCGCATCTCTTAAAAACTGGCGGGTTTACCGAGAAATCGATACTGTTCGTGGGGCAGAGTTCCACGCAATAGTTGCAGCGGGTGCACTTTTCCATGTTTATGCTGAATCCCTGGGCGCGTGCTTTCATCACATCCACGGGTAGGGCGCCCGTCATTTGAGCGCCGTAAATCCTATCGTACTCTTTACCTTCAGGCAGGCGCTGGATTAGGTCGCTCTCGCCTTGATGTATTTTGCGACTGTATAGCACCATTTCCCGCCCGAATTGCTCGGCTTCTTTGAGGTCGATTTCATCCGGATGACCATCGGTGAAATATGGCTTGGGAACATAGGGGAGATATACGGCGCTGTACCAGTTTTTAAAACCGATAACGACCAGTCCTTTATCTTTCAAAGCGGTCACGCACTCTCTCATGAAACCGACCGGCAGTGCCGCATGGGTATTGAAAACGAAGCAGTGCGTTCCTTGCAGCGAATCCATTTTTACGATAAAATCCTTGAGCTCGACGGGCATTTTGCCAAGCCGCACCGGGCTGCCGATACCTATCAGGTCATAACCCACCAGGTCCGCCGGGTTGGTCTGGCGCAGCTTGACGATACCGCACCTGTCCATGAGCGGATTCATACCTCTGTATATTGCCCGGGCAATCTGCCTGGTGTTTCCGGTGTAGGAGAGGTAAACAATTATCCCTTTTGGCACGCTAACCCCCTTTTGGCAATGGACTATATCCCCGTATTTTTAACTCTGGTGATACCCGCTTATGTTACGAGTCGGTTCTTATCATCTCGACGGATCGAACCCAGGAGCCACTGGCGGCGGCCAGAGCTCTGCTGCCACGTCATCCAGTCCTAGTTTTAACAGTTTCTTCCGGCTGGGTTTGGTCGTCACCCGGTCCCAGTCCAGGGCACCCAGGTTCCAGGCAGTTTCCTCCTCGATATCCAGCGATACGCCGGCTAGCGGGCCATCTTTCTGCGGTGGCCGCCCGATTATCCTGTTATGCACGAAGCGCTCCCGGGGATTGATGCCTTCGCGGAGGGTAAAGACATGCCGCATAGTACCAATCCTTTCACCGGCTTCAAGCAACTCATCCAGAGAACGGTCCCAGCCGGTCACGGCCTTCATCATGCTGGCGGCGAAGGGGAGGGGTGTTGTTGGGTCTTTAGGCAAAGGAGAAAGGAACAAGAATAGACAGGTGCCCATGGAGTTATTGAGGTGCCTTTCAAAGCCGTCAGGCCCGAATGCTCCGGTATGGCGGCCCGGTGTGGCATCCATCTTGTACACGGTACCCGTCGGGTGGCGGGGGAATTGAAAGGGGCGCCCGCCGAGCTTGGGGTCGTGCATGCCCAGCTCCTGCCCGCCGATATGTACGGCGTATTGCTCGGCGCCTTTGCCGATTTTCTCAGCAGCGTTTTTAACTCCCTCGGCGAGGATATCTCCGATTGCTTCGCGTTTTACCAGCTTCTCCGTCATGGCGACGAGGGCATCGGGATCGCCCCATTTGAGGTTGATGCCACCGGTATCCTTTTTAGTGATAATGCCGTGCTCATAAAGTTCCAGAGCGAAGGCGATGATGCTTCCGGCGGATATGGTATCCATGCCGTAGCTGTTGCAGAGATGACTGGCCATAATTATGGACTCGGCATTAGTGTTCTTACAATTCGCCCCAAAAGCACCAATAGTTTCGTACTCCAGTCTTTTAGTCCCGGCTGGATAGGGATACTGGATGCCGTTTTTAAGGACAGCCTTGCAGGCCGCCAGGCATTGCCAGCAGCCTGTCCGGTGGTCCAGGTTGGCAATCATCTTATCTTTGTTGAGACCGGTGACATCAGGCAGTTCGATAACCCCGATGCCTCCCCAGTTTTTAATAGGGGTATCACCGCTCAGGGCTGATGTATCTCCATGCCCGGAGGTGCCGTACATGTTCATTCCGCCACCCATCCCCATCTTTAAATATTCCCAGTGCTCTTTTCTCAGCCTGTCGGCAGCTTCGCTATCGGCCAGGGGCACTTTCTGGTCGCCCATGGCAACCACCGCCTTCAGTTTCTTCGAACCCATCACCGCTCCCAGCCCCGAGCGTGCGGCGGCATCTCCTTTACGGGTGATAATGCAGGCGACACGGGAGAGCTTTTCTCCGGCCGGACCAATACAGGCAACCTCAGCGGCGCTGCCATATTCCGACTTTAGGGTGTCCTCCGTGTAATACGTGTCTTTACCCCAATATTCCCTGGCATCTTTTATCTCGGCTTTACCGTTGTTCAAAAGCAGGTAGACCGGTTTATCCGCGATGCCGGTAAAGAACACACCGTCATAGCCGGCGAACTTGAGCTTGGGGCCGAAATGGCCTCCGGAGTTAGCATCTCCCCAACCCCCCGTCAGCGGCGACTTTCCCACAACTGTATACCTGGTGCCGCTGATAGCCGGCGTTCCGGTAAGCGGCCCCGTAAGCAGACCCAGGATGTTATCCGGTCCCAGCGCATCCACACCGCCTTTCTGGCGACTGTAAAGTACTCTGGCGCCCAGGCCATAGCCACCGATAAAATCCCGGTAAAGACTCTCATCAAGTTGCTCAACTTTTATTTCTCCCGTGGAAAGATTTACCCACAGGAGTCTTCCCATATAGCCTCCAGCCATCGTTTGCTCCTTTAAACAAGATTTTTTTAATATCAGTAATACCGCCGTAAGCAGGATAGGACAGAACAGGGTAGAAATAACATCGCGAATCGGATTTATTAAGGATTATGGACAGGCAGGATACCACTTAACCAATTGTGTATCAGACTGCCAATGGTAGGGGCGCTAACACCAGACTTTACCTGATTCTCCCCTGGTAGAGCCCGCCTATCCGAGGTTATTATGCCAATAATGAACCATCCTCCGAGTAGTACCACTCCTTCGTTCGACGACGAAATTTCTCCTTTCGCTCTTAATATTACACCCTGGTACAGGCTACCTCGTGACCGTTGCCTACATCTCTAAGGGGTGGGTTTACCTGAGCGCATTCGGATGTTGCCAGAACACAACGCGGATGGAAATGACAACCGCCCGGCGGATTGGCCGGACTAGGGACCTCGCCTTTAAGTATAATACGATGGCGTGTCCTCTCAATTCGCGGATTAGGTATCGGTATCGCCGAGAGCAAAGCTTTAGTATACGGATGCAGCGGGTTTTTATAAAGCTCCCTTGAATTAGATATCTCCACGATACGCCCGAGGTACATGACCGCCACACGGTCGGAGATATGCTGGACGACAGCCAGGTCATGGGCGATAAAGAGGTATGCCAAGCCTAGTCTTTCCTGCAGCTCTTCAAGTAGGTTGATTATCTGGGCTTGAATCGATACGTCCAATGCGGAAATAGGTTCGTCACAGATAACAAGTGAAGGGCTGCACGCAAGCGCGCGCGCTATGCTCAGGCGCTGTCGCTGACCGCCGCTGAATTCATGAGGAACGCGGTCCATCATGCTGGGGTCAAGTCCCACCAGCTTAAAAAGCTCAGCAACTCTACCATCATATTCTCTTTTATTGTTGACCATTTGATGGATGATTAAAGGCCTGCCAGCAATCGTGCCTGCTGAGTGCCGGGGATTGAGAGAACTATAAGGGTCTTGAAAAATAACACCGATATGGCTACGTAATGGCCTTATTTGGTGCTCCGGCACAGTAGATATATCATGCCCGAGAAATATAATTGAACCTGCGGTAGGAGTATAAAGCCGTAAAATACAGCGGCCTGCGGTCGTCTTGCCGCAGCCGCTTTCTCCCACCAGCCCCAGGGTCTCATTCTTCCTGATGATAAAACTGACATCGTCCACAGCTTTAATTTCACCCACCTTGCGGCGTAAGAGCCCTCGGGTAATCGTAAAATACATTTTTAAGTTTTTTACCTGCACTACGGAATCGTTCTGTTCTATTGTCATATCTTCTCCTGGCTATCGACGAAACAAGATATATAATGCTGATTACCCACCTCTCGCAGTACAGAAACCGGCCCCGTCTTGCATTTTTCAATCTTGTATGCGCATCGGGGCAAGAAGGGGCAGTATTCCGGCATATCAATAAGCTTAGGGGGCAAACCCTTGATAGGTATCAGTTTCCTTTTTTCTATTGTTTCGTCCAGCCGGGGTACGCATTTGAGTAGGGAGATGGTATACGGGTGGCGGGGATTTTCGAATATATCATCAGACAGGCCTGATTCCACGATATGCCCGGCGTACATGACATAAATTCTCTGAGCATATTGAGCGACCACGCCCAGATTATGTGTAACAATAACGAGTGAGGTGTTATATCGGTCCACCATTTCCTTCATAAGTTCCAGCAACTGTGCTTGTGTAGTGACGTCCACGGCGGTGGTGGGCTCGTCAGCGATAATGATTCTGGGGTTGCAGGAAAGCGCCATGGCAATCATCACCCTCTGACGCATGCCTCCGCTAAACTGGTGAGGATAGGCATCGATGCGGTTTTCTGCCGCAGGGATGCCTACCAGCTTCAGAAGTTCGATGGCTCGTATCCTCGCCGCATGGGTGTCCATGCTGAGATGGCGTTCCAGCGTCTCGGTTAACTGCCGGCAAATAGTTAATACCGGGTTAAGCGAGGTCATCGGCTCCTGGAATACCATGGCTATCTTCCCGCCGCGGATGGAACTCATCTGGTCGCCTTTAGCTTTGTACTGGAGCAGGTCCTGCCCCTCGAAGATAACCTTCCCGCCGACTATCTTGCCTGGCGGTGTGGGAATCAGTTGCATCACGGAGAGCATGGTTACGGACTTGCCGCAGCCACTTTCTCCCACCAGCCCGATTATTTCTTTATCATTAACGTAAAAGGAAACATTGTCCACCGCTTTGACTATCCCCCGATACGTTCGGAAATAGGTCTTGAGATTTTCAACTTGTAACAGAGTGTTCACATCGTTTTCCTTATTGATCCGGATTTCCTAGACTACACCTCTGAGCCTTGGATCAAGTGCATCGCGAAGGCCATCCCCCATCATGTTGAAACCGAAGACCACCAGCATCACTGCCAGCCCCGGCGCCATGGACAACTCGGGATTGGTTAGAAGAAATTTATAGCCGTCGTTTACCATGCGGCCCCAGACCGGTGTCGGTGGGGTGATACCTACCCCCAGAAAGCTTAAACCCGCCTCTGCCAAGATGGTGGACCCGATACCCATCGTCATCATCACCAGTATTGGGGCAAAGCAGTTGGGTAAGATTTCACTCAGCATTATGCGCATCTTACTCGTACCAATAGCCCGTGCGACTAAAACATAGTCATTTTCGTTGATAGAAAGGGCCATCCCACATGTGATACGGATAATTGGTGCTACCATACCAACGGTCAGAGCTATAATGATATTCTGCAGGCCGCCGCCGAGCAATCCGGCGACAACCAGAGCCAGTATGATACTCGGGAAGGCCATCAGTCCGTCGGTAATTCTCATGATTATATGGTGTTTTGCTCCCTTGGTAGTCCCCGCAATAAGCCCCAGCAATACACCGATAGCTGTAGATATACTAATTACCACAATGCCGATGAACAGCGAAGTACGCGCGCCATAAATCAATCGACTTAACGTATCCCGGCCAAGTTCGTCGGTACCGAGGAGATGCTCGCGGCTGGGGTGCCTTAACGAATTCATGACATCCGTCTCAAGGGGGTCATAGCGGGCAATCCAGGGGCCGAAAATAATGATGATAATGAAGATAGCAATGATTACCAGGCCAACGACGGGCAACGGGCGCCCGAAGAATACAGAGACAGTACGCCTGAATTCGCTGTACTTTTTTAAAGGCACTTCCAATACGACATCGTCACCGAAAGGGGTTCCAGAGTCTGCACTATCTGCCATACCAGAACTCCTTAATCATATCTTATCCTGGGGTCAAGCCAGCCGTAGGAAATGTCCACTACGATGTTAGAGAATGTTATCAATGCGGTGAAAAGCAGAGTGCTGGCCTGCACAATCATGTAATCCTGCCCGAGAAGGGCACTTGTCAGTAACCTGCCGACGCCGTTAATGTTAAACAAAGTCTCGATAATCACCGAGCCGCCAAACAGGCCGGCGACCAGGAAACCCATATTAGCAATCAACGGAATCAGGCCGTTTTTAATCGTATGCCTGACGACGATAACCCGCTCTTTCAAACCTTTAGCCCAGGCGGTGCGAATGTAGTCCTGGGCGATGACATCGAGCATGCAGGAGCGCGTCAGGCGCGCATTCGCCGCCAGGCCAAAGAGCGACAAACAAAAAACAGGCAATACTATCTGGCGGGTGTTTAACCAGAAGTCCTCGAATGGTGAGGTGTAACCCCCGATGGGCACCCAGTGCAGCTTGAGACCAAAAATATAAAGGAGTATAATGGCTGCCCAGAAGCTGGGTATGGTTATGCCGATATTGGCCAGGAACGTAAGCACATTATCTAACCATGTGCCTCGCCTGAGAGCGCAGATTATCCCGATACCTATGCCGAAAACTGTAGCGAAGACAGCGCCGATGATGCTCAGGTGTATGGTCACCGGCAAACGGTCAAGAATCAGCTTCGATACCGGCTCCTGAAGACTAATTGATTCTCCAAAATCGCCGCGGAACATACCCGCTATCCAGTCTATATATTGCATGGGCAGCGGTTTGTCCAGGCCGAACCTTTCCTGCAATTGTGCCAGTTGGGCGGGGTCGTAAAGCGTATCCCTAAATTGCTGCTGGGTCAGATACATTAAAAGCGGGTCGCCCGGCAAAAGCCGTATCAGCAGAAATACCAGAATAGTCACTATTAGGATGACGATGAGACCCATAAATACCCGGCGAATCATGTACCCTGCCATTCAAAGCCTCCAGCATGTCATTAGCAGCATGTTCAAAAAGGCAGTGTATCGTCAACCCTCGTGGGACCTACATTCCTCAACCTGAAATAACCCTGATTTGCTTTAGCTGGTTTGCTAAAACAAGTCTTGTATTAACCGTAAAATTTCTTATATTTTATTAAAAGCCCGTTCCCGCCGATAATCCGAACGAACCTGCAAACTTTCCCTTCGGTGGAGGAGCCAGCCGGTACTTAGCCCCTCCACCGGTATGTATATATTCCTTTTCTTTTGCTATCTCTATTTATTCCTTTTCTTTCCAAACGGCTTCCGGCCACCAGATGTCCATGGCACCACCGACGTGAAGTACGAAGCCATGAGAAGTTCCGTCGTTAACACCGAAAGGCGCGTCCCCTCTCCAGGTAAAGGTTAGACACTCATTATAGTCAAGCCTGACGATGTCTTTCATCAGTTCTACGCGCTTGGCATCGTCAACCTCGGCCATTACCGCTGCCCACATGTCATACCATCCGGCCGGCACGTACATGCTAGGCCAAAAGGCCGGGTCGCCCCAGCGGGAGTTAACACCGGGGATGGTATCATAGGTCGGGTAACCCGGATGCTCCAGGCCTTCCCAACCGCCCATCCAAAGGGAGTATGCCCTCCCCATATCCGCAATGTCAAGTTCGGCAATGATGCCCATCTTTTGAAGCTCGGTTTGCAGCGCTTCTAAGAAGTTCATCTCCGCAAAGGTGTCCGAATGAAGTACTGTCGTGAAGCCATCGGGGTAGCCAGCATCAGTTAGCAGCTGCTTGGCTTTGACCAGATCATATTCGCGGATGGGTAGTTCGGGGCAATACCACGGGTCCCCTGGTTCGGCCATCTGATACAGAGCGACAAACCCTCTCTCGATGCCGCCGCCGAGACCATCAACCAGAGTCTGCTTGTCCACGCCATACTGAAGAGCTTCACGTACCCTTTTATCAGCAAAGGGCGAATTCGGGTTCGCGCTGTCCGTCATCATGGCAAAATGGAACCGCAGCGGGTATTGACTGATAGTATACCCTAGTTCCTCCAGCATATTCGACGTAGCCAGCTGGAGTCCTGTCGCCAACTCGTCTACCTCGCCCGCCATGAAGGACATCGCCGCGACGGTGCGGTCGGCGATCGTCCTTATGATAATCGCGTCAAGATAGGGCTTGCCGGGTTGCCAGTAATTCGTGTTCTTCGTATATTTGACATAGTCATTCTCCTTGAAGCTATCGTAGAGGAAAGGCCCGGTGCCTACCATGTGGAGCTCGGATATGGTTTCGGCTGTAGCAGGTTTCTGTAGAGCTGTTGGTGAGGCAATCATGCCGACAAGCCCAGCCAGCGCGGTCATGTAGTTGTAGTTGTACGCGCTAAAATTCGCCCGGAGGGTATACTCTCCAAGGATGTCGTAAGATGCCGCCGTTTTCAGAACGCCAGCGCCCCAGAGGTCTGACGCCGCGGTTTTTTCCAGGTTGTATTTGACCGCTTCGGCATTTAAGGGGGTACCATCGTGGAACTGGACACCCTCGCGTATATGGAAGGTGACGGATTTACCGTCGGCGGCAATATCAAAGGATTCCGCCAGATGCCCCTTGAGAGTTCCATCTACGTCCAGCCGGAGTAATGGCTCTAGGCAGGGAACCATATGCCTAGCCGACAGAGTGCCTCCATCGGCCGGGGGGTTCACATTGGCTGGGATTGTATCTGACAGCATGACCCACGTGCTACCATATTGTGGCTGGTTAGCGGTGGGTGATGGTGTTGGACTCGATGTCGGTGAGGGGGTCAGGGATGGCGATGTTGGCGTCGCAGCTTCTTTGGCACAGCTGCCAAGAATCAAACCAACTGCAATCACCAAGATTAACGAGATTAGAAATAGTTTTTTCATTTTTACTCCTCCTTTAGTTTTTATTTACTTTTAACATTATCTTTAGTGTAATACTTTTACCGGTATCGCGCTGATTTTCTATCTGCTGTTTGTTCTTTCACCGGATAATATAACTCCTTTCAAACTTTCGCTCTTACCATTACCTGTGAGTCTGAAAAAGGATTATAAATACAAAGATGCCTTACCAGCCATTGAAATTACTTTAAGTTATAACAGTTATGTTTTCAGTGTCAATAAAAATGAACATTATGGGAACAAGATTGCACATAATGTGTGAGGTAAGACGATAAAAACGGGTGACCGCTTCGGGAAAGATGCGGCAACCTCAGTTCGGAAGAGAGTTGACAAAGGGCTTAAAGTGATATATATTATTCTCGCTCGAACACAGAATATTAAACATGAAATTATTCGTGGCGGTGTTAGTTAAAGCTGTCGGTTAGATGGAGTCATTATCATGATAGATGAGCTGGATAGTCAATTAATCTCATTAATGATAAAGAATGGGCGCCTTACCAGTAAGGTAATGGCTAATAAGCTCAACGTTAATTCTTCAACCATAAGGCGGAGAGTGAGTCACCTTATCAAAGACGGGGCGATTCATATTATTGCTCTCCCGGAGTTTTTCAAGGCAGGTTTCCCCGTGCAGGCGATAATCGGTTTGGATATTGACAAGAAGGATTTAAATGGCGCCCTTCAGACTATCTGTGCCATCCCGGAATGCAAGTTTGTTTCGGTCACTGTGGGGGGATTCAATGTCATGATTATCCTGTGGTGCCATTCTACTGCGGAAATTCACGTACTGGTCCAGAAGATTACTTGCAACTTGAAGGGCTTAAAAAACTGCGAGACGTTTATCTGTATGAATATGGCTAAAAGTATTAATCCTAAGGCTAACTATATCTACCTCTCTCAAATTGAAGAAAAGCCCCGCAATCCGCTCCCTGTCCCCAGGTAGTCCGTACATTTTAACTATCGTTTTTTTATTTTTACTGCTCACCGTTACCGCTCACCGATTTGCGCTATCTTTTCGTGCAATCCTTCGGCGCTCTGTTATCGATATGTTTTTACGCCCTGAATAGCTGCTATAATATGTATTCTTCATACTCATACTTGCAGGGATGCCCGGCCGTTACGTACATCGCATTATCCTCGGGTACCATAATTACGGAAGCCAGTGTCTCCGCCGTAGACCCCTCCAGGGCATGATTACAGATACCCCTGGGATGATTATTATGGTTGGACATGATTTCCATCATCTGCTCCAGGGTGATGTTCCCGTAGTGCTTTTCAATGAGCCTTTTTATCTGTGGTTCGCGGATATAGGTGCTCGGAGCTCCTAGGTACACCAGTTCACCCTTCTTGAACCGCTCGGTGTGATAATGGTTGGCATGGACCAGGATGCCCCTTTCGGGTTGCAGCACGTTAAAATCATCGGGTTTTGTTTCGATACCGATAATATCGCCCTCTTTACTCGCCAGGCAGTAATTCATCATGCTACGCCCGGCTACGCAGAAAACCCCTAGCGCATCGCCGATTCGCCTCTGTCTCATCGCTTTGGGTATGACACAGCAGGCGGGTAAAGTGAATAACTGTTCCTCCGGTGGGCTCACGATGACGTTTAAGACCATCCCCAGGCCCGCTGAGTTCAAGACCAGCTCACAGGCTCCCCAGAAAACCAGTGACAGCTGTTTCAGCCCATCCACATGCGTTGTTTTCACCAGATCTATTGACCTGCCGCAGGTAGCGTCAAAATTTTGCCCGATGATGGTTTTACCGTCTCTGGTGGCTTGCCCGGTGACTGCAAAAGAGGTACAGAAGGTTTTCATTTGCTGGTAATAAAAACTGAGCTCGAAGTTGCATCTTAGCAGGAAAACCTCTTCAAGGCTGACCCCCGCCCCCTCCGCTTGTCCTTGGAGCATCTCCACCAACTCAGGGTCAAAACTCTTCACAAGTGAAAGATAATTCCGCATTGTCGTGATTATTTCTTCTCTGCTGGTTTTATTTAATGTAATGTATTCTTTAAAAAGTGAGTTAATTGAAGTAATAAGACTATTACGGCGAACGGAGCCGTACTGTTTGCCTATTTCGTACATCGTACAGCTGCATTCGATAATCTCAAGTCTTTTTCTCTTTTTCATTCTATTATCCTTATTGTTTATCTAGGAATACTATTTTTATCTATGACAGCCCAGCCAACTACTAAGACGTACCTGATTGTACCCCACCTGCCCCCTTTCCATCAATATCCTTGAAAGCATTGACTTGGACGATAAGAGAGTATAGGATAAAACTGCAATGGTTGGCATCTAGTTCAGAAGGCAGTTTTTAAGCTGGAACCACGGTGATTCTTTCAGAGGGTATTAGCGATGATAGATGCGTTGGATTACCAGATAATTGAGCAGCTCGTCAAAGATGGCCGTAAAAATAGTAAGGAGTTATCTAAAGAGCTCCACGTAGATTCTTCCACTATCAGGCGCCGAGTGCATCGGCTCATCGTGGAAGGCATTATTTATATTATTGCCCTGCCAGAGCCAAGCAAGGTTGGCTTTCCTATGCAGGCAATAATCGGTATTAACGTTGACAATACGGAGCTGGATAACAACCTTAAAATCATCAATGAGATACCGGAGTGCATATTCGTTTCTGTCACTGCTGGTAGATTCAATGTCATGATTATTATCTGGTGCCATTCTACTGCAGAGATAGACAGAATAGTAAAGAAAATCCTGTCCAGCATAATAGGGGTCAAGAGTTACGAAACATTCATCTGCACCAATATTGCCAAGGGGGTTGGTAGCTCTGATTGAGGTACCCAAGGGTATCGGCGCTACTGTTTAAGTCGGCATTTTCAATACTGGACTTACTTGTCAGCGACTCCCTCAACCATAGCAATCGGACCGCATCAGCCGTATTTTTTTGTTGCCGGTTTCAATCATTAAATTTAATCCGTTGATTATCTCCGGGTGAATAACAAAATCAGTCCTCTCTCTCTATTGACGATATGTATTTGCCGCCTGTGCCCGCCGTAAAGTGGAAGATGGGACGTTCAACCTTGTTGAAGGATAAAGGGCAGTGCTCCATCCCTTTCGGGACAAAGACCAGGCAACTCCTGGTGATGATATGCTTTTCACCACCCAACCATAGCTCCACCTCTCCCCCTAGGTCATGGATATTGTCCGGGTTGGAGCCGAAAAACGCGATTACTTCATCAAAATCATGCGTGTGGGCACCAACAGAGCTTTTACGGGGCTTATAATACCAGACACACTCTGTATAAAACGCTCCCGGAATCTTATTGGTATCGAGCCAAGCTACATGGGTATATATCCCGGCATTCTTAGCGGCGGTCTCCTGTTTGCTCGCTGGGAGATTTGCTTCGGTCATGAAATATTTGTCATACTTGCCCATTGCTGTTTTTCCTCCTTAAATATGATTCCGGCAACCTGCCGGTAACAGCCTTATATTATAAAAGATAAAAGACGGCTGGGATTTTCCACCATCATTTTTCGAATTTGCGACTTTGTGATGCCCTGCCGAAGCATTACCGGTACGATGTTACGTAAGATATGCCCGTAGCCAAACCCACCCCAGGAAGTCAGCAGCACCTTAAGAAAGGTATCGTGGGAGAGGAGAATGTGATTCAGGTAGCCATCGCTGATAAGCTGTCTCACGGCACTGATGCGTTGCATCTCGCTCGGGAAGCCCATCACGCTCTCCCCGAGCACGAAGGGCGGGAACAGGTGTCCGAAGGTATCGAACTCGATAAAGCAGCCGGTATCAGCGATGCGGCGGACCGTATCCGGCGTGAATCCCATGATATCGATATGGCAAATGACCGTCTTTTCTGGTCGGCCGCCGTTTTCCCGCAGGATGCGCAATACCTCCTGTATCAGCCTATCGTCTGGGCTGGGAGGGTGTATGGTAATGGGAGCCCCCGTCTCGCGCTGGGCTTCGGCACAGGCGCGCAACAAACGGCGCTCATCCTCGCGCAGAGTGGGTGTCAATCCTATCTCGCCGATGATGCCGGCGCGCACTACCGTATCACCGACGCCCACCGTCAGGTCCCGAACGATTTCTTGCCGGAGTTGTTCTTCGGTCATGGCAGTTACCTCCGGCGCATACAGTAGCCCCCGGTAGTAGCCAGTGCCCATGATAATGTTAAGGCCGGTGGCTTGAGCGAGCCGCTTGAGCCCTACGGGATTGACGCCGCCGAAGGGTTTGGTGCTGACATCGACGATGGTATTGCCCCCGGCCTGCTTGTACACCAGGAGTTCTTTAACCAGCACCGTCTCGCCTGGCATTTGCAGGCAGTCCGCGTTGCTCAGGGCATGGGCACGCACCCAGGCGAGGTTTTCAAGTGTGACCGGAGCGTAAACTAATGCTTTTTCGGCTGGGTCGGCTGGCTCGGAGAAGAAAAAATTCCTGCCATCGGCGAAAATATGCTCGTGAGGAAGGGTAATACCCAGCGAGCTGGCATCGATTGGACCCAGCACCGTCTGGGCCTTGGGAGAGTTTTTCGCCTTTAACATGGTTCGCACCTTTCTCTTCTATCGCCTCTTGTGCTTACTAACCTGCGGTCGTAATTTATTGTACTTTACTCTACACTTTTAAATCAATATCCTGATTTCTGCCAAAATAGAAAAGACCTGAAGATTCAGGAATTCATTCCTTAGTTTGCTTTCTCTGAATGAATAAAGAGGACTATAATGAAACCAGGAAAGCGAAGACCTGTCATTTATTCAGAGATGCGGTACGTATGAGTATGGCAGACACCCCGGAGCAAGGACTACTATCAAAGAGAATTAACGAACTTGCTCTCAAGATTGATGGTACTCCAGTTGAAAGGCTGGTCCTCCAGCTCTACCAGGAGTTGGCAAGCGCTGGAATTTCTATCAGGCCAGAAACCTATCTATCGGAGGGGTGGGGTTGCCCTAATCGAGTCCCTGTAATTGGCATACCATTCTACATGGTCGATTCTAAGCTGCGTAGCCTCAAAGGCCGGCTGACAGGTATCGAACCCGAAGCCGATGCGGAAGTGATGATGATACTCCGGCACGAGGCCGGTCACGCCTTCAACTACGCCTACCGCCTTTACAAAAGTCTAAAGTGGCGCAAGCTCTTCGGTCGATTCTCCTTGCCCTACAAAGAACAGTATAAGGTAATACCTTTTAGCGCCCGATTTGTGCGTCATATGCCGGGATGGTATGTTCAGAAGCATCCCGACGATGATTTCGCTGAAACCTTTTCAGTGTGGCTCACCCCCGGTTCAGATTGGCGGAAACGGTACGGAGGCACTCCTGCTTTGACCAAACTGTTATACGTTGACAAGACGGTGGGGAGGTATGTAAATAAACAGGCGGTCGTAACCAGAGGTAAGCTAGATATGCCCATAGAAGAGATGACGATGACCCTGGATGCCTGGTATAGGAAACAGAAGAAACGCTGCCGGGTCGTCCTTCATCCAATTCTGAACGAAGATTTAAAAAGACTTTTTCCGGCAGTAGAGGGAAAACTCGCGGTAGATATACTTCGAGCCAATCGCCAAAAACTGGTTCGAGATCTTCACTTTTGGACAGGTGTAGAACGGCAGACTCTGATTGCCTTGGTCGATGAACTTCTGGAGCGCGTCCGACTCCTTGAGCTAAAAATGGAAAATGACCAGGCGGTGATGCTGATGGCGAGCATGTCGGTGTTTGTCACGACACTCGTCATGAATTATCTCGATAGGGGTCAGTTCATTGGAGTTTGACATCATCATTAGTGTTGCGCATTCCTTTTGTAAGATCGATTTCATCCTTGGCGAGCTTGTTAAGTAGACTCCAGAGACCTTCGAGCATTTTTAGAGTTTTTTCGGGAATAATAACAGCGGACTTCTTCTCTAATTCTTTTCTTTGTTGGTCTCCCCGTGCCACCATTATCCCGTCACTGGCGCCATTATCGCAGCGTCCGTTGTTGGCTCTGTTAATCGGGCCTGGACAGTAGTAGAATAGGGCAAATAGAGGAATCAAATGAAAAATAAAAAGAAGTTGGTAAGTATTTTGCTGGCAGGGGTTCTGGTACTGGCGCTATCAGTAAGCATCTTCACTGGCTGTACCGCGACCCCCGTGCCGACAACAGAACCGGCAGCAGTGCCGGTGAAGGCACCTACGGCCTCGGCCAATGAGGAGACTAACGGAGTGACGACAGCCGGAAAGTACGCTAAGTATGTGACCCCGCTACCAATAGAGCCGGGGCCGATACACGGGCCGTGGATAGACCTGCAAGGGGAAAACTACGAAAATGCCAATTGCCGCTTCATATATCGCTTCATCACCAAGCCCGTGTATATGGTTCCCTTTCCACACTCACACGACTTTGAGGAATTCATGATGTTCTTCGGCTCTGACCCACAGGACATCTCGGATTTCGATGCCGAGATTGAAATTTATATCGGCCAGGGTAAGGATCAGGAAAAGTACGTTATCACCTCCCCCACGGTGCTCTTCTTCCCCAAAGGCATGTCGCATTGCCCCCTCAACTTCAAGAAGGTAGACAAAACCATCACCATGGTGATTATTGCACTCACCCCGAGGTATGACGTTCCCCATGAGGGCCACTAAGCGATAACAGCTATAATATAACCACTTGACCTGACAAAAAGGATTCAATTAACTAAATTGCCCATGGGTTTCGCTATAAATACTGACGATGCACCAATAAACCGTCGTTCACTGAACCGAAGGAGGGATGCGATGAAAAACAGAGTGGTTGTACCATTCCTTGGTCTTCTCATGGCCCTGCTTTTAATCTCTCTACCCCTGATGACATCCTGCGATAGAGGGCTGTCACCGGCGAATATTCCTGAAGAGCAAGCGGCTGATTTGGTCATCTACAATGGCAAGGTAGTCACGGTTGACAAAAGCTTCTCTATCGCGCAGGCGGTGGCGGTGAAAGGCGACAAAATTATCGCCGTTGGTACGGATGAGGAGATTGAAGCGTTAGTCGGCAAGAATACGAAGGTTCTGAACCTCAAAGGGAAAACGATGCTTCCGGGTATCAATGACACCCACGTTCACAGCACTCTATTCGGCAGTGAAAAACCTCCCTTGGTCATTGACCTTACCGACCCAAACATAAAGACAATTGCGGATATCGTGAGCGCTGTAGAGAACAAGGCTCAGACAATTGAACGAGGCAGGTGGATCATTGGTGTAGGCCTAAATTTAAATACTATTGAGGAATCCAAGCAATATCCAGTCAGACTCCCAACACGTTGGGATCTAGATCCGGTATCTCCGGATAATCCGGTCTGTCTAACTGTCGGTTACTTTAGCTTTTTACCACCAGTTGACTTACTTAATAGTAAGGCGATGGAGATTGTTGGCATCACCAAGGATACTCCGTTCCCTGCGATAGGAGAGATTGTCAAAAACTGGGAGACTGGAGAACCTACCGGGCTACTAAAAGGCATGTCTATGGATCTGGTAGTAAAAAAAGCACTTCCTGCCTACAACTTAGAAGATAAAAAACAAGCAGCTCTGGCCGCTATACGTGACCTTAATAGACTGGGGATAACCAGCATTACCGACGGCGCCCTGGGGCCCGGCACACGCGGGGACTATCAGGGGATCTGGGATGATGAGTGTATCCGCGCCTACCAAGAAATCTACAATGAGGGCAAGCTGACGATGCGAGTCGGCATTTTGATGGTCTTTACCCCTTACAATACCTGCAATATTGACGAAATGCAAAAAAGCCTAGCCTCCGCCGATATGCATAGCGGCCCCGATAACGAGTGGCTGAGAATAGCCGGCACCAAGTTCTTCGCTGACGGCAACCCGATGATGCAGACCTCCTGGAACTATGAGCCGTACCCCGACGGCACCTACGGGACTCTGAATTCTCCCGGGAATACCGATAAGGAACGCATCCAGGCGCTAGCGGATATCATCGCCTATGCCCACAACCTCGGCTGGCGGGTGGGTATTCATGCTATCGGCGACAGGGCTGCTGACGTCTGCGCCGACGCCTTCATCAAGGCTGAGCGTGATAACCCCAAGGGCCTGCGCCACTATGTCATACATGGCGGCTCTATATCAGTGGGCAAGGCAAAAAGCATGGCTGAGTTTGGTGTCGGCGTCTCGCCACAGCTGGGGATGATGCTTGAGTTCATGCGATTCTTTACCGGCGGCGATATGTCGGATGAGCAAGGTATGCCAGGCATGCTAGGAGAACCAATGGCGTCACCGCTAAAAGGGCTGATTGATGCTGGGGTCCATGTCGCCGGCAGTTCTGATGTTCCTTGTGCCGGGCCAGACTGGAAACTGGGGATACAGGGGGCTATTTTCCAAGGGCTTAGCGTGGAGCAAGCCATCCGCATGTACACCATTGAGGGTGCCTGGCTAGACCATATGGAGAATATTAAGGGCTCTATCGAGGTAGGCAAGCTAGCTGACTTCTGCATTCTGGACATAAATATACTGACCATTGACACGATGGATATAGGCGATATACAAAATTTAATCACTATCGTTGGCGGTAAAATTGTCTATGATGCTAGTAAGCTTTAATCCTTCGTACTCTGCGGACAAACACAGGGTATCATTTGAGCGCAGGTAGTATGTAGCACACTGAGTGATGTAGGTAACCAGTCTCTCGTAACCACACACTCAGTTAGGTTATGGGACTCCGTCAGAGAGAGGTGCTCGGCATTTATGGACATAGCAGGCTCTGGCACTATATCCTATGCAGATGACTATTCTCCATAAGGCTTGTCGCTTTTATAGCTCATAGGCTCACAATAAAAAAAACGTGTACTCTAAGATGAGATAGTTCCGATACAGTAAAGTAGGTGCCTGGCAATAAATAGGTTGTTGTTCTAGCCAGTACTGCAGCTAGAAGCCGTTACCCCGGGTGACCTGCCCGCCGTCAATTAAAAAGGTCTGGCCGGTCACGTAGGCGGCAGCATCTGAGGCCAGATAAACCGCCATCAGGCCTATTTCTCTGGGCTCCGCCAACCGCTGCAGGGGCACGGCCTTGAGTATCCTCTCTTTTCTCTCGGCGTCTTTGAGTACAGGGGCGCTGAGGTCGGTGAGCACACTGCCGGGCGCGATAGCGTTGACGGTGACATTGTAGGCCCCCCACTCAGTGGCCAAACAGCGAGTAAACATGCTTAAAGCGGCCTTGCTGACGCAGTAGGAGGAGAAATAAGGCGGGGACAGCTCGGCGCTGTTGGAGCTGATGTTGATTATCCTACCCTCCTTTCGCTCTAGCATATAGGGTCCTATCGCCTGGGCGAAGAGGAAGGCGCTGGTCAAATTCGTGTCCAGCACCTGATGCCATTCCTTCTCGCTTAAGGGAGTGTCCCAGCTGTCGGCCACCCCCCAGCCTTCCAACTTCATGCCCGGCACGTAGACTATCGGCTTAAGGATAACGATTCCGGCGTTATTGACCATTATATCAATCTTGCCGAACGTCTTCAGGGTCTGAGCGACCACGCTCTGCACGTCCGTTTTCTTGGTAACATCCGCCGTTATGACCAGGGCCTTGTGGCCCAGACTACGTATTACCTCGGCCGTTTTATCCAGTTTCTCTTTCGTCCGGGCCGCTACTGCGACATCCACACCAGCCTCGGCGAAAGTCAGGGCTATGCTCCTTCCGACACCACTACCTGCCCCCGTGACGATGGCTACCTTGCCCTTGAGGTCATACTCCTTAAACATGGTGCGCCCTCCTATAATCTGGTACTCCAGGTACTCGTTCTCGCAGGGATTACCCCAAGCGATGTACCTCTTCTGCTCCTTGGGGTGGCTGATGATGCTGGCGGTGGTCTTCATCTATAACACCTCAGGAACCTCGGGGTCGATATGCCGGCAGATGGACTCGGGGTGGTTATTGTGCTGCAAAAGCTCCTTCATGACATCACGGAGAGCCGGCCCCAACGCTCTTCCATCAGGTTAGCCAGTCTCTGGGAGCGTATTACGGAATCGGGGTAGATGGTGCTAATCATATCGTGCGGTTTGAACCTCTCCGCATAGAAGTGGTTGCTGTGGGTGATGAACCCCCGATTGGGGTACAGAATACCTAGGTCATTAGGTGTTACCTCAATATCAACGATATCCCCCTCTCGGCTCCCTCAGCATTCTCAGTCTGGCATTTCCGGCACTTCATCATAAGCACCTCCCACCAGATGCTGCTTTAGTGTATAACCAGAGATTACATAAGTCAAGACGCTCGGCGTACTGTATTTCCGAGAGTATATTAGGTAACAAAAAAGTATATTGTTGAGTCACAATTGCTTGAATTGTTACCTAACAGTTTGCTGAGCGTTTTTCCTCGACAGGCGTGTTCGAACCATTCGCAATGCTCTTCATCGGCTATCTTTCGATACTTGACTGTCGTGTTTTAACTGGCATGCCCCAAGTGTTCTTGAAGCAGCCGCAACGATGGAAGTGTTTTCGCGAGAAGGCATAACATGACTTCAAGGTTTTCTACGGATAGTCTTGGAGAGGGGTCTCCTTGGAAAACCTTAAAGTCCTGATCCACAGTTTTCCATACAACCGACTTTTCCTTTTTCGTAGCCTGAGATGGAACACACCACTTTTTAGATATCGCCCGCTACACAATCGATTCGTGAGTACGGTTTGGCTTTGTGGCGATTTCAGAGAAAGGAATCCCTCCCTTGCAAAGCTCCTGTGCCTGCGCAACGGCTTTAAAAGATACTTCTCATCACAGCGTTTCCAGGAGATTGTTCTCTTTGCCAGTCCAGACACTGCCCTGGTTATGCCGCTTGGGCGCGTATTAGATGTTTGATGGCACATTAAATCCGAATTACTGGAACACTTCGTGCATCTTCTTCATCCAGTCGGGCATCCTGACATCTTCTAATTCATGGTGGTCAGGGATGTAGGGCTTAATATCCAATATAGGACTACCGTTTAAAGCGTCTAGACCGGTTACCTTAATAATATTACCCTCGCGGCTTATCAGATGCACCACGGTGACCAGGATGCTATTCGGCCGTGCGGGGCTATGTGTGGCAAAAATACCGACCAGGGGAAAAGCTTTACTTCCTAGTGGGTGTACCTTCATCACCCGGCGCTTTCCCTCCGGAATCAGATGTGACCAGTAAAGTACCATTAAGTGCGAGAAATCATCAATGCCATCGAGAATACCTTTGAGGTCAGGATCGATGATGAGTTCAGATATAGACTGGCTCTGCGCCTTCATCCTGGTAGCCCTGTCCTGCCATGTTAAAGCCTGATACCTGTCACCCCGGCTTGCCTCCTGAAACTGGTTCTTGACCACTCCCACCGGTCTTAACTTTATAATTTCGGGTTTCTTTTTTGCTCTACTTTTTTCAGGTTGTTTCATATGATAACCATCCTGTTTATAACTACCGAAAAGATGCCAAAGGGAAGATTATTCTGTCCTAACATCATGCCGTTTTCAGTGTACACTCTTAAGCGATAGAGAGAGGTGAAGGGGAGTCAGGAAATCCCCCTCGTTCCGAGATTCTATTAGCAAACGAATACATTTATTCAAAGCTTAACTGCTGGAAACCGCCATAATACTCTCCTGCAACTCCGGCATAGAGTTCTTTGCCCAGCAGTTTTCTGAATATTTCATTTGATTTTAACACGATATCCACATCACTAAACTTTTCGGGATACACAACGCTCCCGATGTAATAGGCATCGCAAAGCGCAATATCAATATTTGTGGAATAGTAATTAAACGGAAGCTGCATGTACAATTTCCCGGTCTTAAAAGCGGAAAGCCCCTGGTAGAACTGGGGATTGGACTTGTAGTCAGCCTGCACATTGGCCAGGCCGCCGGCATCAATAAAGATAATTTCCGGGTCCATATCCAGCAGTTTTTCTTTATCCAGGATGACATATTGGTTGATTCCCGCCTCATCAACAACGTTTCTGACGTTGACCACGGTGAAAAGTGCGTAATTCCCGCTGGTGCTTTCGATGCCATGCGTCCCGCGGGACGATTGCGCACCGAGGTATACTCTCGGTTTTTTATCAGCCGTGATGTCTTTTGTCCTGTTCATCAGGTCTTCTTTACATGCAGCGAAAAATTGGACAACTTCCGCTGCCCGTTCTTCATTCCCGGTTATCGTGCCAATTAGTTCAAGAGACTTATCTAACTCAGGGTCAAAGACCGCGGTAACTCCATAGGAGAGAGTAACCACGGGAATATTTGTCTTAGTTTGTAGCTCGTCTATGGATGCGACGTCCGAATTATAAAGAGTAAAAATAACATCCGGATTAACTTCTAATATCTTTTCAGGGTCCGGTGCGTTTCCCGGTCCACCCGGTCCGATTAACGGTAGTTGTAGCAGTTCCTCATTTGCCCGGGCATAAGGCCTTCCGGTGACTCCGCTGGTGACCTCCATCTGCTCGACGCCGACTATTTTGGAGACATCACCTACATAGCAGTACAGCCTTAAACAGCCGGGTCCGATGGCGACAAATCTTTGTGCGTCCGAAGGAACTGTAACTGTTCTGCCGAGGGTATCCGTTACTGTTATTTCTTTTTCCGTATTGTTCGTGGCAGTGCTATCCCCTGTGCTGCAACCGACAAGTAACAAAGACACCGATATTAACACGGCTAGTAACGTGCTAATTCTCTTTTCCATCTATATTTTCTCTCCCATTATTTATCAAACCGGTATTACTACCGGTATATCATGATGAAACTGAATCTTAACAGGGACACCGTATACAGCTAGGATGTTCTCTTCGGTGACGATATGGATATCTCCTGCATCGAAGATTTTTCCTCCCTTCAAGAACAAAAACTTATCGGCAAAACGGAGAGCCATATTCAGGTCATGCATCGTTACGATTGCCGAAATTTGCCGTTCCTTGACGATGTTTTTAATAATACTGATTACCTCTAACTGGTTTTTTAAGTCCAGGTTACTCGTTGGTTCATCAAACATCAGCACATCTGATTGCTGTGCCAGCGCCCGGGCTATAGCTACCTTCTGAGCTTCGCCTCCGCTTAGCTCGTCCACATTCCGCAGGGCAAAATCCTCCAGGCCAAGCGATTTCATGACGTTATGCACAATTTCCAGGTCCCGTTTGGTTACATCCCATTTGATATATGGCTTTCTGCCCAATAAAACAGCGTCAAATACCGAGCTCACTGAAAAGTTATTACGCTGAGACACATATCCGATGTGTTTTGCCAGGTCATTTCCGCTCAAGCTTTTTACATCTTCTCCCATAACAATGACTTTTCCGTTTTGCTGCCGGAGTATCCGGTTAATGCATTTTAGTAAGGTAGATTTGCCGACTCCGTTTGTTCCAAGTATGGACAGACATTCCCCTTTATTAAGGGAAAGTGAAATATCGCTTAATACCTTACGGCTCGGATATTGGAATGATAAATTTTCGATTATTAAGTTCACCTTCTACTACTCTCCTTCATTCCTTTCATCAGGAGATATATGAATAGAGGTGCTCCGAGTATGGATGTTATGGCACCGACCGGTAAAACTACCGGTTTTATTATTGTTCTGGCCAGAGTATCAGAAATCAATAGCACGGCGGCTCCAGCCAGCATGGATGCAGGAATCAGGAATCTATGGTCAGTGCCAATTACTCGTCTCATCATATGAGGGCCGATTAATCCAATAAATCCGATCATGCCTACAAAGGAAACGGTTACCGACGTAACCAATGATGATATCAGCATACCTAAAAAACGAGTTCGTTCGGTACGAACCCCTAAACTTTTTGCGGTCTCTTCACCGTTATCCATGGCGTTGTAATCCCATCTCTTTAAGATAAAATAAATCGCCGCCAGGACAACAACTGCGATTATGATGAATGTCTCATGCCAGCTAACTCTCCCCAGGTCCCCGAAAGTCCAGAAAATGGCGGCCGCTATTTTTACGTCCGGCGCAAAATATTGAATGAGCGTGGTTCCTGCCGTAAACAACGACCCGAGAGCTACACCGGCCAGCACAATCGCTTCGGGCGAAAATCCTCTGATTTTCCCCAGGGCTAAAATGATCATTGCGGCCCCCATAGAGCAGACAAAGGCACAAATTGTTACTATGTAAGGATTGTTAATTGCTACTGCATCTCCAGCAGTATAAAGAATGGTACCCGCTCCAAGCACGATAATCGCAAGGTTGGCTCCGAAAGCCGCCCCGGCGGATACACCTAGAGTGTCTGGAGAGGCCAGAGGGTTTTTAAGATTATTCTGCATGACGCAGCCGGCCACGGAAAGGCCTGCACCTACAATAATGGCAATAATTATCCTCGGCATACGAATCTGCCATATCACCAGAGAGGCTTTTTCACTGCCCAGACCAAAGAATGTTTTTATGACTTCCCAAACGTCAATAGAAGAAGAGCCAGCGTTTACGGAAATTACGGACATGGCAAAAACCGCGAGTACTAAGAAAAGTAAAATCAGCCACTTACGCTTTATGTATTGCGCATAATAAATAAGCTTATCGTTATGCTCCAACATTTCTTGTTTCTTGTTAATCATTATCAATCTCTATCGAATTACCGAACATTCATTTCATGCTCTATTGTTAAATAGTTCTATGGCTTTATCGGTAATCCGCTTGCCGAATAAATTTGTCACTAGACACCTCCGATATAAGATCGGGTTCGGTCTGATAATTCATTAGCTGACGATCGCCATACCATCGCCGGCAAGCTGGTAATACGCCTGACCGGAGCAGGGCAGGCAGACGAACTTACCGTCTTTCAGCCGGGCACGCGGCTCCATGATGCTCTCCCCGCATACCGAGCACTTGGCGCTGGTGAAAATCCGGGCATAGGCGGGGACGTCAATATTTACCTTCTTGATGTTAAGAATTTCTTCGTCGGGAATCTCCAGAACTTTGAAAGACAGTTCTTTCCACAGTTCGGTAAGCCGCCGGCTCTCGTCCTCGCTACCGCTTCGCTTCACCACCACTTTTTGCCAAAGCTCGTTAGCTTCAGGGGAACGTTCCTGGTTTACACGATCAAAGAGGGCCGATATTCTAATCGCTTCGCCCGTCCTTTTAGCCAGGGTAAAAGCTGTTTTTCCGTAGTCCCGGTAAATAAGGGCATTATTGCCGAAGGAACAACCCGTTACCATCTGAACGCCATCGGCGAAACAGCTATTCGTTTCTACGATGGCAATAATTTCCTCCATACCTGTTGACTTACCCCCCAGTTCCCTCACTGCCCTGGCTGCCGCCTTGACGCCTATAGCGGACCCCGGGCAATAATGACCGTGCAGCAAACCGCTGATTCGCAGCAGTTTTGGCAGGTCACCATTAGCTATTGCTTCCTCGATTTCCTGCCTTGGGTTCTTTAAATCTTTGACGTCCATTCTTTCCTCCCGTTACGTGTGGCGATTTATAGTTATTGCAACTAGTTGCAATTAAAAGGTAAAAAAAATAGAGGGTTCTTAGCCGGACTTGTTGCGACAGCTTTCACAAAGTCCATTCATGACCACATGCTTAAAATCAATCTGAAAGCCATGATTCTCCCGCAATGTCTTCTCCACTGGCGTGAAAATATTTTCTTCACAATCTACAGTTTTACCGCATTTGCTACATACCAGGTGGTGGTGATGACCTTCCTCGGTGTGGTGATAGATAGTCCGATTATTAGACTCGCTTCTGAATACGCAGTTGTTCTTTTCAAGGAGCTCCAGTGTACGGTAGATGGTTGACTTGTTTACGCGGGGAAGATTTCCATGAACAAAGTCGATAATTTCTTCAGCCGTGAGATGATCACCCTTGTCATGGATGTATTCCAAAATCGCCCTGCGCGGCCGGGTGAGTCTGAGCCCTTTTTTCTTCAGGGTAGCGAAACAACTCATTATTATTGCACCTGGTTGCAATAATAACCAATTGGAACTGTCTCTGTCAACACCAGGGCATACACGGTAGTCTTTTAACTACTCCTTATCCACATTCAGTACCTAAAGATGAACACTCCACCTGAGGGGATTCGAACCAAACCGACTATAGTATGTTGAAGGTTATCCCGTGACCTTGATTTCCTTGACGAAATATAATTACAGGGTAAGATTTTCCAGCGGGATAATATATGTCCTCTTAAATATAATCTCTCAAGAGGTGATAACCGTCCCTGCCTTGTTGAAGAAGAAAACCTTGCCGAATTCCTGGGTCAGGATACTGGCGGCAGGCAGGTCCGTACAGTGACACAGGCCCATTCTCTCAATGCATAGCTCTCGTAAAGCTTCAATAGTCTTCCATAGCCGTTCTTCCGAGACACCCATAAGGTGCGAGCCTCCAACGATGGTATGGATTTTTTCTACTCCTGTTAGTTGCCTGATACGATGGATGGTGTTGATTATCCCCCGGTGGGCGCAACCCAGGATTACTACCAAACCCGCTTCCGTCTTTATTATGAGGGATAAATCATCGAGAAGTTTATCGGGCTGTAATTCAGGCCCTTCCTGCACGAATAAACCTTCATCTATTTGCTCGTAATCGGTTACCATAGGCACTTCACCGGTGGTCATGATGTTATCAGTTAATTTGACGGGCTCTTTGGTTAAATGAAAACGAGCGCCAATGCTTTCCAATTCCTTTGGCTGGAACGGGATGCCAATATAGCGGGCTGGTTCGTTCTTGCGCCGCGAGTACTTGGCCTGCCAGATATCCGGATGGGCAATTATTTCAATTTCCTTGTTTATCCTTCTCAATACCGCACGCAATCCGCCGGTATGGTCGTAGTGGCCGTGGCTTAATACTATCTTGTCGATTGCGGAAAAGTCGATTTTAAGTGAATCGGCGTTGTAAACGGCGGAAGTGCTTTTCCCGGTGTCAAAGAGAACCGTTATATCCCCGGTTTCCACCAGGATACTCAAACCCCATTCTCCCAGGAAATCTCCCATTCCGGCGGTATTTTCACTTAAAGTAGTAATACGCAGCATTGTTTTCTTCCTCCTAATGTATGTATTTCACTGCCAGCATGATGCTGATACCGATCAGGAAGATAATGAAGTGAATTACAGCCCTTTTAAAACTGGTGTGATGTTTAATTTCAGGAATCAGGTCGGCAGCAGCGATGTAAATAAAATTCCCGGCGGCGAAAGGCAGGAGATAAATGATCGAAGTCTCCATGATAGAAGAAGCCAGATAACCTACGATGCCACCCAGAATCGCCGTTATGGCCGTGGCAAAGTTGAACACCAGGGCCCGTTTTCTGCCAAAGCCGCCATAGACCAGCACTGCAAAATCGCCCAGCTCCTGCGGTATCTCGTGCAGGGCTACCGCCAGCGTGGTAGCAACACCAAGATGGAAGCTAGTAACGAAGCTGGCGGCGATAATCAGCCCATCGATGAAATTGTGTACTGAATCGCTTACCAGTATCAGGTAAGAGAACGGTTTTACCTGCGGTGTGGCGGTGTGCTGGTGACGCCATTGCAGGAATTGTTCCAGCAGGAAGAAAATGGAAAAACCCAGTAGCAGGTATAAAAATACAGCCAAATCAGCGCCCTTCTCGGATATTGCTTCAGGCAACAGGTGGAGGAACGCACCTCCGAGCAGCGCGCCCGTAGATAAAGCTACGAGCCCGAGCAGGACATTGTTTAAAAGCTCCTTCCTTAAAAACAGCGTAATGACACCCGCAAAGGCAATGAGGCTGACGATAACCGTGGATACCAGAATTTGAAATAATGTCATCAAATCATCCGAATATTTTAGCGTTATTTATTATTAGAAAGACCAGTTATCGTGCCACCTTTTATAATCCTCTTCTTGCGAATTTACCCTGGCGATATTCTCCTGGTGGAAACTGTATCTATATTCAGCGCAATAACCCGTGAGAAGCTCATATGCCCTGTTTAACTTCTTCATTGTTTCAGTCTCAGTGGCATCGGCGCTGCTGTGCTTATCCGGGTGGTGGAGGTGGGCCAGTCTCCTGTAAGCCGCCTTTATTTCTTTAAGGGTGGCCGTCTCGCCAAGCCCCAGCAGATTTCGCGCCTTATCTATTTCACTGAAGTTCACTGTTATTGGTCCCTCTGGCAGTATTTCTCTGCCGGAGTCTTTCGATTCGCCCGATGAGGTCATCGGCTTCCTGTTTTAACGAGTCGACCGTAACTGCCAGGCCTTCTTTCGATACCGGCTCAAGTTCAACGATGGCGCCCGTGGGACACAATCCCAAACATATACGGCAATGGTTGCATAATGTTTGGCTAATCAGGGCCTGGCCGGCAACCATGGAGATAGCCTGCTGCGGGCAGCCTTCAGCACAACGCCCGCAGCCGACGCACAAATATGATCTAGTTTTTATCACGCTACCGTCACCCATGCCACTTACCAGATATACGGTTTTGTTTATTCGGTATTTTCTAATTTGTAAAGGCTACCTTCCTGCCCGATATTATCGATGTATAAAACACCATTAAGATGGTCGATTTCGTGCTCCAGCGCTTCTGCCATCAGTCCGGCAGCCTTGATTCTGACCGCTTTCCCCCGGCGGTCTTTCCCTTTAATGGTGACTTCAGCTGAACGTTGCATTTCGCCATAATAGCCGGGAACGCTCAAGCAGCTTTCGGTAACCTGTTGTTCGCCGGAACGCTTTACTATTTCCGGGTTGATAATCGCCTGCGGTTCTTCACCAGGCATCTGCACGACGATGACCCGTAAGGACTTACCGACCTGCGGCGCTGCGAGCCCGACCCCATGCGCGGACTGCATCGTTTCAATCATATTATTGATAAGACGCCGTACGGAAGAATCGATGCTGGAAATCCTCCTGGCTTTTTGCCTTAAAACGCTGTCAACGGGTAATCTACATATCCGCAGGACTGCCACTGGCTTCCTACCTCTCCGGTGCAACAGTAATGTGCTTTTCTCTCCTGACCCCGATCAGTATGGTGAATCCGGCCTCAGGGTAATAACCTGCCTTCGGCTCTTCCAACAGCCTGACATCCCCGGGCTTTTGCATCAGTGTGGAAATCATGCCGTCTCCCATAAAACCCGCCCTGAACATTAGCTTGACCACCTCACTACAGCTATAGAATCTGGCGTACCTGTAGAAACGATGCCCTTCATTTTTCTTTCGCTGGTACAACCTTCCCCAGGGGTTGTCTTTTAAGACCAGGCCGAGTACCAGTTTGCCCCCCGGAATGAGGATGCGCCTGACTTCCTTCAAAACAGCCAGCGGTGAGTCTAAAAAACAGAGGGTGACAATCAGAAATACAGCGCCGAATGATTCCGCATCAAATATCCGTTCCTCTCCCCGGCCGATAAAGGCGTTTATCCCGCGGCTTCTGGCTATCTCGATCAGCTTGCCGGAGGGGTCAATGCCGGTATCGATGCCGAGAGCCTGGGCGAACCGCCCGCTGCCGACACCTATTTCCAGCCATGGTTTCGGCAGGCAGGGCAGTATTGCCCGGAACGCCTGGACCTCGTTGAAAAAGATGCGGCTGCCCTGTCCATCGAACCAGGCGTCATATTCCGCAGCCAATTCATCAAAAGGGGAAAAACTGCCGGCCCGTTGTCTTGTTACCGTATCTTTGTTAGAGTATTCGGTTGATGATATCTCTTTTTTCTTTTTAATCATGGCACACCCGGTCAAGTTTCTCTATTTTTGGTTTTACTTTACGCCAAACCATTTATTCGCCAGGGCTACGGCCTCCATGGCATTCTTGCCGTAGGCATCAGCTTTGACGTATTTCCTTACTTCGTCATTCATCTGGCCGCCGCCTATCATAATTTTGATTTTATTTCTGATGCCGGCGGCCTCTACGGACGCTACGGTTTCTTTCATGGCATCGAAGGCGGGGGTAAGGAAGCCGCTCAAGCCAAGTACCGGCGCCTTGGTATCCTTCACAGCCTGGACGAATTTCTCTTTGGGGACATCCACACCAAGGTTAGTAACTTCATAACCGTTAACATCGAGCATAAACTCAACAATATTCAGGCCGATATCATGAATATCGCCGGCTACGGTACCGATAACGACCTGACCGATTTTCTTAACTTTAGCGCCCGATCCCGCAAGGTGAGGTTTCACCAGATTGGTTACCTCGGTAAGAATCTCACCGGAAAAGACGAGCTCGGGCAGGAAATATTCACTGGTGGCAAAACGCTTGCCGACGATTTCCATACCTTTCCGTGCGTCCTCCAATATTTTCAAGGGATCATCTTTAGCCTCAAGCCTTTGTTGAACCAGTTCCAGTACTTCCGTATCTTTCAAGTCAGCTAGAAGGTTTGGTAAATCTCCAGACATGTTTCCTCCTTATCGTTGGATAAATATGTTCAAAGCCCGGTCAGGAATTATTGCTATCGCTAACCCGGCCTGCCAACTTACGCGCATAGAATTTCTTTCCCTGATATCTTATTTCCAGCAGCCTGCCATTATTGATCAACCCCCGCACAACTCCCCAGTCCTCATTACTCTTGTGCAGTAATTCATTCACGGCATCTTCTCTCATGGGATGCACGGCGGTTATGCTCAGCAGGTCCTCAGCCACATTACCGGTAGAAACAAAGGTGTTTCCCTCATAACCGGTAAGACACTCCACCCTTTTTAGCTTCTCACGGAAGGTCCGGAAGGCGTTATTCATCATCTGATCGGTGGCAGGTTTGACCAGTTCAGCGGTAGGCCTCGTCGGTACCGCCAAATAAGCTTTGGCCGGTTTCAAGTGTGCCAGGAAATCAGCCGTTTTACTCACTTCACGGCTGTCATCGTTAATACCCATGATGAGCATCGTCTCTGTGGTAAGCACTCCCCGGAACGACCTGGCGAAGTGAAGCAAACCGTCCAGGATGATGTCCAGCTTCAGTTGTCGATGAGGCCGGTTTACCCTGTTCCAGACGTCCGGAGTAACCGCGTCTACTTTCAGGCAGACCCAGTCGGCTTTCTGTAAATCCCGCCGCACGTCTTCGTACCAGATAAGCGAGGCGTTGGTAATGACCGCGATTTTAATACCCGATGTCTTCAGCAGCTCAATCTCTTTGCCGAGATTGATATCAAGTGTCGGCTCACCGTCAGGGACAAAGGCAAGATAATCAATGAGTTCGCCTTTCTCCCGGAGTTGTTTGGCTCTCTCCCTGACGCTCCGGGCGAGGCAGTGCGGTTCGTAGAGGGCCTGCCTCCTGATTTGCCTCCGCTCCGTTTTTCCCAGTTGGCAGTACACGCAGGAGTAGGAGCATATTTTAGGCGGGATGTTATTTATACCCAGGCTGCGTCCCAACCGCCGGGACGGAACCGGACCGTAAACGGAGGAACTAATCAATCCCCTGCCTCCACTGGCGGCGGCATTGACCGCCCCGACGGCGTCCGCAGCCCCATGATTTTCGCAAGGCCAGGTCGCCGACAACAAAATCCATCTCTTTACCGCTATTATTGACGATAGAACTTTTCCCAGGGGCTATTCTTTATTTCAATATAATCTTTTATGGCCGCTTTCAGCGTACTGGCAGCCAGGAGGGCGCAATGTTCACTCTCTTCAGGCAGTCCCCCGAGGGCATGGAGAATATCCTGCTGCCCGATTCCCAACGCCTCATTAATTTGTCTGCCCTTTGCCAGCTCCGTGACCATGCTGCCCGAAGCTATCGTGGTGCCGCAGCCGTCAGTGGCGAAACCGGCTCTAACAATTCTATTATCCGCCACCTTCAGCCACATCTCCATGGTGTCGCCGCAAGGACCGGTAATCCGGGCGTAGCCGTCGGCATCTCCAAAACTACCCAGATTTCTGGGGTTCAAATTGTGCTCGATAACAGTTTCAGAGTATATTTTCCTCATTTCAGCCTTAATTTGTTCCTGTAATGTATCCCAGGCAGAAGCCACGGTATGCCTCCCGGATTATTTCAATGTAACAGGCAGCTCTTTGATTACAGATTCACAATATCAGAGTTATATCTTTCAATCTTTCCTTCGTCACGGAGTCCGGCAAGCCTTCGCCGTCTGTATCCCTCCGGCTTCTTTTATACATCTTAATGATCACAAGTGTTGCCGCCGGTGGTGAGTCTGCCATTGATATGGTTCAGCACCGCTTTCTCCGGATCACTTTCCATGGCACCGATAATTACCTTAACGCCATGGCTGGTAAATAAATCCCGGGCGCTCATACCCATACCGCCGGCAATGACGCAATTTACTCCCTGCCCTGCCAGCCAGGGAGGGAGAAGTCCAGGCTGGTGCGGGGGCGCCGCGATAAGCTCTTTCTGAACTATTTCTTTCCTGGACTCATCAACATCGATCAGGGCAAAATGCTCGCAATGGCCAAAGTGCGAGCACATCACCCCGCTGCTAACCGGTATCGCGTATTTCATCAGCTGCCTCCGTAAAATTATATTTTTATCTAAACTAGATATAGAGAAAAAACAATTTTTCTTTCAACTTAACATTACGCATACGCTATGGACCACTTTCAGGTTGTTCTCATGGCAATAAGCAATAGCGGCTTCACTTTCCGAGCCGGGCTGGAGCCAGATGCGGTCCAATCCAAGGGCCTGGCACTGTTTGAGGATTTCCTCGGTCGCCTTGGGGGGAACGACGAAATCCACCACATCCACCCTGACGGGGACGTCGGTAATAGCGGGGTAGCAATCTAGGCCCTCCAGCTCTTTGAGCCTGGGGTTTACAGGATAAACCTCATAACCCCGGCTCCTGAGATTTTTTACGATCTGATTGCCGTATTTTTCCGGATTATCAGTGGC